>DIUB01000045.1:0-2213 GCA_002422265.1 Geobacter sp. UBA6169
CGGTTGGCACTATTGATATCATGACAGTTTAGCAAGTGCAGCCGATGCTGCCGTCGTTGAGCAGTGTCGGTTGAACCTGCCGTAAAAAATCCAGTAGGTGGTGGTTTATCTGATTTGGCTGCTCAAGGTTAGCCAGATGTCCTGCGTCCTCAACAACGACAAATCTGCTTCCTGAAATTCCGTTAGCAATCATCCGTGCATGTTCAAGCGGACAGACCTGGTCCTCTGCGGCGCCAATTACCAGTGTCGGTAAGGTAATGCGGTTGAGCCGTGGCGTGGAATCCCGACGATCACGCATAGCCAGTAGCCCGGCCACCAGACCCCGACTGCCGGTGGTTACCATCCAGCTATACACTTCCTCACCCAGCTTTGGCCTGGTTTCCAGCGTGCCGGGCGCAAACAGAACCGGATGCAAGCGATCAGCAACTGTTTGCGGTCCATATTTACGACAGTTCTCAGCCAGCTGAAGTCGTTGCTGACGAGTTACTTCATCGTCGGCAACCGAGCGCGTCACCATGAAAACGGCGGCCGTCAGACGTTGCGGGTAGCGTTCCAGCAGGTTAAATAACAGGTAACCACCCATGGACATGCCAACCACCACGGCCTGATCAACATCAAGATGTTCAAGTAATGCCACCATATCATCGGCAAACAGATCGATGCTGCAGGAGCCGTCAGTTTCGTCACTCTCACCAAATCCTCGCAGGTCAGGCGCAATCACACGATACCCTGCAGCAACAAGATCAGCCTGTTGCGGACGCCACAGGGCGCGGTTGAGCGGAAAACCGTGTATCAGGAGTACAGTCGGACCGGATCCGATATCATCATAGGTGCAGAGTGCGCCGTTGAGAAAGGCATGTCTGGTGATCATGGGAGCCTCATCAGGGATCAGAATAGTGGCTATAATACGTTGATTACTGCCGTAACTCAATCGGTCTGAGGCTGTTTTGCCGCAGTTGCAGAGAGAAAGCAGTTGCGGCAAAACAGGCGCTGATATAGAAACAGGCCATACTTTCTATTGTGAGGTGAGTGTCCATGAATGTAATGGTTGATCTCTGTCTGGTGCCGATGGGTGTCGGGGTGTCGGTATCATCGTACGTTGCTGCCTGCGAAAAGGTCTTGGCTGAGGCCGGTCTCAAGACGGCGTTGCATGCCTACGGCACCAATATTGAAGGCGAATGGGATGCGGTCTTTGCTGCTGTCAAGCGCTGTCATGAGGTGGTACACGGGATGGGTGCGCCCCGTATTACCACTACTATCAAGCTGGGTAGCCGGACTGACCGGAACCAGACCATGGAAGACAAGATTCGCAGCGTACAGGAAAAAATGGGGTAACCGGTGAGAAGCTATCGCAAGGAACTCTGGTTTGAAACTCCGGCCCGCCGGGCGTTTATCAATATCACTCCACAGGTGGCTGCCTGTCTGCAGGAAAGTGGTATCCGCGAGGGGCTCTTGCTCTGCAATGCCATGCACATTACGGCCAGCGTTTTTATCAATGATGACGAGTCGGGGCTGCACCAGGATTTTGAAGCATGGCTGGAGCAGCTGGCGCCGGAGAAACCGCACAGCCGTTATCGCCATAACGGGTATGAAGATAACGGTGATGCCCACCTGAAGCGTCAGATCATGGGACGGGAGGTGGTGGTGGCCGTTACCGATAGGAAACTGGATCTGGGGCCCTGGGAGCAGATCTTTTACGGTGAATTCGACGGCAAGCGCCGCAAGCGGGTGCTGGTCAAGATCATTGGGGAGTAAGCACTGATGCAACAGATAACGCAGGATGGTATCACCTTTTCGCTGGCCGGACCGGTTGAGCTGCCGCTTCGCTGGGTAGGGCAGGAGGAGCTGCTGCGGCAGCTTTTGGCGGCCTGGCTGGTGATTGATGAGCGGGATATCCCCTTTAACCCTCGTCTGGTGGGTAAGCCGGGGGTTGGCAAGACCACCCTGGCCTATGCGGCGGCCCAGCGGCTGGGACAGCCGGTTTACCTGTTTCAGGCCACCATGGATACCCGACCGGAAGACCTGATCATTACGCCGGTGATCGGACCGGGGGGCAGTATCTGCTATGCTTCTTCATCGCTGGTCTCGGCCATGCTGCAGGGCGGGGTGCTGATCCTGGATGAGGGCAACCGGATGAGCGAGAAGGCCTGGGCCTCTCTGGCGCCTCTGCTTGACGACCGGCGCTATGTGGAGTCGATCGTCACCGGGCTGCG
>DIUB01000045.1:2283-24338 GCA_002422265.1 Geobacter sp. UBA6169
CTGCAGTATGTGGTCAGGTTTCTGCAGCGCGCCCATGCTGCTGATGAGCTGTACTCGGCCCGTGACGGGATCAATATTGCCCGTTATGCCCTCAAGATGGCCCATGACAACGGCAACAATCCCCAACAGCTGATCCCGCTTGCCATTGAGCGGGTGCTGGGTGAGGAAGCACTCAGCTACTTGACCTGACCGTATGCCGAAACGGCTCTTCCTTGATACCTTTGGTCCGGTCCATGGCCTGCCGATCCTGCACAACCGGCTGGAATGCGCCTGGCTGGTGCGACAAGCGGTTGCCGCCCTCAAGCCTGATTGTATAGCCCTGGAGCTGCCGGATACCCTGCGCGAACCGTTTATGAAAGGGGTGGCACGCCTGCCCCAGGTTTCTGCCCTGCGCTCGATTGCATCGCAAAAGGAAGGCGGCGAGCAGGTCAGCTGGCTCTTGATCGAACCGGCAGATCCGTTGGTGGAAGGGGCGCGCCTGGCCATGGAGCAGGGACGGCGGCTTGCCCTGATCGATGCCGATGTTGATGATTATCCCCGCTTTCATGAGTCGTTACCTGATATCTATGCTATCCAGCGGATCGGGCTTGGGGCCTATTACCAGGCCTATGTTGAGCAGCCGGGGATGCCGGAACCGGGCCGGGCCGACCTGATCCGCGAGCAGGCCATGGCCTGGCACCTGCAGCAGCTGGCCGGACAGCACCAACGAATCCTCTTTATCTGCGGCATGTATCACCTGGAACGGGTCAAACGCCAGTTTCTCCTACCCCAGGCCGTGCCGCTGGCCAGACCGCGTCGTGAACGAACCAGCCTCTTCAACCTGCATCCTGATTCCTGCCGTGAGATTCTTGGGGAGTTTCCGTTTGCCTCAGCGATCTATGAACATCGTCGTACTCCACTGCCGGATGAACCCCAGGACGGCAGTACCACCCTGCGGAAGCGGTTTCACCTGTTTGAACTGCTGCAGGGGGGGAAGCAGGGGCTGGCTGAAGAGCAGCTGCTGGATAACGCCATCATCCGCTCAGCCCACCACTGCGGACCGGAAGGGGAGTTTCCCGACCGTCAGCGCATCTACCTGCGGCTGTTCATGGAGGCGGCCCACCACTATCGTCAGGAGACCGGTGAGGCAGTACACCACTGGCAGAAACGGGCTTTTTTCCGCTTCAGTCGCAACTATGCCCTGATCAGCAACCAGCTGTTGCCGGATCTGTACCAGCTGCTGACTGCAGCAAGGGCCTGTCTGGATGACAACTTTGCCCACAGCCTGCTGCGGCTGGCCACCCGCTACCCTTGGCAGCAAGAAGCGGCAGAGCTGCAGACGGTCAGCATCAGCCCGGAAGAGTACTGGGGCCGGGTGCGTAGTCTGCGTTTTCGCCCCCGCGAGCAGCGCCGCAAGGGGTTGTCGCAGCTTCAGTTTCTCAAGCGGCGCAAGGAACAGCGGGAAGGAGAATGGTTGGAGGGGTTTGACGGTCCTTCGATCTGTTCGTATCCCCCTGAAGATGTGGCCATCGAGCAGTACGGTGACTTTCTGAAGAAAAAAGGGACCTTGCTGAAGGCCGAGGAACAGGCGCGGGTGGAGCCGTTTTCCTCATCGCTACTGGATGGCATTGATCTGCGGGAGACCCTGCGCAATGCCCACGACGGTCGGGTCTATGTGCGGGAAACCCGGCGGGGCACGGGTGAGGTGGGGGTGGTGGTGATGATCTTTGACGAGGATCGCCGGAACCAACAGTTTCCCTACTGCACCACCTGGCTGGGTGAGCATAACCAGGAATCAGACATGGCCTTGTATGCCACCCGGCCGGAGGAAAATATCGTCGGTCCCGGTATTTGCCGTTGCGAATACGGCGGCTTCATGCTCTCCTACCCGCCGCGCAGACTGGCTGATGTCTGGTCTGATCCGGACTATCAGTTTGCCCGCACCAAGGCGGAGGTCCTGTTGCTGGCGGCGCTGGATTATTCCAGGGAACGTCAGATCGTGTACGTGGCGGCACGGCCCCCGCGCAGCATTTTCCGTCAGATTGCCGCACGGATTGGCCGCAGTATCCTCTACATCCCGCTGGGGAGCCTCTCGCCGGTCACGCTGAAAAAACTGCGGGTGCTGCATATCCTGCATGGCAAAGACAAGCGTCCGGTTGCCAAAGAGTATATCTGGTAACAAAAAAGGCCCCGGATTTCCGGGGCCTTTGCAGTATCAGGAGGCCAGGTATTGCCTGATCTTCTCTGCCAGGGTCTTGTAGATCCGGTCGGTCTCGGCCGGATCGCGCTCCAGCAGGGTCACCCGGAACCCCTGCAGGGGGGTGGCAAAGGAGGAGAGTGGCACGGTGCAGATGCCGGTGGCAGCCAGGATGTAGTAGACAAACCGCTTGTCCGCTGAAACGCCGGGCTGGTTCACCAGCGATTCCACCAGCTCGCGCACTTCCAGATTGTCAATCGGCAGTGACTGGCTGCTGTTCAGTGCACCGTCCTTGAAGGCAACCGCCATGTAAAAGGCGCCGTTGGTCCGGTTGACCAGCAGTTCCGGAACCTCTTTCAGATAGCTGTAGGTAATGTTGCTGGACTTCTCGTACAGAGAGATCCGCTCTGCCAGGTACTTCTGGTATTCGGGGTGCTGGACAATGGCCGGGATCACGGTCTGGGGCAGGGTGGTGGAGCAGACCTCATTCATCTTGGCAGTCAGGATCAGGTTGATGTACTTGCGGAACTGCTCATCATCCTGTCCGTTGTAGACCTCGATCCAGCCGCAGCGTGAGCCGGGCCAGGGGAACTCTTTGGAAATCCCTTTCAGCGAGATACCGGGAACATCGCCGATCACGTCGCTGATCGGTACGGTGGACTGGCCGTTGTAAACGATGTTGATGTAGACTTCGTCCGAGATGATGAACAGGCCGAACTCCTTGGCCAGGGCCACGATCTGCTGTAGCAGTTCCTTGCTGTAGACCATGCCGGTGGGGTTGTCTGGGTTGATGATCATGATGGCGCAGATGCCGGGGTTGTTTTCGATCTGGCGGCGCATCTCGGCCAGGTCCGGCTTCCAGCCGTCGGCGGGGTCCAGGGTGAAGTGCAGTGATGGAGCGCCGGCATGGCCTACTTCACCCAGGGTGTGGGTGGTGTAGGAAGGGGAGGGCATCAGCACCCGGGCTGCAGGATCCAGGCAGCCGTAGATCTTGGCAATGGCATCACCTAGGCCGTTGAAGAAGATGATGTCTTCCGGAGTGATCTGTGCGCCGCCGCGCCGGTTGGTGGTTGCGCAGATAAACTCGCGGGTTTTGAGTATGCCCCGGGTATGGCAGTAGCCCCAGGTCTCATTATCCATCGCCGCATCGGCCACAATCTGTTTCATCCAGGCCGGGATCTGTTCCCCCTTGACGATCGGGTCGCCGATGTTTTCCCAGTTGATGGTGACGCCGCATTTCTGCAGTTTCTCCGCCACGTTGACGATGTTGCGGATTTCGTAAGTCAGTTCGCCGGTTCCGGCCGGCACCAGTGGTACGCGCATCAGATGTTGTCTCCTTTGGTCAGTAATAGGTGCTGAAAATAAAAACAGCCGCAGGCTGCGGCCTGCGGCTGTTCAGTAACGGTCTGGCGAAACGGATCAGCGGGCAGCAGCATACTCCACGGCGCAGGGCGCCGCGGCGGTGATAGCTCGTGCTGCAATGCTGATAATCATCTGTTTCATGGTCGGGACACATAGCATGGTAATCAGAGATGCGTCAACGTATTATTTCGGCGCAGCTCCATCAAAACCAATCAACAGCCGACCGTCACTGTCACGCCACCTGATCCAGCCGGCGCTGTTCTGGTCCAGTAGTACGTATGCCCAATCCCCCTGGGCCAGGATCACCTTCATCGGCTTGTTTGACGTCAGTGGCGTCCCTTCGGCAGTGCCGGGACGGGGCAGTACCTGCATCTGCTTTTTGGGGCTGTTGCGGAGAAACTGTACCATCCTGCCCTTCAGGAACTGCTCCCAGGGGGTGTAGCTCCAGCGCCGTTCAGACTTCAGCCAGGCGGTTCGCCCGGCATCGTCATATTCCACTTCCAGCCAGTCACCCTTGCGTGCCGTTACCAGCAGGTGAGGGGGCTGGTCGTTGCCGAACAGCCAGACGTTGAGCCGACCCAGATCTGCCAGTGGAAATCTGCAGCAGCGGGAGATGCCGGGATCGTGATAGAGCGGGATCGGTTCCGTGATGCCAGCGGTTGCGAGGGTCAGTACCCCGATACCGCTGTAGGGGCGCATCGGGGCTGCCGCGTGGGAAGAGAGCGGCAGCAGCAGGCAGAACAGGATCAGAATCAGAACAGGGCGCATAGTTGCTGCAGATAGGCCGCTGCCTCAGGGGTTTGGTCATCAGGAGCCCAAGGTGCCTTCTCTGCCTCGGAAAACGGCAGATAGGGGCCGGCCTTGGCCTCAAAGAAGATGCTGCCGGGTGCCAGGCTGACGGCGGTATGGAAGATGCCGTGGGGGATGGTGAGGATAGCCTGATCAGTACCGGCTGTCAGCAGTGCCGTCTCGGTCACTGCGCCCTGCTGATCAAAACAGATCACCCCCAGCCGCCCCCGTACCAGCACAAAGGTTTCATCCTTTTCGCTGTCCAGGTGCCGGTGGGGCCGGATATAGGAGCCGGGCTCCATGGCGTTCAACAGCCGGTGACAGACAGATTCACTGGAGGGATGAAAGTTGTGGTTCATCCGCAGACGCGGCGAGGCCTTGGCCTTTTCGGTCAGTTGATCCAGCAGGGCTGTATTGACAGGCATCAACATAAAAGCTCCAAGAGCAATGGCACGCGGATGACGCTGATCTGGCTGATCTGCGCGGATTTTTAAACCGTAAAAAAGTTTGTGTGTTTTAAAACAGGGGGTTGAGAAGTTTTATCCGCGACTATCCGCTCAATCCGCGTTCTATCCATGACGGTTTTCTACATCTCCACCAGGGCAAACTGGTTCCCGTCCGGATCGGCCACCACCGCCATCTTGCCCCAGGGTGATTCCTCCAGCGGTTCAATAAAGCGGGCACCGGCGGTCTGCAGCCGTTCGCAGACCTTGACCAGTCCTTTGACATGCAGGGTAATGCCGGTATGACGTCCCACCAGGGCCTTGGCATCATCCTGCAGCGCCAGGGCCACCCCCAGGGTGGTCTTGGCGCCGGGGAAAAACTCCATCATCATCTGGCTCTCACCGGCCAGGGGCAGCCCCAGCTGATCAGCGTAGAAGGCCTTGGCCCGGTTTAAGTCAGTGACAAACACAACAACGTTCTTCATGGTGATCGACATGGGTTACCTCTGTGAAAGACGGTGGACGCACTCAACCATATGGATGGCATGTTCCGGCGAGACCGTAGGCAGGATGCCGTGGCCCAGGTTGAAGATATGGCCGGGACGTCCGGCGTTTTCATCCAGTATCCGCTGCACTTCCTGTTCAATGACCCCTTTGGGGGCATACAGCACGGTGGGGTCCAGATTGCCCTGGACCGCAGTCTGCGGTCCCAGGGTGTCGCGGGCAGTCCCCAGGTTGACGTGCCAGTCCAATCCCATCACATCGGCGCCGGCCTGCTGCACGGTCTGCAGCATGGTGGCGGCCCCTTTCACAAAATGGATGATCGGAGTCTGGGTACGGTTCAGACCATTGATCAGCTTGGTGGTGTAGGGCAGCGCATACTTCTCGTAATCGGTGGGGGAAAGGATACCTCCCCAGGTGTCAAAGATCTGGATTGCCTGGGCCCCGGCCTTGATCTGGGCGTTCAGGTACTCCATATCCATCATGGTCACCTTTTCCATCAGGGCATGGTAGGTGTCCGGGGCGGCATACATCATCCGCTTGATGGTGGCCCAGTCTTTGGAGCCCTTGCCTTCCACCATGTAGCAGGCCAGGGTAAACGGCGCACCGCCGAAGCCGATCAGCGGCACCCTGCCGGCCAGTTCCTTGCGCAGGATCCTGATCGCCTGCAATACATACGGTACATCGGATTCGGGATCAGGAATCCGCAGTTTCTCCACATCGGCCATGGTGCGGACCGGGTTGTCAAAGACCGGCCCCGGTACAAAGTCCAGCTTGAGCCCCATCGGTTCCACCGGGGTCAGGATGTCGGAGAACAGGATGGCGGCATCCACCCCCAGGATATCCACCGGCTGGATGGTCACCTCGGCCGCCAGCTCCGGGGTCTTGCACAGCTCAAGAAAACTGCAGCGGGAACGGACTGCCATATACTCGGGCAGATACCGACCGGCTTGACGCATCAGCCAGACAGGAGTTCGATCAGTGGGCCTGCCCCAGCAGGCATCAAGAAAACGATTGTTCATGAAAAAACCTCCAGAGGTTAAAAACGGCGGCACTATAGCACCACCTGCACGGCTCCTGCCATAAAAAACCGTCATCCTGTTGACTTTCCACCGTCCTTGTTTATAGTTTCCCGATATGAACGTTCAGCAACGACCTCTCATCGCCTGCCCCCAATGCGATCTGCTGTTGCGGGAGATCGAGCTGCCTCCCAACGGGGCAGCCTGCTGCTGCTGTTGCGGTGCCACCCTCTACCGTAACCGGCCTGACAGCATCAACCGCAGCCTGGCCCTTGCCCTGGCTGCTGCCCTGTTCTACGGCATAGCCAATACCTTTCCGATCATCGGTATCAACCTGCAGGGGAGCGGCAATGCTGTCACCCTGCTGCAGGCGGTACACGATCTCTGGAACCAGGGGATGCATCTGGTTGCCAGCCTTACCTTCATCACCAGTATCCTGGTACCGGCACTGGAGCTGGGCCTGCTGCTGTACCTGCTGCTGCCGCTCTATCTGGGCAAGGTCCCGGTGGGGGTCAGCCCGATCATGCGGCTGCTGCAGGCGATCAAACCCTGGGGGATGGTGGAGGTGTTCATGCTGGGGGTGCTGGTGTCACTGGTCAAGCTGGTGCAGGATTTTCGCATCATCCCCGGTGTGGCACTCTGGTCCTTCGGGATTCTGACCTTGCTGCTGGCTGCGCTGGCCTCTTCCTTCAACCCCCGCGATATCTGGCTGCAGCTGGATAAAGACCGCGACGGAGTGATCGATTAAATGGAATGGCCGGGGAGATCTGCAGCCAGTCTGGGGTATTGTTCATGCCACGTCTGCAGTCTGGTCAGCAGGCCGCAGGCCGATGAGTACCCGCCCCGCTGTCCCCGCTGCGGTACGCGGCTGCACCTGCGGTATCCCGATAGCCTGCAGCGTTGCTGGGCATTGCTGATCGCCTCCTATATCCTGTATATACCAGCTAACCTGATGACCATGATGGAGACCGGTACCCTGATCAGTTACCGTAAAGATACCATCATGAGCGGGGTGATCCACCTGTGGCAGAGCGGTAATCCGGGCATTGCAGTGATCGTCTTTGTGGCCAGCATCCTGGTACCGCTCTTCAAGCTACTGGTGCTGACTCTGCTGCTGTTGTCGGTGCGGCGCGGCTCCACCTGGAAGATCAGGACCAGGATTCAGCTCTACCGGATTGTGGAACTGGTGGGGCGTTGGTCCATGCTGGATATCTTCGTCTTGACCATCCTGGCTGCCCTGGTGCAGATTCAAACCATGGCCACGGTCAGGGCCGGCACCGCTTCCATCGCCTTTGGCATGGTGGTGGTGCTGACCATGTTTGCCGCCATGGTGTTTGACCCCCGTCTGATGTGGGATCCGCTCAGAAAGAGAACCGGACATGAGTGACGCAACTGTAACCCCCGAAACTGCTGCACCTGACATCCCCGATGCCCTGGTGGACCGTCGCCGTCGCCGCTCGTCGCAGCTGATCTGGCTGATTCCGATTGTGGCGCTGATCGTTGGCCTTTCGCTGGCCATACATGCCTATCTGGAAAAGGGGCCGGTCATTACCATCAGCTTCACCAGTGGCGAAGGGATTGAAGAGGGGAAGACCAAGATCAAGTACAAGGATGTCCAGATCGGCCTGGTCACCTCGGTCACCATCGCAGAAGACCGCTCCAGCGTGCTGGTAACGGCAGAAGTAGAGCGCGATGCAGAGGCCTTTCTCAAGACCGATACCCGCTTCTGGGTGGTGCGGCCCCGGATCAGCGGCAGCAGTATTACGGGCCTGGGGACCCTTACCGCAGGTTCGTATATCGGTATGGATGTGGGCAATTCCACTGAAAGCGCCACATCCTTTACCGGCCTTGAAACCCAGCCGGTCGTTACCATGGATGTGCCGGGTCGCCAGTTTGTGCTGCATGCCGATGATGTGGGTTCACTGAATGTGGGCTCGCCGATCTTTTACCGCCATCTGCAGGTGGGCGAAGTACTGTCAACGGAACTTGACGGGGATGGTGAGACCATCCTGCTGCGTGTCTTTGTCCGCTCACCTTACGACAAGTTTGTTCGCAACCGGACCCTGTTCTGGCATGCCAGCGGTATCGATCTGTCGCTGAACGCCGACGGCATCAAGGTCAATACCGAGTCACTGGTCTCAATCATGCTGGGCGGCATTGCTTTCCAAAGCCCTGAAGATGATATTGATTCGCCCCAGGCTGATCCGAACCGCCACTTTATGCTGTTTGCAAGCAAGGCCGACGCCCTGCGCCGTCTGGACAGCATTGTCGAGAATTATCTGTTGGTGTTCAAGGAGTCGGTACGGGGACTGACCGTGGGAGCGCCGGTTGATCTGCGGGGTCTGACCGTGGGGGAGGTCACCAGGATCTCTGGGGAGCTTGATCCGGTCAGTAAAAAAGTGACCATGGCCGTCAATATCCGCTTTTATCCGGAACGGATCAAGACCCGGGCCACCGGTAAAACCCCCAAACCGGGTGACAGCCGTGCCATGCTTGATCAGTTGGTCAGGCAAGGGATTCGTGCCCAGCTGCGCAGCGGTAATCTGCTGACCGGTCAGCTGTATGTGGCGCTGGATTTCTTCCCCGATGCCGCTCCGGCCCGGATCAATTGGCAGAAGACTCCGCCGGAACTGCCCACCACCGTCGGCATGATGGCGCAGTTCCAGCATTCACTGATGAAGATCGTCCACAAGCTTGAAAAGATCCCGCTTGAGCAGTTGGCCGGTGATGCCCGCACAACGGTGCAGACCCTGGATACGACCCTGAAGAGTGCCGACAAGCTGCTGCAGAATCTGGATACCAACGTAGTACCGGAGGCCAAGTTAGTGTTGCAGAATGTCCGCACGACACTTGACAGCGCCGACAAGGCCCTGCGTGAGGTCAAGCAGACCATGGCAACTGATGCGCCGCTGCAGACCGACCTGCGTGACACCCTGCGGGAGCTGGGCCGTGCTGCGCAATCGTTGCGGGTATTGGGGGATTACCTGGAGCGGAATCCGGAGGCACTGATTCGCGGCAAGCAGGAGGACAAGTGATGGGCAGGATCGGAATACAGCTGTTGTGCAGTGTGCTGATGAGTGTTGGGCTGTTCGGCTGCGGCAGATCGCCTCAGACCACCTTCTATACGTTGAGTCCATTGGTTGTGGAGGCCACGGCCATCAGACCGGCAGCCCCGACCCTTGCTGTGGCCTCGGTTACTCTGCCGGAACTGGTGGATCGACCGCAACTGGTGGTACCGGACAAAGGGGCAACGGTGGTGATTCTTGAGACCCACCGCTGGGCAGAACCGCTCAAAGCAGCCATTCCACGCCTGTTGGCAGACAACCTTTCCCGTCTGACCGGCGCTGAGCAGGTGGCGGCCTGGCCGCAACATGCGGCACACAATGCTGATTATCGGCTGTTGGTGGATCTGCAGCGGTTTGAGGTTGTCGGCAACAGCGTGGTTGTGGATGCCCTCTGGCAGCTGCGTAGCACCAAAGACGGGACGACGCCGCTGAGCGGTCGGGCAAAGATAACGGAATCGCTGGCTGCAGCAGGCTATGAGGCGATTATTGACGGTTACAACCGTGCCCTGGCCGCTTTGTCCAGGGAGATCGCGCAGCCGTTGCGAAGCCTGGCCCCAAGGCGGTAAAAAATCCTGAGCAGCTCAGAATTGCGGTATGAACATGCGACACAAACTGACAACCATGACCATGCTGGTGCTGCTGCTGGTAGTGAACGTATGTCTGGCAGCCTGTGACAGCAGTACGAACAAGGTGGTGCCTATGAATTCACCAGCGCCGATCTATACCAGGCCGAGCGATGACGAGCTGAAGAAGAGCCTGACTCCGCAACAGTTCCGCATTACCCGGCAGTGCGGTACTGAGCCGCCGTTCCAGAACGCCTACTGGAACAATCATGCACCGGGTATTTATGTTGATCTGATCTCCGGTGAGCCGCTGTTCAGCTCCCGGGACAAGTTTGATTCCGGTACCGGCTGGCCCAGTTTCTCAAGACCGCTGGAGACCGGTAATATCGTCAACCAAGCCGATGACAGCCACGGTATGCTGCGTACCGAGGTTCGTTCGAAGCACGCCGATTCACACCTGGGGCACCTCTTTGATGACGGTCCCCGTGAGACCGGCAAGCGTTACTGTATCAACTCGGCTGCCCTGCGTTTTGTGCCGGTCAGTAGCCTCTGGAGCGAGGGGTATGGCCGTTATGTGCCGTCGTTTGAGGCTGCCGGTATCAGGACCGATGCACCGGAGCAGGAGATTGCCGTGCTGGCCGGTGGCTGTTTCTGGGGGATGCAGCAGATCCTGCGCACCATTCCAGGGGTGATCAGCACCCAGGTGGGCTACACCGGCGGGCACCTGAAAAACCCGCGCTATGCAGACACCCATCATGGCAAAAGCGGCCATGCCGAGAGTGTAGAGGTGATCTTTGACCCCCGCCGGCTCAGTTACGAAGAGCTGCTGCAGAACTGGTTCTTCAGGATGCATGACCCCACCACCAAGGACCGGCAGGGCAACGATCGCGGCAGCCAGTACCGTTCAGCCATCTTTTATCAGGGGGATCTCCAGCGGACGATTGCCGAGCGGGTGATACGGACCGTGAACGCCTCTGGAGCATGGCAGCAGCCGATTGTGACCGAGGTGGTCAAGGCAGGCACGTTCTACCGGGCTGAGGATGAGCATCAGGATTATCTGGTCAAGAATCCCGGCGGGTATACCTGCCATTATCTCAGGTGACGTGTGAGACAATATGAGTGATGCTGCAAAGAGAAATGATGACCATTTTAGCCACTGGGCAGGTCTGTTTGTTGAAGCCTATGAACGTCAGACCAGGCAGACGTATTGTGGTTTGACACCGGCAGCCGTTCTGCTGTTGCAGGCAGTGGACAAAGGTGGTGTTCCGGCGTTTGTTTCTCCGGCTATGGTTACCGTTGCACAGGAAAACGGCGTTGCTGTCGCTGGTGATTGGACACCGAATCAGGTCATTGAAGCACTCCGCAGCAAGGTCTCTGCTGTTTGCGAAAAGTGAAAGGTTTGCAAGCGCTTGGCACAGCAATGATCACCCATTGTCCACACTGCAGCAGCACTGCTCTGGACTGGCCGTCAACCAAGCAGTTTACCTGCCGGGAGTGCGGGTTTGTGCTGTTTCTGAACATAGCCGCTGCCGTGGGGGTGATTATCGAGTGTCAGGGCAAGCTGCTGTTCGGTGTACGCAAGCATGAACCGCAGCGCGGCAAGCTGGACCTGCCCGGCGGCTTTGTGGATCAGGGAGAAACGGCAGAACAGGCCCTGCAGCGGGAGCTGCAGGAAGAGATCGGCCTGACTATACCTGCTGCTCGTTATCTGTATTCCTTTCCCAACCGTTACCCCTACCTTGGCATTACCTACGACACCCTGGATCTGATCTTTCTGGTGCAACTGGTCGGTTTTCCGCCCCTGCAGGCGGGTGACGATCTGGCAGAACTGCTCTGGCTGGATCGCGATAGTATTGATCTTGAGCAGATCGGTTTTACGTCCCTGCGCCAGGCAGTGCAGCGGTATCTGACGGAATCCGGCGGGCTGTCTTCCGGAAAACCGCTTACATCAGCAGGGTGCCGGCCGTTTTAAGAGACTTGGAATTTTCTTTCCATCCGCCGGTGAAGCTACCGCCATCATAAGGATTTTTCATGAGTGATCAGGACGAAATGTCTCAGATAGTACCCGAACCAACGGCTGTAAAAACTGCAGAAACCGATGAGCCAATCATCGAGGCGCAGCCTTCGGAACAAGAGCCGTTGAGGGCAGTTGAAGACGGCATTGAAGCAGATGCTGGAGAGCTTCACTCTGTTCAGCAG
Organism: Geobacter sp. UBA6169; assembly: GCA_002422265.1. Taxonomy (GTDB): domain Bacteria; phylum Desulfobacterota; class Desulfuromonadia; order Geobacterales; family Pseudopelobacteraceae; genus Trichlorobacter. The sequence goes on from DIUB01000045.1 coordinate 14,401, forward strand.
GATCAGCAGGTCCAACAGGATGCAGAGGACGGCGATGAGTTACCGCTGGCGGTAATTGGCGAGGAGGCTCAATCCCTGTCCGAGCGTTTCAATGCACGAGCAGAGATCGAAGACGATCTACGTCGTGCAGAAGATGAAATGGCCTACCTCAGAGGGCAGATCCGTCAAGACCCGACAGTACTGGCGGTTGTCCAGGAACAGCAGAACAAACTGGAATACATCGCATCCACCTCATTTGATCTGAGTGAAAAGGTTGCGGAACTTTCCAGGGCCGTTGCCGTCTTGACCGTGCAACTGCAAAAGGTGTCTGAAGAAACAGAACGGACCGTGGCCTGGTCGGAGTCCACCAAGCTGGTCAGGCCGCTTTCAAAGACATTCTTGATCCTTGCAATTGTGATGCTTGTAGCCCTGCTGGGAGGGATGGGATATCTGGCCGTAAGTCAGCTGCAGCTGCAGCAACGGCAAGATAAGCTCTCTCTCCTGGCAACCCAGGCAGTAGAGGCCCAAACCAGGCGTCAGGCTGAATTTGACAAGCAGTTTGCGGGCTTGATCGGTACAGAGATCAAACATGAGCGGGAGGCCATCATCAAGGAGTCAGCCCAGAGTAAGCTCAATCATCTCCGTGGCGGTGCTGCTGAACAGCGGCTGCTGAGAAAAAGCAGTGGTGACTGGCTGTTTCCGAAAGGTAAAGCAGAAGAGCTGATCACCGACCAGAATCTGATTGAGCTGCTTAATCAGCTGTTCGAAAAGTCAGGCAGATCACTGACAAGCCATCCTTCGCTACCTCCCCATAAAGTAGTCTCGATCCTGAAGCCTGACGGTAAGGGCGGTACTGATCTGGTGGTTACCAGGGAGACGGTGCCGTAATCGGAAGCAGGCCAAATGAAGAGGGAAAAAGACAGCGGAGCAGGGAAAGGGCAGATGAGCCTGTTCTGAGACTGACGGTCAGAGTGTGTCAGGCCAACGGTGAGCGTCATGAGTACGCGGAGAACTTCTTTTCAGGACATGCCCGTAGCAGCCCAAAACCCAGGTAGCAGGTGACAAAAAACAAAAGGACTTAGGCGACATGCCGTAAGTCCTTGTTTTGTTATGGCGGAGGGGGTGTCCATCACATTTGTTTTGTAAAGCTCTATAATATTTGAAAACGCATAAAGTTGCAAAAAGCATGTACCCCTAAGCGTACCCCTAAAAAGCTCTGCTTGGCTTCGTTTCTGTTTAATGCATCAGGATATAGCATAAGACAGAGACAAGGTAAAAACAAATTGAAATCCAAGCATTACTACACTTCAATGATATTTATCGCTTCACGCAGCACAGAACTCGGCTTGAAGGTCAGCACCTTGCGGGCCTCAATAGTAATAGCCTCGCCGGTCTGTGGGTTACGGCCACGGCGGGCGTTCTTCTGATTGACCACAAAACTGCCGAAGCCGGAAATCTTGATGGTTTCCCCCGCCTCCAATGATTCCTTCATAATGGCAAAGACCGACTCCATCATGGCAGCGGAATCTTTCTTGGAAAGGCCGGTGGTGGTGTGGACTTTTTCTGCGATATCTGCTTTGGTCATACAATGTCCTTTGAAATGGATGTTAGTAGTCAGCGTATCGGAGAAGCCGACATACTTATTTGTCTGATAATATTAACCTTAGCCACCCAAAGAGCTTTTCAACCTTGAAATGAGGGATGTTTCTTTTTGGTATGGAATTGTCAGCTGATACCGTGCCCGTGTGATCCCCACGTATGCCAGACAGTTAATCTGTTTTTCAGTCCAACGCTCATCAGGCTCAAGCGCATCCAGCCCAATCAGAAATACGCAGGCAAAATCAAGCCCCTTTACACTGTGGATGGTGCTGATGGTGACACTGTTAGCGGTGATGTCGTGAGAACGCTTGGCCCGGTAATCCTCAGAGAGCCATTTGTGGAGAATTCCCTGGCGATCCAGGGCATCAGCAACAAGGGCAGGCACGGATTCAGGCAGGTGTGGGTCAGGTTTCTTCATGGTGTAGATGACGGCAATCTCTGAGAGCGGGAAGCTGGCGCTGTCAACCAGTTTACGGATATCGTGTGCTACAGATTCAATCAGCTGCTGGTAACGTTCATACCGTTTTATTTCCGGGTGAGGTCCACTCGATATACGAGGGTCCGGGAAAAGTGTGCCTTGCGGTGTTGTTGTCTCGCTCTTTCCGGGGGGTGCTGTACCATAGCGGAAGCTGTTGGCAAAGGCGGTGATCTCGCGAGTGTTACGGTAGATCACGTTTAGCTGACGCCTTCTGTTTTTTGCATTGATCCCCAGATCCTTCCAGTTACGGGCTTGACTGTAGATGTCCTGCCCTTCATCAAGAGCAATGGTAAGGAAGTCGGTTTTTCGATTCAGACAGCTCATCACCACCTGTAGCATCCGGTCAGAGAAGTCCTGGCCTTCGTCAATCAGTATGGCGTCGTAGGGTGCTTGCCCGGAGGTATCTCGTGACAGCGCTTCCTCAATAACAATATCGTAGTAATCCCGATCCTGATTTTCGTGCTGAAACTTTTGGCCGGTTAAACGTTCGCAGAGCTCATAAAAGTGCATTACCTCAGCGCCGCCAGGTCCAAGGGGGATACCCCGGTTTGACAATAGACGGCGGATGTAGTTTACCAGGGTCACGTTGTAGCAGAGAAACAGTATCCGTTTGACTGCCGGATTGTACTTTTTCAGAAACAGTGCCTGATGAACCAGTATCAGAGTTTTACCGGAACCGGACGGGCCGCTGATAATCCGGTGACCACGGTCAAACTTACGGGCTATGGCCTCCTGATGATGATCCAGCAGGCGGATATTTGCCTCGTGATTCTTCAACTCATCCTGTGGGCCACGGTCAACAGTGTTTATCCGGATGGTGGGATACAGGAGCTGTCTTAAATGGTTTAGCTCATGGGATGAGATGTGACAGGGAAACTTGGGTTCAAATCGTTCTTTAAGGGCTTCCAGAAACCGTTTGCCGGATGGGTCGCTCAGTTCTGAGTGCTGATCAAGGTCATCCCAGAAGAGGATCTTTGAGAGAGGAATGATACCATCGTTGCCGAATCTCTCCTTGTATTCATGGGAATCAATGTTGGAGAAGACAACACCATGAGACACAGGAATCTTCGGTTTCCCCTGTGCGTAACTGTCACGGGTTATCAATTTCCCGTCACTGACCAATCGTTCCAGTATTTTGTATACATATCCTTTCGCCTGTTCATGGGGGTTTGTGCAGGAGATTTCCTTGCCGCCAAAGTCAACAAGAAACTTTTTGGGGCTCACCTGCCTGATCTGATCAATCTGCCAATCCTTTACCTCAAAGACCACCAACCCGACGTCATGGCAGAACAGTACAAAATCCGGCTCTGATTCCTCTATTTCAGGTGAGTACCAACAGACAAAGCTGTCATCAGGTTTGGCCACAATAGAGAGAAACTGGTAAAAGGCTTCTTCGCCAGAGGTGGTGAACTTTTCTATGTCGTCCGGGATCATGTGGGGCATAAGAACTCCTTAAATGAGCCGCTTGATCCGCTCAGCAACTGCATCCCAATCTACCTCCGGCGTCATATGGCACCAACTGATACGTACGCAGGAGTTAGCCTCATCATCGCTCATTCCCATAGCCTTAAGGACATGGCTCGGTGTATAACTACTTGAAGTACAGGCAGAGCCATTAGATATGGCAATTAAATCCTTCAATTGAACAATCAGCGCCTCAGAATCTAGTTCACCAAAAGAAATATTAAGTACATGTTCCATTACCCGTGATTGATTGCCAGTGAATTTAGGATTGAAGGGCATCAACGCCACCAAGGCTCTGTCACGGAAAACCTTACAAGACTCACGTTGCTTCACATTATCACGAACAGCAACTTCTGCAGCCTTTCCAAGTGCTGCTATTAAAGCTACTGGAAGTGTTCCAGGCCTGATTCCCCGTTCTTGTCCCCCACCGTAAGCCAAAGCATGTATTGGTGGCCGCTCGTATCCCCTACGACGTACAACCAAAGCACCAACTCCCATAGGAGCGTGAATTTTATGTCCACTTACACTAATCAAGTCTATTCGATGATTCTTTAGCGTATCTAAATCTTTACAAAATCCCTGGGCAGCGTCTGTATGAAAGAATACTGGGTGATCAACCAGCATTTCAGCAATTTCGGAAATATGTTGTTTGATGCCAGTCTCGTTATTCACCTGCATTATCGACAACAACAACGTATCCGGGCGCAGGGCAGCCATTACTAGTTCAGGCTCCACATAGCCGCAGCTGCTTACCGGTAAACGTGTCACCTCAAAACCATCAAGTTCTAGTTTTGCAAATGGCTCCAACACAGCCTTATGCTCAATAGTAGTTGTTACTAGATGGCGCTTCCCTTGTGCCTTACCAGCTTCAGCCAATCCAAGGATTGCAAGATTGTTACTTTCAGTAGCACCACTGGTAAAGATAATCTCATCTCGCTGAGCAGCAACAACCGCAGCAATCTGATCACGGGCTTTCTGTACAGCCTGCTTGGCACGGGTGCCAAATTCGTGAGTACGGCTTCCTTCGTTACCGTAACCATCACCATAATAATAGAGCAACACCTCACGAACCTCAGGGTCAAGCGGTGTCGTCGCATTACAATCAAGATAAATTGCTGGCATAAAAATTATCCATGTATGTTATTTTCAAATTAACTATTGACATACTTAGCACTGCAATTTAAAAAACACAAACTAGATTTCTAACTGCATAATAATCATCTTTAGATCAGGATCATCTATGGACATCCAACCAACGCTCACGTTTCCTGTTATACGCGGACTACAGGCAAAGCGCGAATATTTCGTTGCCATGTGGTCACTGCGCATGCTTCGTCAAATATCTATTTTTGATGAGGATGAGCTTCCACCGGAACTTCGCGCCCAACGCACCCTTAACAAGGCACGCATTCCTGAAATTGCTGACTACATTAGGGAGAATCCGAACGACTATGTCTTTTCGGCCCTGACTGTTTCGATCGATTCAGAAGTATCGTTCGAACCGTTAGCTGGGCAGGACAAACTCGGTCTGTTGCGTGTTCCCATGGATGCCCGTTTTATCATCAACGATGGCCAGCATCGCCGTGCTGCAATCATCGAAGCGCTTGAACAGAGACCAGAGCTGGGACATGAAACCATTGCCGTAGTATTCTTCCTGGATATCGGTCTTGAACGCTGTCAGCAGATGTTTGCCGACCTCAATCGCTATGCCATCAGGCCCAGCCGCTCACTGGGACTACTTTATGATCATCGTAACGACAAGGCCCGCCTTGCCAAATTGGTGGTGATGAAATCAGATATCTTCCGCGATATCGTTGATATGGAAAAGTCCTCCCTTGCTCCGCGATCACGCCGATTATTTACTCTTTCAGCGTTTTACAATGCCTGTGCCGATCTGGTCAATGGCCTTGCCAGCGGCAATATTGTGGAAGATGCCAACCTTGCCCGCACCTTCTGGGAAGAGGTCGCAAAACATTTTCCCATGTGGGCACAGGTCCGCGAAGGTCGCATCCCTGCCAGTGATGTCCGTGAAGGCTACATTCATTCACACGGCATTGCTCTTCAGGCCATCGGAAAAGCAGGTAATACACTGCTCACGAAACATCCAGATGATTGGAAATCCAGACTCTCTGCCCTTCAGGATATCGACTGGTCACGCCATAACGCAAAACTGTGGGAGGGACGAACTTTGATTGGCGGGAAGGTTTCCAAGGTCACCACAAATATCACCCTTACAACCAATATTATCAAAAAGTCGCTAGGGCTGAGTTTAGATGATGAGGAGCAACGTGTAGAGAACGCATTCTCCCTAAGAGGCGAGGTCTGAAATCGCGCATGACACTAAATATAATATCCAACGAGCCAATAGACATGCAAAATACAGATACAGATCAATCATTTGAAACAACTTCAGAATTGGTACAACCTGTTAAAGTACGGCATTCTGCCTTTAACGAACTCGGATTTCATCCTACTATCGAACAACTGCAAGAGGAGATCCGTAACCTCTATGTTGCCGATGATGTTCCCTGGATTATAGGATATTCAGGCGGTAAGGATTCAACCGCAACGCTTCAACTTATATGGCTGGCAATTGCCAAACTCCCCCTTGAACAGCGCACAAAGATAATTCATGTAATTTCAACAGATACTATGGTTGAGAACCCTATTGTTGCTGCTTGGGTTGCCAAGTCCCTTAAAGAAATGGATAAGGCGGCAAAAGAGCAGCAAGTCCCGATTGTACCGCACCGCCTTACTCCAAAATTTGAGGAGTCCTTCTGGGTCAGTGTCTTAGGCAGAGGGTATCCATCTCCCCGTCACAAATTCCGTTGGTGTACCTATAGGCTGAAAATTTCACCATCTAATACATTTATCAATAATATTGTTTCATCAAGCGGCGAAGCTATTCTTGTTCTTGGTACTCGAAAGGCAGAAAGCTCACGCCGAGCCGCCAATATGCTTAAGCATGAAAAAGGGCGTGAACGAGATAGACTCAGCCCTAATTCCAGCCTTCCTGGTTCATTGGTTTATACCCCCGTAGAAGATTGGACAAACGATGATGTCTGGTTCTTTCTGATGCAGGTGAAAAATCCCTGGGGGTACAATAATCGTGACCTGTTAGGTATGTATGCAGGAGCTACTGCTGATGGTGAATGTCCTTTAGTAGTAGACACATCAACGCCAAGTTGTGGTGATTCCCGGTTTGGATGCTGGGTTTGCACGCTTGTTGAAGCTGACAAATCCATGGCAGCAATGATTCAAAATGATGTTGAAAAAGAATGGATGATGCCGCTGCTCGGGCTTCGGAATATGATTGATTTCAGAAAAGACGCAAATGATCAATATTCTGAAAACTCAGACCGCGATATTCGAGATTATCGCCGTATGGCAGGACATGTACAACTTATGTCAAACGGAAAAGAAATTCCAGGTCCATACCTGCAATCTACTCGCGAAGAATGGCTTAAGAAAATTTTAGAGGCACAAACGTTTATCAGAAACAACGCACCTGCAGAAGTTCGTGATATTGAACTTATAACACTCGAAGAACTTCAGGAAATCAGGCGGGTTTGGGTCATTGACAAGCATGAGCTTGAAGATTCCCTGCCGCGAATTTACAAGGAAGCCACCGGCCAAGAGTATCCGGGAAAACCATTGGACGATAACCTTGTTCTTGGCGAGTTGGAAATGAACGACCTCACAGACCTGTGTGGTGATGACCGCCTGCACTATGAGCTAACACGGGAGCTATTAAGCATAACCCGTCAACATCGGACACAATCTCGTCGGTCCGGCCTCTTTGATCAACTGGAAAAAACCTTTCGGCGCCATTATTACGACAACAAAGAAGATGCGCTTAGCAGGGCACGGAACATGGCGGATGAACGGAGTAAGATGAAAGCAGACCGCCTTGTGGCTTTACCGTCCGTACTGGAAGAAGAAACAACCTACGAAAAGGAAACAGAGGCATGATCCTCGATTCAATAGTGCTTGATAACTTTGGCGCATACTGCGGCCGACAGGAAGCCATCCTGACACCTGAACCGGATAAACCGATTATCCTGTTCGGCGGAATGAACGGTGGCGGCAAAACAACCCTGCTTGACGCAATCCAGCTGGCATTCTACGGTCCCAAGGCCCGTATCTCCAATCGAGGCAAGCTTGGCTATAAAGAGTACCTGAGCGAATCCATCCATCGCGCCAGTGACCCCACAGAAGGGGCCGGTATTACCCTTCGTTTCCGCCGCATAACCGATGGCGAAACCAGAAATTTTGAACTGCAGCGCTATTGGCGTAAGGGGAACAAAGGAATTGAGGAGAGTGTCCGGGTTCTTCGTGATGGTCTGCCAGATGACATATTTACCTCCCACTGGGATGAAACCATAGAAGCATACCTGCCTAGCAGTATTGCCCACCTCTTCTTTTTTGATGGAGAGCAGATCAAGGATCTGGCCGAAGGCAGACATGCGGCCGAAATTATCGGAACTGCGGTACACTCACTGCTGGGGCTTGATCTGGTTGACCGCCTGGAGACCGACCTCAAAGTGTTTGAACGCCGGAAGAGGGGTGAAGGTGTTGATGCAGAAACTGCCAAAAAACTTACTCAAACCAGACTTGAGCTGGAAGAGATAGACCGCGAGTATGAAAAAGCTGCTATGGAAGAAGGTACTTTGGTGAATGAAGCCGGACGCCTTGGCAAGGCACTACAGGCCAAAGAAGAATTATTCCGGTCTGAGGGTGGTGACCTGTATCTCCGTCGTAAAGAGCTTGAATCAGAACTGGAAGATACCAGAAAATCAAAAACAGCGGTTGAATCTAGTTTCCGCGAGCTTGTTGCCGGGCCGTTACCCCTGCTGATGGTTGAACACCTACTGGGTGATGTTGAGCAGTTGGTTCGCCATGAAAGCGATATTCGTAAAGCACGTGTACTGATAGACGTTCTGGAGAGCAGGGACGAAAGCGTTGTTACAGCACTTAAAGCAGCAAACTTTGAACTACAATCGATACAAGCTGTCGAAACAATACTACAGGAAGACCGAACAGCACGAACCGGCTTGGCCAATGAACCAATTTTGTTAGATGCAGATGATAGCCTGGCACCACACCTTTCACACTTGTGCGCTACAGTGTTGCCAGCAGCAAAACAACAAGCCCAGGAATTTGTCGCAAAACTGGGGCAACTGGATGAGCATATAACTCATCTGGAGAGTGAACTGGTCCGTGTGCCAACAGCAGAGCGAATCGCTGATATTCAGAATGACCTGGACGTAGCCCGCCATTCTCACCAATCTAAAATGATAGAGTTGGAGGCTGTTCGTGTGCGTAAACAGGCTTTGGAACGGCAACGTGTAGTGGTTGATTCAAGGCTGGATAAATTGGGAGAAAGTGATATTGATGTACGCTTTGCCGAAGATGACAAACAGAGGATATTGAAGCATTCGTTGAGGGTGCGGGAGACACTTGAAATGTTTCGGATCACCGTTGTCAAGCGGCATGCCGCCAACATGGAATCATTAATGCTGGAATCTTTCCGCAAATTGCTCCGCAAAAAAGAGTTGGTATCAGGCCTGACTGTTAATCCGGTAACTTTTGAAGCTACCCTCACTGGCGCTGACCATAAGCTTCTACCATTCGAGCGGCTTTCCGCTGGCGAACGACAGCTGCTGGCAACATCCTTGTTGTGGGGGCTTGCCCGTGCATCAGGACGACCTGTGCCGACTATTATTGATACTCCATTGGGCAGGCTTGATTCATCCCATCGTCGTCATCTGGTTGATCGTTACTTTCCGTTTGCATCTCATCAGGTTCTGCTTCTTTCCACTGATGAAGAGATCGTCGGAAAATATCACGATGCACTGAAGCCATTCATTACACGAACATATCTGCTGGAACACAATGAAAACGCCAAGAATACCCATATACGAGAAGGATACTTTCAGTCATGAAACCACCTGTAGAACATGTGCGCGTAAGCGCTAAAGGGAAAGATGTATTGATAAAAATCAAGCGGAATACTGGGCTTGAACACTGGAACGAAATCTGTAGGATAGCTTTTTGCCGATCACTAGCCAACCCTACACCACCACCAAAATTTGAGCGGGCAGGTGATAGTTCCATTGATATTGAGTGGAAAACCTTCGCGGGTCCGTTTCAGGAAGAGCTGGCTGCACTTGCAATATTCAGAGCCGAAAAAGATGGAGTTGATTCATCAAAAAGAGAATTGATAGCAGAATACTTCAGAAATCATATCGAGCGGGGAATTGCTTCGATGCAAAATACTAAAAACCTTAACAACCTTATTTTTGAAAACTAACTACTCTATATGAAAATACATTTTATTGTACAATTTGACTACACTGCCAGCACTGCCAGCTAACAAATTTTCCATATTTTCTTTGGGGGGTAGTCGGTTAGCTCC
>DIUB01000100.1:0-185 GCA_002422265.1 Geobacter sp. UBA6169
AAAAACAAACCAAGAATCAAGCCTGTGGATCAGGCGGATTAAGCGGATTATTCTATGAGGGGGGAATCTTTATCCGTGCAGATCCGTCAAAATCAGCGTCATCCGCGTGCCATCATAAAATTACCACTCTATCCCCAGCATCATACAGTTAAGCCCACTGCCGATTCCAAGGAAGGCAACCTTAT
>DIUB01000100.1:234-9022 GCA_002422265.1 Geobacter sp. UBA6169
CCAGCACTTTAAGGATCATGCTCTGATGGGCAGAACCGACCTGGTGGCAGATCACCCGGTCGATCATGGCTGGGGTCCAACCCACATTGGGCAGGAACGACTCCCAGGTGCGCTTGCCCAGCTCAACACCGTGGTTCATGACATTGACCCCGTCGGTGGCCATGGACTGCTGGTAGCCACCTTTGCCGTCCGGCCCCACACCCCACAGGCAGAGGTTGTGGTGACGCGGTTCAGCCTTGGTGGTGCCCCCCAGCAGGCGGTGCAGGTTACGCTTGCCGAATGAACCGTCGGTCAGCAGCACAGCCACGGCGCCGGAACCTCCGGTCAGGGTGGCCAGGGAGTTGGCAAAGAACTGCATATTACGCTCTTCCAGCATTCTGGCGATCATCACCTCATTGATCTCACGGGCTGATTCGCAGGAGACCACCAGACCTGCCCTGATCTGACCCAGCTCGATCCGGTTGGCCACATCCAGGATACCGTTCAATACACCCAGACAGGCGTTGGACAGGTCAAAGATCGCCACATCGCCGCTGATACCCAGGCCGTCAGCAACCCTGCAGGCTGTGGCTGGTTCAAACTGCTCGCGGCAGACCCCGGTGTAGAGCAGGGCGCCGATATCCGAGGCAGCAACGCCGCTGTTCAGGAGCGCCTTGCGGGCCGCCATGATGGCGCCATGGGAGAGCGGATAGCCCGGCTCCCACCAGCGCCGCTCGCGGATGCCGGTCAGAGCCTGCAACTGACCCGGCGCTATCCGCAGTTCGCGGTACAGCGGCTGCAGCCGCGCTTCAAGATCACTGCTTGAAACAACCACCGGCGCCAGTTCGTACTCCAGCGCCTCAATAAAGACTTTATTGAACTTCATTTAGATTTTCCTTGTTTTGATAAAAACCATGATAATGGAACGCTGATTACGCAGATTGTGCAGATACACGCGGATCAATATCTACATTTTAGCTCAGAATTCATTTTGCATTTTTTAGGGTTGAGATTTATCTGCTCAAATCCGCCAGATCCGTGTCATCCGCGTTCTATTCATCTGTCATCTGCACTGTAAAATCAATCATCTGGTAAATCAGCTTATCATCCACGGACAGGAATCCGCTAGCAGTCAAGAGACGTTGCTGATCATCAACCGCTGTGACCCAGGCGGTCACAGTCACGGTCCGGTTGGTCGGCACCACCTGGCCACGGTAGAGCCAGCAATGTTTCCTGTTCAGGGCAGTACAGGCCAGGATCTGCCCATCCTGCCAGCCCCAGCGCTCAACAGCTGCAAACTTGAGCAGTTGCAGGAACGATTCAAGTCCCAGGGAGCCGGGGGTTACCGGGTCTTCATAGAAATGGGCCTTGAAGAACCATTCATCAGGATCCACCTGCTTGGTGCCCCGCAGGTATCCCAGGCCGTTCGGACCGCCATCAGCAACACAGCAGTCAATCCGGTCGATCATCCGCAGCATGCTGTCCGGGAACGGTGCAGTCGCGGGATATTCCAGGCTGCGTCCGCGAGCCTCTTCATCCGCTGTGGGCTGATATGGTTGGGCATCACGGATACCGATCTGGTTGGCCAGTGCCTCTTTGGAGAAGAAGCCGAACATGGTCTGACCTTCGTAGATCATCCCCTGCTGATCAGTCACACTGAAGTCAAACTCCTGGATGATCATGCCGCCGCTGGTGGCTACCTTGGTCAGCTTGGCAGCGCAGGTCAGGGTGCCGTTGTCAGGCATAATCGGCCGGTACTGGACAGCGCTGCCCCCCAGGTTGCGGAAGGAGATATCTGTGGGCGCGGTCAGGGCTGAGCCCACATAGGCTGCCAGCCAGCCGCAGGGCTGCAGGGCTGCCTCCAGCAGGACGCAGAACGGCATGCGTGGCTGGCGCTCAACGCCAAAGAACCAGTGGTCAGGCTGCAGGTCAAACTGGGCCTCGGCTGCGGCACCGGCCTTCATCTGCCATGGCTCACCGGTCACACTGGTGACCCGATCCATAAACTGGAACGGCGGGCCGGGCAGACGGGCGATCTTGCGCTCATGGTCAAAGATCCGGTAAGGCTCTCCAAAACCTTCTGACGGCTTCCCGTTGCTGTAGGCAAGAATCTGCTCTTTGGTGTACACAGCAGGTTTGATGTAGCTGGCCGGCTGATTGCTACGTCCCTGCCAGAGCTGTTCAAGCTGTTGCCGGTTAGTGCCGGAGAGGCGGCAGGACATGTTACTGATCTCAACAATCGGTTTGCCATCGGCATACATCAGGGCATCCACCAGCACGTACGGCTCGGGCCGGTAGCCGATCTCACGGATGGTGACCTCATAGGTCACTACTTTGGTCGTCTCCAGCACCTGCCCGCGGCAGCAGAGCTTGCTGGCAATACCCGGCACCGGCTCCCAGGCTGCCTTGCCATCCTCTGCCACCCAGCCGATCCGCAAAAGCCAAATCCGCAGGGTATGCATGCAGCATTCGTACATCAGAGTGCCGGGCATGACCCGGTCATCCACAAAGTGGCAGGTGATGAACCAGTCGTCAGGATGGATGTCAGCCTCGGCCCGGATCATTCCCTGACCATAGCGGCCGCCATTCGGGATGATCTCGCTGACCCGGTGCACCAGCCGCATCCTGCCACCGGGAATGGTCAGCGGGCGCTTGAGATTCAGGCCGCTGAACAGAGGGCCAAAGCAGCCGGCTAGATCTCCCTGACGCAGGCGGTCAAGCTGTTCTGTGGTGTATCCTTCCCGTTTGAGCGGCACCAGATCCTGCCAGTCAGCAGGTCTTACGCCGGTTGTCGGACGTGGATCAACCAGCGGACGGACAATCCCCTTGCCGGCCTCAAGATCCTGGGCTGTAAAGAAACCGGCGCAGCCGTCCCGCATGGAGAGCAGCGGCTCGCCACCCACAGTTGCCTCAAAGTGGAAACGGAACAGCCAGGTATCCCCCTGGCGGAAGAACCGCTCGATCCGGATATCGTAGTTAATGGTTTCCCCTGGGCCGGGCAGGCCGCGATGGAAGGTGACCACCGCATCCAGCAGGCGGTAGACCGCAAGTCCTTTGGTGATGAAGTCAATCCCCAGGTAACCGGAAAGGAACAGATCGGCCTGACCAGCCTCCACCGCAATACAGGTGGGGATCCGGTTGCCATCCAGGTACCAGGCATGGGGGAAGATGTCATGCTCGGTGATCACCCGGCCATTGGTCATGGAACAGGGCTCACCCTCCACTCTTATGATCCGGTCAACCAGCATCAGCGGCTCATCCGGCAGTCGGACCCGGGTGGGGAAGCTGTCTACCTCGCTGAACATCGGCCCCAGCATCCTGTTGACCCTGCCGATTGCAAACTCCATGCACATTTCACGGTTGAAGGCAACATTGCGACTTGGCTCAGGGTACCCTTCGACTACGCTCAGGGTACGGGTGGTGGGTGTCGTATTAGTTGGCTTGGTGAGTGAAGCCGCTGGGTTGGTGAGCGGAGCCGAACCACCCAACGCCTGCTGCAGACCGGCCTGCAGGCTTAATGCCTGGGCCATGGACTGGGTCAACTGGGTGCTGAACGAGAGGAATGCCTCATGGGCTGCTATGCTGGCAGTCTGAGCCTGGCTGAACTGCTGCAACAGTTCGGTGTTAGAGAGTGGGTCTGCCTCAGGCAGCTTGTTTGTCGGACTGGTCTGACTCGCCTGAAGTTTTGGAACAACAAAGCGCTTTCCCCCCAGTAGCAGTTGCAGCAGATGATTGCTGCTGGTTGCGCTGGAAGCCAGAGGCTGGGCCATACAGAGCGGCGACAGATCCAGGGGAATCCGTTCCGCCACCAGACTTCCCAGCAGGCGCAGCAGGTTCAGCACCTGATCCTGACTGTTAAAACAGGCTGAACGTGCCAGGTGGGGGCGTCCTTCAAGAATTCGGGAGATCATCCTGCTGCATGAGTTGCCCGGCCCCATCTCCAGGAACAGACGCACACCGTCCTGGTAGGCAGCCTCAATGGTGGCGGGATAGTCTATGCCGTGCAATGCCTGCTCCAGAATGGTCTGGGCACAGCTCTCACGGGTCGGTTCAAACTGCGCGCCACGGGCGCCGCTGTAGAAACGCAAGCCAGCAGGGGGATGGGTCTCGAACAGGTGCAGGTCATGGTAGGCCTGGCTGACCGGCCGTGCTGCCTCGCAATGTACCGTGGTAACGCCGTACAGCGGGAAGAAATGGGCGTTCAACTGCCTGACCAGGTGGGCCACCTGTTGACTGTCGCCGCCGATCACGCACTCATCCGGGGTATTGATGATCAGCAGATAGACACGGAAAGGCAGGGGCCAGGGGCAAGGGGCAAGGGGCACGTCAAAACCTGACTGCATCTCCTTAATGGCCTGTCTTACCTTGTCAGCCGGTGCCATCACCACTCCCAGAGACCAGGAGACCTGCTGGTCATCCGGCAGTCCCCAGGCGCTGCGGGCAGACCTGCATTCACCGGCCAGATCATGGGTAAACAGGGTAGAGTCCTGCATCCGCTGGTACATCAGATCCCGTTCATGCCAGGTGCGGCTGGAGAACAGTACAGCAGACTCTCCCAGGCTGTAGCCGATCAAAGCGGTAGGGCTCAGGCCAAAGCTGCGTACCAGATCACTGACTGCGCAGCCGGTGGCCACCTGACCAAAGATCACAGCCCGGTGGTTGTCGTTGAGTTGATCCAGTGGGGTATCTGCCCAGAACAGATCCGGCTGAAACTGTTCCTTGAGCTTCAGGTTCTCGCTATCCTGACGGCGCAGGATGCCCGGCCAGCAGGCCAGCAGTTCACGGGCCATATCCGGGTAATGGTTGCCGGATCCGGGGAATACAAAGGCTACCTCTCCTGACTCTGCCAGGGGAGAGCTGGTATAGAACAGGCGATCCCGCAGGTTGAGCGGCAGGTCAGCAGGGATGCCTCCCTGACGCAGTGTCTGACGTCCCTGTTCGATCAACGCCTCCAGCTGTTCGCTGTCTGCAGCAATCAGCGCCATGCCGAACGGTTGGGTGGTCTCTTTGGTGATCCTGCTGCAGTACTCTGCTGCCAGACCTGCCAGATTGCTGCCTGCCGCCCGTAGCCGCTGTTGCAGCAGATCCAGCTCTGCCGAGAGTTCTGACTGTGAGTTGGCCACCAACGGGAACAGCAGTTCAGTGCAGGCGCCCAGCGGTGCACGACGTTCAGCTTCAGCCTGGGCTGGCTGTGGGCCGTCCCAGCCTTCCAGCAGCACCTGGGAGCAGGAACCATCTACACCGCAGGAGGCAACCAGTGCACGACGCGGCCCATCCTCCCGGTTACGCAGCCAGTAGCGGGAATTGGGGGCCAGCTTCAGAGTGCTGTTGGTAAAGGCAGGCAGCGGGTTTGCAGCCGGACTGCCGGTGGGGATGATCTCGTGGTACAGGCAGAGCAGGGTCTGAAGCAGAGAGGCTAAACCACTGGCTGCGCCGGTATGTCCCAGACGTGCTGCTGCGCTGGAAACAAATATATTTGGGGTACACGTATCAAGTACATGTCCCCCAAATACGTGCTGTAAAGCTTCAGCCTCTGCCTGATCCTGCTGCAGGACACCGGCTGCTGCAGTCCCCACCATGCTGATGGTGGATGCTGGAACTGCTGCCGTTTGCATGGCAGTTTCCATGGTTCTGACATAGGCTTCAGTCCTGTTATTCGGGGTACACGTATCAAGTACATGTCCCCCGAATAACCCGTTACCGGAACTGACCGAACGGATCACACCATAGATACGGTTATTGTCCTTTTCAGCATCGGAGAGGCGCTTCAGCACCAGGGCGCAGGCCCCTTCACCGATCAGTATGCCGTCTGCCTGCTGGTCAAACACCAGTGCAGTGCCCTGTGTAGAACCGGGGAGAACCTGCTGCTGTCCCAGCACTGCCCGCAGGTCACCAGCCAGGTCAACTGCACCGACTACTGCCTGGTCAAGTTCCAGGTTTTGCAATAGCCGTACGGCGGTTTCCAGAGCGCGGATACCGGAGCTGTCTTCACTGGAGATGGTGAAGCTGGGGCCGCCGATCCTGAATTCACGGGCGATCCGGCTGGCAACTATATTCCCCAGGCTGCCCATGGTGCGGTTGGCGTTCAGGCTAGGGGAAATGCTGTCACGCAGTCGGGCGGTCCAGTCAGCCAGTTCTGTCTCGCTCAGCTGTTTACCCAGCTTGACCGCCCACCCTTTGGCCTGTTGCGGCATTGGCCAGCGCAGGGAAAATCCGGTACTGTTCAGGTCATAGGCTATGCCGATCAAGGTGCCGGTGCGCAGGTTGTCATGCTGATCAAGACCGGCATCCTGCAGGGCATTGGCAGCGGTCTGCAGCATCAGCAGTTGCTGTGGCTGCATCTCCTCCATCTCTTTGGGGGGAATACGGAAACGGTTGGGGCTGACCTGCAGTTCACCAAGATACCAGCCGTTGTAGCTGCTGTTGTCCAATCCCTGCTGTTTGAACCAGCTGCGCTCCTGGACAGACCACCACTGTTTGGGGACAGTTGGCTGATGGTCGTTATGGTCGGAAAGGAGCCGCTGCTGCACAGCCTGCAGCCCCTGCCAGGGGCCAAAGGAGGCATCAAGGCCGACGATGGAGATCGGTACGGCTGTTTGCCCTTCGACGCTGGGTTCGACTCCGCTCACCCTGCAGCTCAGGGCGCAGTTTACATTTTGGTTGGTGAGCGGAGTCGAACCAAGCCATTCCTCCAGCAGCAGGTGAGCGTTGATGCCGCCAAAGCCGAAGGCGCTGATGGCAGCCCGCCGGGGCGTCTGCTGGTTTCTGCGCTGCCACGGCTCTGACGTTGTCAGAACCCGGAACGGGCTCTGCTCAAGCTGCATACCTGGCTGCGGCCTGCTGAAACCGGCTGTGGGGGGCAGGGTGTCATGCTGCAGAGCCAGCAGCACCTTGGCAAGGGCTGCGGCACCAGCGGCTGTCAGCAGATGACCGATGTTGGACTTGACCGAGCCGATCACGCACTGCTGCCTGGGCTCGGTTCCGTTCCAGAGTTCCTTCAGACTGGCCACCTCAACCGCATCACCCACCGGTGTGCCGGTGGCGTGACATTCGATCAGATCAACATCCTGCGGCTTCCAGCCAGCCTGCTGATAGGCGGCCCGCATGGCCCGCAACTGTCCTTCGGAGGAGGGGGCCAGCAGACTGCCGCCGATATCGTTGGAAAGCCCGATGCTGCGGATGATGCCATAGATCCGGTCACCATGTGCCACTGCATCACTGGTGCGCTTGAGCACGAAGATACCGGCACCTTCGCCGGTTAAAAGGCCATCTCCCTGGGCGTCAAACGGAGCGGATACTCCCCGTTTGGACAGGGCGCGTAACTGACAGAACCCCATCTGGGTGTAGAGCGGGTCAGGCCGGGACAGACCACCGGCCAGCATGGCATCGCATCGTCCAGCCAGCAGCTCATCCATGGCCAGCTTGATGGCATAGAGCGAGGAGGCGCAGGCAGCATCCAGGGTATTGGTCACTCCGCCAAGGCCCAGTTGCTGAGCCAGCAGGCCGGCCGGAAGACCGGCTACATATCTGTTTAATGGTGACGTGGGGATCGATTCAGATGCCTGACCAACCACCTGCTCCTCAAAGCTGCGCCCCAGCCAGTTTCGGGCCAGGATTGAGGAGGTCTCCGACGGCAGGGCCAGGTTGCCGATGATCACGCCGATCCGGGAGCGGTCAAGGCTTTCGGTTTTTGCATCGTCCAGGGCACGTCTGGCAGCAGTTACCAGTACGTGGAACAGCGGATCCATCCCGTCCAGTTCAGGCAGGTTGGGGGTTTCAGCCAGGAAACAGCCTTTGGTAGAGTAGACATGATCAGGCTTGCCCACCTCCGGGTCATAGACCAAGTGGGGTTCCACCTGCCAGCGTCCGGCCGGTACCTCACGCACCGCAGTGCGCCCCCCTCTGATCAGATTCCAGTACTGAGCCAGTTCAGGCGCATCAGGAAACAGTCCGCCGATCCCGACTATGGCTATGCTGTTTTTCACATCATCCATCAGGCAACTGCCACGCCTGCATCCGATGCCTGGGGCAGCTGGTTACGCCTGAATGCCTGGGCCAGGCCGGTGTCAATCACGCATTCATATCCTTCCAGCCGGGCAATCAGCTTGCCGCTGGTGCGCTCTACAAACTCGATATCCGCAACAGCACTGTGGCTCTGGGCGTTGGTCACCCGGATCATGACCTGGGCCCCTTCTTTGGGGAAGGTCTCGTGGAACTGGCGATAGCGGGCTGCAAATGATGGAAGGGAGCCGGCGCCAAACCGTTCAAAGCTCCAGAGGATCATCATCTGGAAGGCGCTATCCATTACCAGTGGATCGGTCAGCCAGTGGCTTCTGAGTGGAGACTTGACCCAGCTTGCAGGTTCGGGCGCTGCCTTGGTCATGGCGCTGATCCCCTTTTCCGAGCAGGAGGTGACCAGCTCAATGCCGTGCAGATCCGGGCCGTGGAACAGATAGGGCTGGTCGTAGACCGCTCTGCTCTGGCTGTAGGGGGCATTGGGCAGTTCCTTGATGGTACGCAGTCCTTCAGGCAGGCGGTTGGCCAGCACGATCTCGGCCCGGGCGTGCAGTTGGCTGCGGCCATCCGGCTGGGTGGAAAGCAGCTCCACCGGCACCTGATAGAAGGCATCCTGGCGCTTGGCCTTGCCAGCCATGAGTTGCAGAGTGCAGGGGGAGCTGCGGTCAATGATTACCCCTTTGCAGATCCGCAGGTCATTGAAGCCGTGGAAGCGGAACCCGGGGTTGCCGTGCAGGGCGGCATGGGCCAGCCACTCAACGATCATGGCCATCGGCAGCACTGCCCGGTTGTC
>DIUB01000083.1:0-12671 GCA_002422265.1 Geobacter sp. UBA6169
GCTGCTCAAACCCCTGCTTGATCTCCCGCACCAGTTCGTCAGGATCGTCAATGTACATGGCATGCACATACAGGGTGCGCCGGTCTTCGCTGATATGCAGCGACAGGGTGCCGGGGGTCAGGGTGATACAGGTGGCCAGCAGGGTGATCTGCAGCTCGGTCTCCAGGTCAATCGGCACCGCCACAATGCCGGGCTGCATGTAGTCCTGCGGGGTCAGCACATCGTAGGCCACCCGCAGGTTGGCCACCACCATCTCCTTGATAAAGTAAGGGATAAACCCGGCAATGGCCAGCAGACGGCGATGGTAAGCGGCGGTATGGCGGTCGCGCCGTCCGATCCAGATCACCAGAAAGCCGAACAGGAACCCGGCGATAAAGCCTCCGGCATCAAAGGAATCGGTCAGGGCCATCCAGGCCAGGGCCAGCAGGATATTGGCCAGAAAGGCGGTCATCGGATCACCCCCAGCACTGCCTCAATATACGACTGCGGCTGCAGCAGCTGCTCGGCCGCAGCAGAGCAGAGCCGAAAGAGCGGTTCCGGCAGCAGCCCCAGCAGCACCGAAACCAGCGTCAGTCCCAGGGCAGGTCCCAGCAGCTGCCGACGCCGCTGCGGTGTCAGGGAGCGCAGTTCTGCCGCATCGGCCGGCCGGGGCTTCCAGAACAGCTGGATCCAGGCATGCACCAGATAGTAGAGGGTCAGCACGCTCACCCCCAGGGCTGCTGCAACGATCAGGTACTGCTCTGCCTGCAGACCGGCCTGCACCAGGGCCAGCTTGCCCCAGAAACCGGACAGCGGCGGTATGCCTGCCACTGACAGGGCCGGCAGCAGAAACAGCACCGCCAGCAGCGGAAAACGTTGATACAGACCGCCCAGCTCTGGCAGCCAGCTGGTGCCGGCCTTGCGGGCCACCACACCGGTCACCAGAAACAGGGCCGACTTGGCAGCCATGATATGCAGCATAAAAAAGATGCTGCCGGCCAGGGCCAGGGAGGTGAAGACCCCCAACCCCATCAGCAGATAGCCGATCTGGCTGATCACGCAGAAGGCCAGCAGACGCCGCAGCTCGGGCTGGGCCACGGCCCCCAGGGCGCCGAACAGCATGGTCAGACCGGCTGCAAGCAGGATCAGCGGCTGCCCGGCCAGGGCCTCCTGGGGGAAGATCAGGGTAAAGACCCGGATCAACACGTAGATACCCACCTTGGAAAGCAGGGCCGAGAAGATGGTCACCACTGCGATGGGTGGGGTGTGGTAGGAGGCCGGCAGCCAGAAATAGAACGGAAAGACCGCTGCCTTGATGCTGAAGGCGCAGAACAGCAGGGCCGCAATGACCGGAATCGTGCCGGTGTGATCCAGCTCCTGCATCCGCAGGGCCAGGTGGGCCATGTTGAGGGTGCCGGTCACCCCGTACAAAAGACCGATACCGGCCAGCAGCAGTGCCGAGGCGATCAGGTTGAGGGCCACATACTTGATGGCCCCCTCCATCTGCTCCCGCTGCCCCCCCAGGGCCAGCAGCACAAAGGAGGCGATCAGCATCACCTCAAACCAGACATACAGATTGAACAGGTCGCCGGTCAGAAACGAGCCGCAGACCCCCAAAAGCAGCACCTGCAGCAGCGGATGGTAGCCCACCGACTCCTGGTGCTGATCCGTATCTGCCAATGAGTAGACCGTCACGCACAGACCCATGATGCCGGTGCCCACCAGCATCAGGCTGCTGAACAGGTCCGCCACCAGGGTGATGCCAAAGGGGGCCGGCCAGTTGCCGGCCTGGGCAGTGATAATCCCGTGCTGCTGCACCTGCACCAGCAGAATGCCACTCACCAGCGTCAGCAGCGCAGTGGCCCCGATCCCGATCCAGCGCTGCAACTTGCGCTGGTTCCAGGCCAAAAGCCCCAGCACCGCCGCCGCCAACGGTATGATCAGAGGAAAAAACAAAAGGTTTTTCATGCCTCTCCCCCCTGCCCCTTGACCCCTGACCCTTGCCCCTGCTCTTGCTCTTGCCTTTGACTCTCCTGACCCTTGACCCCTGACCCTTGCCCCTGATTCTCCGTTACCATCTCATCCTGATCATCACTGCCCACGGTCTGATAGACCCGCTTGATCAGCACCAGGGCAAAGGCCTGCACCCCGAACCCGATCACAATGGCGGTCAGGATCAGGGCCTGGGGCACCGGATCGGCCGTAGGAATACTGGGCAGCACACCGTCTGCCGGTATATGGGGCGGCCTGCCCCGCACCAGCCGCCCCACGGTAAAGATCAGCAGATTGGCGGCATTGCCCAACAGCGCCAGGCCGAAGATCATCTTGACGATGCTGCGCCGCACCATCAGATACATGCCTGCGGCGTAGAGCCCGCCTATCACCACCGCCAGTACCGCCTCCATCAGGATTCCTCCATCAGGGTAAAGATGATCAACAGTGCCATGCCTGCCACCAGCAGGTAGACCCCCAGGTCAAACAGCAGCGGGGTACCGGCATGGCCGATTACCGGGGCAGGCAGACTGCTCCAGAGGCCGGTCAGAAACGGCAATCCGGCCAGCAGCGGCAGCAGACCGCTGCAAAGGGCGATCAGCAGCCCGATCGCCACCAGCCTGAGCGGATCGATCCGCAGCATCCGTCGCCCCTCATGGGCCCCATGGGCCAGGGTATAGAGGGCAAAGGCAGCCGCCACCACCAGACCGCCCACAAAACCGCCCCCCGGCTCATTATGCCCCCGCAGCAGCAGAAACAGCGAAAAGAGCAGCATCAGCGGCAAGAGCAGCCGAATGGCCGTGGCAAGGATAA
This sequence comes from Geobacter sp. UBA6169, assembly GCA_002422265.1. Taxonomy (GTDB): domain Bacteria; phylum Desulfobacterota; class Desulfuromonadia; order Geobacterales; family Pseudopelobacteraceae; genus Trichlorobacter. The sequence goes on from DIUB01000083.1 coordinate 2,785, forward strand.
TGGAATGCATCAGTCAGTCCCTCCCTTGCCGGAGCGGGGCTTCAGCATGCCGTAGACCCCCAGGGCCGCCACCGCCAGCACCGTGATCTCCCCCAGGGTGTCCAGGGCACGGAAATCCACCAGGATTACGTTGACCACATTGCGGCCATGGCCGGCAGGCAGGCTCTGCTCCATGAACCAGGTACTTAAAGAAGGAACCAGGGGCTGCGAAACAGCCCGCCAGACCAGCATGGTCATCACGCTGCCGATCCCCAGGGCCACGGTCAGGTCACGCAGACGGGAACGGGTGGTGGAGAGCAGCGTAAAATGGGGCAGTTTGTGCAACACCAGCACAAACAGGATGATGGAGAGGGTCTCGATGCAGAACTGGGTCATGGCCAGGTCCGGCGCACCAAAGATGATGTAGATCAGGGCCACGCCATACCCCACCACCCCCAGGGCTGCCACGGCAGCCAGACGAGAACTGGTAATGGTGGCAAACAGGGCACCGGCCAGGATCACCAGGGCGGTCAGCCACTCATGCAGGCTGCCATCCGGCATCGGCAGCTGCAGTGTGCCGGTGCTGCTGGTGAACAGGGTGGCAGCCATCAGGGCCACTGCCACACCGGTCACGGCCATCAGATAGTAGCGCAGGTTGCCGCTCTGCAGGCGCAGCGTAACGGATGAGGCACAACCGGGCAGCCGCTCCAGCAGCAGATCGTAAAGCTGCTCCGTATCCCAGCCGGGCAGCCGCTGCAGCAGCCCCCAACGGCGGCAGAGCAGGAACAGACAGATACCTGATCCCAGGGTGGCCAGGCTTAAGAGCAGTACCGGACCGAAGCCGTGCCAGAGGGCCAGCGCAACCGGCAGCTGGGCACCAGCCACCTGGGCCACCGCCGGTGCCAGCAGCAGGGTACCGAATCCGCCGGGAAACAGTCCCACCAAAAGCCCGATCAGGGCCGGGACCAACGGCGGCAGCCAGAGCCGCAGGTCAACCCGATGGGGATGGAGCGAGCCGTCCCGCAGGGTACCGTAAAAGGGAAGATACCCGGCCAGCAGGGCAGCGGCCACAGTCAGGCTGTTGCCCGCCAGCGCCACGGCACTCAGCAGCCACGGCACAACCGGTGCATGCAGGGTTGCTTCATAGAACAGCTCTTTGGCAATGAAGCCGGAAAAAGGCAGCAGACCGGCCATGGAAAGGGCCGCCAGTCCGGCGGTCAGGGCGACCTGGGGCATGGCAGGGGCCAGCCCGCCCAGCCGGTTGACTTCACGGGTGCCGGTGCCGTGATCAACCGCACCGGCAGCCAGAAACAGGGCGCTCTTGTAGAGGGCATGCACGGTCAGCAGCAACAGGGCGGCGGTTACGGCCAGGGGGGTACCGATCCCCAGCAGAAAGGTCAGCATCCCCAGGGCACTGACCGTGGTCCAGGCCAGAATCTGCTTCAGGTCGGTGCGCAGCACTGCCCTGGCTGCCCCCAGCAGCAGGGTGATGCCACCCACGGCGGTCAGCCAGACAAACCAGCTATCAGTGCCGCCCAATGCCGGAGCAAAACGGGCCAGCAGAAAGACCCCCAGCTTGACCATGGTGGCGGAATGCAGGTAGGCGCTGACCGGCGTGGGTGCTGCCATGGCGCCGGGCAGCCAGAACTGGAACGGAAACTGGGCTGATTTGGTAAAGGCACCGGCCAGCAGCAGCAGCAGGATCGGCAGGTAGAGGTTGTGGTTGCGGATCTGGTCACCGCTGGCCAGGATCACGGCCAGGTCACTGCTGCCGGCAGCTTTGGCCAGCAGGATGATACCGGCCAGCAGGGCCAGTCCCCCGGCGCCGGTCACCAGCAACGCCTGCAGCGCAGCCCGGCGGGAGGCTTCCTGCCGGTAGTCAAAACCGATCAGCAGAAACGAGCAGATCCCGGTCAGCTCCCAGAACACAAACAGGGTGATCAGATCACCGGCCAGCACCGTGCCCAGCATGGCGGCCATAAAAGACAACAGATAGCCGTAGAAACGATCCAGGTGGGGATGGTCATGCAGGTAGGAAGAGGCGTACAGCAGCACCAGCGCCCCGATACCGCTGATCAGCAGGGCAAACAGCAGCCCCAGTCCGTCAACGCGGAACGAGAGGGTCACCCCCAGGCTGGGAATCCAGGGGAGTGCGGCCTGCAGCACCTGTCCGGCGGCAACCGGTCCGATCTGCAGGGCAAACCAGGCAAACAGGCCCAGCGGTATGGCAAGCAGTAGGGTTAGAAGCATGGTGGTATGGTGGTTTCGCCTGACAGGTCAGACTGGTCCGACTCGTCTGACTGGTCTGACCAAACTGCTGATTGTTCTTTTACCCTGCCGGCGTCGCGATGCTCTTTACGATAGCGGTACAACCGCTCGGTAAAACCGCCCTGCGCTGCAAAATCAGCCTCAAGCCGCTGCAACTGACGCCCCAGCAGAAAACTGGCCTGGTGAGACAGACACAGCAGTATATTGGCGCAGGTTTCAGCAGGGGCGGTACGCAGGGCCTGCAGGGCCGCCCGGAGCGGCTCATCAAAAAAATCTGACCGGTCTGACTGGTCTGCCCCGTCCGATGCAGCTGCCTTTTTCTGCAGTTTGCCGGCCAGCCGTGCTCGCATGGCCAGCACCCTGGGCGAATCCTTATCCCACATGGCCAGCCCGTTCTGCCGCAGGTAGTCCTCATAATCCCTGATCAGTTCTTCAAGGCTGGCGCGGGCCACATTGGTCAGTTTCAGCTCAGATTTTTTCGAGGTGCCGGAGGCCAGCGACCCTTCAGCGATATTCTGCACACCACTGCGAGCCGCCTGCACCATCTGGTCGTTGGTGCGGGAGCATTTGTCCACAAAACGGCTGAAGAAGATCACCGTGCCGTCGTAGGCAGCCAGGGCCACCGCAAAACTGCGCAGTGAACGGTAGCCGCCGTGGGGCAGTATCAGGTCGGTCGGTTTATGCATGGCTCAATTCCCTGACTGGTCAGACTAGTCAGAGCGGCCAGACAAGTCAACGGAAATGCGCCGCAATCCACAGGACATCCCCTGCTGCATGCACGCACTATAGTTAAGATATAAAACCATGTTCCAGCAAATTGAAAACAGATTTCAGAGCACAGCCTGCCTGTAACAAAACAGATTTTGACCTCTCTGAATACCGAAAGCGCTTGACCGGAAATAACGGTACATGCTAAAGGGGTTTTAACGCAAACCACAACGATCTATACTCAAACCGTCAGCCCACTCCTTTCATATAATGGAGTTTTATTGTGATTACCCGCCTTGCCACCTTTTTTGTCATGCTTGCTTTCTGGATTATCATGTCCGGCATGTTTGATGCTTTTCACCTCACTCTGGGGGTCATCTCCTGCCTGCTGGTGGTGCTGATGAGCGACAAGCTGCTGTTCCACGGGTTTGACGACAAGCTCCTGCTGCGCCGCACCATCGGCATGGCCGGTTATCTGCCCTGGCTGTTCTGGCAGATCATTCTGTCCTGCATCGACATTGCCAAAATCGTGCTCAGCCCCCGCATGCTTGACCTGATCAACCCCCGGATCTTCCACTTCACCACCCGTCTGCAGACCACCTTTGCCCGGGTTACCTTTGCCCAGTCCATCACCCTGACACCCGGCACCATCACCGTCTTCAAGCACGGCAACGAGTTTACGGTCTATGCATTGACCCAAGCCACCGCTGATGCCCTGCCGGGTGAGATGGAAGAGCGGATCATACAGGCACTGGAGTCGGAGGCATGATGCAGACGGTCTTCCTTTACTCCGCCATTGCCCTGCTGCTGCTGATCGGGTTCTGCCTGATCCGGGTCATCAAAGGCCCGTCAGTGCTGGACCGGATCCTGGGGGGCAACGTCATCGGCACCCATGCCACGGTGCTGCTGCTGCTGATCGGCCTGCTCTACAACAACCTGGCCATGTTCATCGACATTGCCCTGGCCTACGCCATGCTGAACTTCATTGCCACACTGGCCGCATCCAAATACTTCCTGCGCCGCAAGGCGGTGCATCTGGAACATGAAGACGTAACGGGAAAGGACTGATCAACGTGTCTGTTGTGATTACGATACTGCTGCTTGCCGGTGTCTTCTTTTTTGCCGTTGCGGTCATCGGCATCCTGCGGCTGCCTGATTTCTACACCAGGCTCCATGCCGCCAGTAAATGCGACACCCTGGGGCTGATGCTGATCCTGCTGGCCATCATCCTGTATACCCTGCAGCAGGATCTGTCCTTTGGCAACATTCTGGTCAGCCTGAAACTGCTGGCCATCCTGGGTTTCGTGTTTGTGGCCAGCCCCACCGCAGCCAACGCCATTACCGAGAGCGCCCTGATTAACGGCATCGAGCCCTGGAAAAAGGGGGATAAACTTCCATGACCTGGCAACTGGATCTGCTGATACTGGCACTGGTACTGATCTGTGCCGTTGCCACCATTATGGCCCGCGACCTGCTGGGGGCCGCTGTCATCTTCGGCGTCTACAGCTTTTTGATGTGCCTGCTCTGGGCAGAAATGGGGGCCGTTGACGTGGCCTTTACCGAGGCGACCGTTGGCGCCGGCATCAGCACCGTGCTGTTTATTGCCGCCGTATTGCGAACCTCGCGGAGGTGCAAGGATTGAAAGCGATCGCCCTGCTGGCCTCAGTCATAACCGGAGCCGTGCTGTTGTACGGCGTGCAGGATTTTGCCCCCTGGGCTGATCCGACATCCCCGGCCTCCACCCATGTTGCCTCCTACTATATTGAAAACACCGTGCGGGAAACGTACATCCCCAATATTGTCACAGCGGTTCTGGGTGATTACCGGGGCTATGACACCATGTTTGAGACCGTGGTTATCTTCTGCGCAGGCATGGCGGTGATCTGCGTGCTGCGGAGGTCCAAATCATGAAGCACCTCCAGGAAAAGGCCGCTCTGCGGGAATTTGGCGACAACCAGATCATCCGGGTCTCCACCCGCATCATGGTGCCGTTTATCCAGCTCTTTGGCCTGTATGTCATTGCCCACGGCCATGTCAGCCCCGGCGGCGGTTTCCAGGGCGGGGTACTGCTGGGGGCATCCTACATCCTGCTGGCCCTGGCTTTTGATCTCAAGACCTCATTCAAAAACTTCTCCGAATCCATGAACGGTATTCTGGGCAATGTGGGGGCGCTGATCTATGTCGGTACTGCCGTGCTGTGCGCCCTGGTGGGGGGGCTGTTCCTTGACTACAGCGCATTGACGGCCCTGCTGCCGATTGATCCGATCCAGTGGCGTTACCTGGGGGTGTTTATTGTTGAGGTGGGGGTTGGCCTGGCGGTGATGAGCATCATGCTGTCGCTGTACTGGGATTTAAGCTCCGGCGGCGATATGGATGAGGGGTTGTGAGATGAGCGGACTGACTGCAGAAATCGTTGCCAAGTATAACTACTGGCTCTACGTGATCCTGATGATGGTGGGGCTGTACGCCATGATCGGCAAGAGGAACCTGGTCAAGAAACTGCTGGGTATGAACATCTTCCAGACCGCCATAATCCTGTTTTATGTATCCATGGGGGTCAAGCGCGATGCCGGAATCCCGATTGTCAACAAGTACGAGGTGCTGAAAAACGGCATTGATGCCGCAACCGTGGTCAACCCGCTGCCCCATGTACTGATGCTGACCGCCATCGTGGTGTCGGTCAGTGTCACCGGCGTGGCCCTGGCCGTCATGCTGCGGATCTACCGGGAATACGGCACCCTGGAAGAAGATGAAATCCTGGAGAAGATCGGCAAATGAGCACCCCCACCAATCTCCACCTCTACATCCTGGCCGCACCGCTGGTAACAGCCTTTGTGCTGAACCTGCTGGGCAGGATTTCCCGCGCCTGGGTCATGCCGCTCACCCTGGGGCCGCTGGCTTTCTCCACCATCGGCTCAATCATGTTGCTGGGGCAGGTCTTGAGCGAAGGCGGATTTTCCTACACAGTGGGCAACTGGAAGCCCCCCTTTGGCATCGAACTGCTGGTTGACCCGTTAAGCGCCCTGATGCTGGTGCTGATCTCCGGAGTGGCCCTGACTGCCACGGTCTCGGCCCTGCCCTGGGTCGAGCGTGAACACCCCGGCAGCGAGCATCTCTTCTTTACCCTCTACCTGATCCTGATTGCCGGTCTGATGGGACTGGTGCTGACCGCCGACGCCTTTAACCTCTACGTGCTGTTGGAGATCACCTCCATCACCAGCTACGGCCTGATTGCCATGGGCAAGGGCCGGGCACCGCTGGCCAGCTTCAACTACATCATCATGGGCTCCATCGGCGCCTGCTTCTACCTGCTGGGTGTCGGTTACCTCTACATCCTGACCGGCTCCCTCAACATGGCCGACATCGCGGCAATCGTCAAAACCCTGCCCCAGAGTGCTGCACTGGCCACCGCCTTTGCCTTTGCCATGGTGGGACTGTGGGTAAAAATGGCTCTGTTTCCGCTGCATGGCTGGCTGCCCAACGCCTATTCACTGGCCCCCACCGGCGCCGGGCTGCTGTTTGCCCCGCTGATGACCAAGGTTACCATCTACCTGATGATCCGGGTCATCCTGAACCTCTTTACCCCTGAATACGTCTTTTTCAGCCACCCTCTGGTGCAGTCCGGAGTGGTCTGGGCCGCTGCCATCGGCATTGTCTGCGCCTCCTCACTGGCCCTGGCCCAGCGCGACCTGCGCCGGATGCTGACCTACATCCTCATTGCCGAAGTGGGCTACATGGTGGGCGGTTTCTGGCTGGCCAATGCCCAGGGGATGACCGGCGCCATACTGCATATCTTCAACGATGCGGTCATGACCCTCTGCCTGTTCCTTGCTGCGGCGGCCATTGCCAGCCGCACCGGCAGCCTCTCCTTTGAAAACCTGCGCGGTCTGTACAAGACCATGCCGGTCACCATGGCAGCCTTCACGCTCGGCGCGTTTTCCATCATCGGCGTACCGCCCACCTGCGGCTTTTTCAGCAAGTGGTACCTGCTGCAGGGGGCCGTACAGGCAGAACAATGGGGATTTCTGGCGGCCCTGCTGTTCAGCAGTCTGGTCAACGCCATCATGCTCTTCAGGATCTTCGAGCTGGCCTACTTCAGTGATGATCACGGCGATCATCACGCCGGGGACCACAGCCACCATGCCCCTGCGGTTCAGGAAGCACCGCTGCCGATGCTGGCACCGCTGGTGCTGACTGCAGCGGCCCTCCTGGTAATCGGCCTGGGCACCGGTCCGCTGGTACAGGTAATCCGGCAGGTTCTGCCGCAGTTTTTCTGATCGCATCCACATTTCAGAACACCATGGAGTTTGTGCAGAGACCATGACCTACACACCATCACTCATACCCCTGGCAGCGGTGCTGATCTCCATGCTGGGCACCATCCCGATCATGCTGTCGGACCGGCGGCCCAACCTGCGGGAAAGCTGGACCCTGCTGATCGCCGTGGGCAAGTTTCTGCTGGTCGCCTCCATGCTCCCCTCGGTACTGGCAGGCGGCGGTTTCACTTTCACCCTGTTTGAGGTGATCCCCGGTGTGCCGATCGCCCTCAAGGTCGATCCGCTGGGGATGTTCTTCGCCCTGGTGGCCTCATTCCTCTGGATCTGCACCTCGGCCTACTCCATCGGCTACATGCGCACCCTGCAGGAGCATGCCCAGACCCGCTACTTTGCCTCCTTTGCCCTGGCCATTTCGGCCACCATCGGCGTGGCCTTTTCGGCCAACCTGCTGACCATGTACCTGTTTTACGAGGTACTTTCCCTCTCCACCTACCCGCTGGTCACCCATGAGCAGAATGCCGAGGCACGCCGGTCTGGCCGCAAGTATCTTACCTACATCCTGGGCACCTCCATCGGGTTTGCCCTGCCGGCCATCATCATCACCTACTCGATAGCCGGAACCCTTGACTTCACCGCCGGCGGTATCCTGGCCGGCAAGGCATCGCCAGCGCTGCTGGGCCTGATTCTCTGCCTGTTTGTGGCCGGCTTTGCCAAGTCCGGCATCATGCCGTTCCACGGCTGGCTGCCGGCCGCCATGGTGGCCCCCACGCCGGTCAGCTCGTTCCTGCATGGTGTGGCCGTGGTCAAGGTGGGGGTCTTTTCAATCGTCCGGGTGATACTGGACATCTTCGGGCCTGATCTGCTGCGCAGCCTTGATTACGGCGTTATCCTCTCCTACTTCGTCTGCATCACCATCCTGGTGGCCTCGCTGGTGGCCCTGACCCAGGACAACCTCAAGCGGCGGCTGGCCTATTCAACCGTCGGGCAGCTCTCCTACATTGTGCTGGGGGTGGCGCTGCTTACTCCCTCAGGCATGACCGGCGGGGTGCTGCATATTGCCATGCACGCCTTTGGCAAGATCACCCTGTTCCTCTGCGCCGGCGCCATCTATGTGGCCAGCCACAAGAAATATATCAGCCAGATGGACGGCCTGGGCCGGCAGATGCCGATCACCTTCGGCGCCTTCTTCCTGGGTGCCCTCAGCATCATCGGTCTGCCACCGCTGGGCGGTTTCATCAGCAAATGGAACCTGGTCATCGGCGCAGTGGAGGCTGATCAGCTGCCGATCCTGATTATCCTGCTCTGCTCATCCCTGCTGAACGCCGCCTACTTCCTGCCGATCATCTACCGCGCCTTTTTTGCACAGCCGGCAGCAGGGGTTGAGCCGACCATCAAGGAGGCGCCGATCTTCTGCCTGGTGCCGCTCTGTGTAACGGCCATCGGCTCGGTTGTCCTGTTTTTCTACCCGGATGTGTTCCTGCGGCTTGTCAAGCTGGCAATTCTGAACTAGGGGGAGCGCGTATGTCTAAAAAATCAAAACCGGCTGCACCCCCGTCAGCATCAACGCCCAAAGAGTTCAACTGGCTTGATGATCCGAAAAACATCAAGCTGGTGCGTTATGTTTTCTATGCAGTCCTGGTGCTGCTGGTGCTGCCCGACTTTTTCATGCACAAGCACACGCTTTTTTACTCAATTGAGGCATGGCCCGGATATTATGCCGTGTTCGGCTTTATCTCCTGTGTCGGTATTATTCTGGTTTCCAAGCTGTTGGGCTATGTACTGAAGCGAAACGAGAACTACTATGATTGACTGGCTGCATCCTTCATTCCTGTTTCTGCTGGGAGCGGTGCTGGTGGCGCTGCTGCCCGTGCGCATCCGGATGGCTGCGGCCGTTCTGGTGCCCCTGGCCGCTTTTTTTGTCATAGTCAATCTGCCGCTTGGCAACGGCCTGCATTACCAGCTGTTCGGTTTTGACCTGACCCTGCTGCGGGTCGACAAGCTGAGCAAGGCCTTCGGCTATGTCTTTACCATCAACGCCTTTGCCGCCGGTATCTTTGCCCTGCACCTCAAGACCAGGGTCGAGCCGGTGGCCGCCCTGGCCTATATCGGGGCCAGCATCGGTGCCGTGTTTGCCGGCGACCTGATCTCGCTCTATCTGTTCTGGGAAGTAATGGCCATTGCCTCAACCTTCCTGATCCTGGCCAGGGGCACCGAGCGCAGCTACCAGTCGGCCTTCCGGTATGTAATGATCCACCTGCTGGGCGGTCTGCTGCTGCTGGCCGGTATCCTGCTGCAGATCAAGGCCACCGGATCAGTTGCCTTTGACCCGTTCGCAATCCGCGACCTGCCCACCTACCTGATCCTGATCGGCTTTCTGGTGAATGCCGCTGCGCCGCCGCTGTCGGCCTGGCTTTCTGATGCCTATCCTGAAGCAACGGTCACCGGCGGGGTGGTGCTGACCGCCTACACCACCAAAACCGCTGTCTATACGCTGATCAGAGGGTATGCCGGCTGGGAGATCCTGATGGTGGTCGGCTGTGTCATGGCCCTGTACGGCATCATCTACGCCATTCTTGAAAACGATATGCGGCGGATTCTGGCCTACAGCATTATCAACCAGGTCGGCTTCATGGTCACCGGCGTCGGCATCGGCAC
>DIUB01000083.1:12715-13906 GCA_002422265.1 Geobacter sp. UBA6169
TACAAGACCATGCCGCTGACCCTGATCTTTGGCTGTATCGGTGCTCTGGCCATCTCCTCTTTCCCCGGTTTTTCCGGTTACACCAGCAAGCCGATGATCATTGAAGCCAGCGTCTATGGCAATTTCTACTGGGTCTGGCTGGTGCTTGAGCTGGCCTCTGCCGGTGTGTTTCTCCATGCCGGCATCAAGTTTCCCTACTTTGTCTTTTTTGCCAAGGACAGCGGCATGCGCCCCGGCGAGGCACCGCCCCACATGCTGGTGGCCATGGCGTTTCTCTCCTTCATCTGCATCTTTCTGGGGGTCTATCCGCAGCCGCTGTACGCCATACTGCCGTTCGAGGTCAATTTCCATCCCTACACCTTTGAACATACGCTGAACCAGCTGCAGCTGCTGATGTTCTCGGCATTGGCCTTCTTCATGTTCCTACCGATGCTGAAGCGGACCGAAACCATCTCCATTGACAGCGACTGGTTCTACCGCAAGGGTGGACAACTGTTCTTTACCGCAGCGGACAAGGTCTTTAACAGCATCAATGCGCAGGCAGAAAAGCTGGTGGCAGTACAGCTGACAGCCCGCCTGAGCGAGTTTTTCAAACAGCCCGGTTACCTGATCCAGCGCCAAGGGGTGCGGCTGCTGGCGATCTGCTCAGGCGACAAGCAGACCCAGGAGCAGCTGGAACAGCAGCTTGAAGTCCGTAACCGGGCCGGTGCCCACCCGATCGGCATCTGGGTGTTGCTGGCGGTGGTATCGGTGGGGGTGATGACGGTTCTGTACCTGCTGATTCACACCTAATACCTTGGAACATCTATTATTTCGCATACTCCCCCTCCCTTGACGGGAGGGGGCTGGGGGGTGGGTGAAGCTGCAACAGGGTCATTTCATGGACAATTCCCCCCCACCCTAACCCTCCCCCGCCAGGGGGGAGGGGACTTGATAGTGTTTAAGTATAAAGAGGAGGGAGAAGTTCTTTCTTTCCTGAATACAACAACAAAAGGGGAGACAGCACCTTGTGCCGTCCCCCCTTTTTGTTTTGGGTAACCTATTCAAAACCTATTCTGCGGTCTGCTTTGCTTCCGCCTCTTTCTTCTTCTTGCCCCAGACAATCGGATGGGCCTGCCGTTTAATGATGAAATCAACAATCAGCTTGAGCCAGATGGTGGAGCCGGCATAGGCGTTCCAGCCGTCAAAGGA
>DIUB01000051.1 GCA_002422265.1 Geobacter sp. UBA6169
CGCAGATCGATACTGCCGCCCCCCTGGGGGGGGATGCTGTAGAGCAGCACCCGGTTACTCACGGGCAGAGAGGGGATCTCCCCCAGCTCATCCATACTGCAGAGCAGGGTTGTCACACCGGTTGCCTGCAAAGAGGCTGCCTTATCCTGGTCCCGCAGATGGGCGGTCACCGACCAGCCCTGTGTCTGCGCCTGTTGAGCCAGCCGGGTGCCGGTATAGCCGCACCCGGCAATAAAAAGCTGCTGCATGATCGGTTACTCCTTTGTCGCCGCAAGCAGTTCCTGCAGGGGTTCTTTTTTGGTGATCGGTATGATTCTGACCTTGATTGCCCCCTTGCCCCACAGGCCGATCTCTTGAGCGGCAATGCGTGAAAGGTCGATCAGCTGGAACGATCGTTTTCTGCAGCGGTCATTGATGGTTACCGCCACCTTTTGGCCGGTTTTGAGGTTTTCAACGGTCACGGCCGTGCCCAGCGGCAGCACGGCGTGGGCAGCGGTATACTTGTCCGGGTGATATGGTCGACCGGAACTGGTACGTCTTCCAATAAAACGGGAGGCATAGTAGGTGGCTACTCCCAGTTGCGGATCGTGCCGGTTGTCCCCCTCCTGGGCCAGTACTTCCAGCAGTTGGGCATCAGTCAGTTCTTCCCGTTCAGCGGACCGGGAGGCCAACGCAGCGACCGGCACCAGTAGCACAAGAAATACCATCACTGCCAGAAAACGCAGGATCATCGTGACAGGTACTCCCTGATCCCTTGCTGAAAGCGGATCGGTGTAAAGCCGAAGGTTTCCTGCCAGCAGCCGTTGCAGATGTTTTCCTCTACAAGCATCTGCAGCTGATCACTGGTGATCGGAAAGGCGGAAAAACCCTGCAGCGCCTTGATCACCGGCTGCATGATTACCAGCGGCAGGGCCGGTTTAAAGGGGCGTGCCTTGCCGATGGCCTCGGCAATGGCGTCCAGCAGTTCACGATAGGTCAGGCGATCCTGACCGCAGAGTTCATAGGTCTGGCCTGTTGTCTCGGGGCGTTCAAGGGCATCGGCAAAGCATCGGGCAACGTCACGACCGTGGATCGGCTGCAACCGGTAGTTCCCATGGCCAAAGGTGGGCATGATCGGTGCCAGCCGCAGGTTTGCCGCCAGCATGTTCACAAAGGCATCCTTGGGGCCAAAAATCAGCGATGGCCGGAAGATGGTCCAGGCCAGGCCGCTGCCCCGTACGATCTCCTCGCCGCGCCACTTGGTGCGGTGGTAGCCGGAAACCGCATCTGCCCGTGTTCCCAGCGCCGACATCTGCAGGTAATGCACTACGCCGGCCTGCTGTGCCGCCTGCACCATACCGGCGGTTGCCTCCACATGCAGCCGTTCAAAAGTGATCCCCTGCGATGGAAATTCGCGGATAATCCCCACCAGGTTGATGGCTGCATCGCACCCCTGCAACGCAGCAGCATATCCGGCCGGTGCTGCAACATCGCCGGTCACATAGCTGACACCGGTTTCGGTGGTGCTGCGGCGGTTATGGCTTAATAACACCAGTTCGTGCCCCCGGTTGCGCAGTTCTTCGGTCAGAAGGTTGCCCACAAAGCCGGTGCCACCTGCGATAAAGATTTTCATGGTGTTTCCTCCGTCTCCTCAGCAAGCTCTTTGGGAAGAAAATTCTGTTTGCTGACCACACTACGGCCTAACTCTTTTTCTGTCTCAATACGGGCCGTACCAGCCACTCTACCGCCCCGTCTCGCCACTTTTTTGTTCTCTTCAAAGGTGCCAGGCTTTTCGGCCTGCGATATCTCTGTGGTGACCTTTTCTCCCAGCATGGTAAAGATCAGCTCCAGATCGGTCATATGATCCCGCAGATTCTTATTTTTTCTGGTCAGTCCTTTCAGCTCTTTATGTTCAGAAGGGGTGACGCCAAAGGTAGCTTTTGCTATCTCAGCGGTAAGAATACTGAAATCACGCTCTGAGGAAACTCCTCGTTCCTTCCATTCATCGGTCAGGTTCTGGCGGATGGCAATACCGCGTAGCCGTTTGTCGATCCAGTCTTTAGGGTAGCCTTTCTGTTCGTACAGTTCCTTCATCCGGTGCTGGGCCAACTCCGGGTTTTCAATCTCCTGAATCCGCTCATAGCCCACCTGGGCCAGCCAGCGCTTGAACGGTTCTGCCTTGGGAGAGGGGATGGATTGGATGATGCGGAACATTCCCTCAGTGTTAGCACAGTCGGTATCTCGCATTTTTCCATCAGATGCGGTCATTTTCAACCGTACGATTTTATCGTACGCTTCGCTAACCCCTTCAGCTGTCATCTTTTTTTTAAGGTCGCTCCAGTATCTTTTGGGAAGTGAGCTTTCAGTCAGAACTTCAACAACATCAATAATTGCAAACCACCATTCATCATTGTGGATGGTTTTGCGAATCTGCTTGCCTTCAAAAACTGCAAGCTTTACCAATGCTTGTGTGGTCATACGGTAACTCCTCTGCCTTTGATTGCTTCAAAAAATCGCGTACAGACCTTCACAAAGAATATTCATGCACATCCCGTATTCAGCACTGACCGGTTAAGGACTTGCATGTGATGGTTGTCCGTTAAGTTTGGCTAATGTGCCATCCGTAACGTCAGCCAGGCAACCACAGCATAGCGAGCCAGTTTGCCGACTCCTGTCAGCACGAGAAACAGAGCAAAACGGATCTTGAGCAGCCCTCCCACCAGGCAGAGCGGATCACCCACCACCGGAAGCCAGGAAAGCAGCAGTGACGAGCTGCCGTAACGCCGGTACCACTGCTCGGCTCGCTGCCGCTGCTGTTCGCTGATCCTGAACAGCCGGGCCAGCAGCCAGTCGCCGCCATAGCGCCCCACCAGCCAGGTGGTGCAGGCCCCCAATGTGTTGCCGGCGGTGGCGGTCAGCACACAGGCAAGGGGGTCGTGTCCTTTCAGCAACAGCACCACCAACAGCCATTCCGAACCCAGCGGCAGCAGGGTGGATGCCAGCAGGCTCACCAGAAAAAGGGCGCCGTAGGTGGTCTGCCCCAACCAGGGAAAGAGTGAGGCAAGATAGGTCAGAAAGCTGTTGTCAAGCGGTTCCACATCACGTACCTTTGCGCCTTGTGAGGTGCATAAGTATACCCGAGTTCCGGCAAGAACAACAGGGGGGCTGATGAAAAATCGCGGAAAACCCACCGGTCACTATACCCAGGCCGCACGTCTGCACACCGTCATCCGTCTGATCGAGACACGGGGCGGTATCACCCTTGATGAGCTGGTGGAAGAGACCGGGGTTGACCTGCGTACGGTCCACCGTGACCTGGCAGCCATCCAGCAGGCCGGTTATCCTTTGGTCTCCAAACGGGAAGAAGGACACAAAGTCTACCGTTTTCTGACCGAAGGGCGCCAGGCGCCACCGATTACCTTTACCCTTGATGAACTGGTTTCACTGCATCTGCTCAAGGCCTGCGCCGGTCTGTTGCCGCCTGAGCCGTTCGGGAACGAGGTTGAAGCGATTTTCAAAAAAATTCATGCCTCGCTGCCTCCCCGCTCGGTGGCGTTACTGGAACGGATCACCAGGGTTTCGTTGCCCCGTTTCCAGGGGGTCAGAACCTATGACGCCTCTGCCGGGCTGTTGTCTGAACTGCGCCGTGCCCTGTTGTACCAGTACCGGGTCAAGCTGGATTACCAGCGCAGCGGTAAAGAGGCTGTTGCTTATGAGATCAATCCCTATACCCTGGTGCTGGCCAAGGGGGGACTGTACCTGCTGGCCTACGCCCATAATCGTCGGGCGATCCGCCTGTTTGCGGTGGAGCGGATCACGGATCTGCAGGTTACCCGCCAGCGTTTCGATATTCCGGAGGGGTACACGCCGGAGGACAATTTTGGCGATGCCTTTGGTCTGGTGACTGATCAGCCGATGGAGATCACGGTCCGGTTTGATGCGGATGTCAGTCATCTGGTACGTGATCGTGTCTGGCGTCCGGGCCAGCGGATGCAGCTTGAGCAGGACGGCTCGGTGCTGCTCTCCTTTGAGGCCTCCGGTACGCTGGAGATCCTGGCCTGGGTGCTTTCCTTCGGTCGCCATGCCGAGCTGCTGGAACCGCCTGAACTGCGGCGGGAGCTGCGCCGGCATGTCAAGGGGCTGCGGGAGTTGTACCGTAAAAAGAGCTGAGCGTGAAATTGACCCTTGACCCTTGACCCTTGACCCTTGACCCTGCATAATCACCGCCCATGAACGACACAACCTTACAAACCATCATTGCCAACCGGATCCGTGCCAGGGGCCGGATCACCTTTGCCGAGTATATGGCTGCCTGCCTCTATGAACCGGGCCTGGGGTACTACACCTCGCCGGGTCGCAAGGTGGGCACCAGCGGCGACTTTTACACCAGCATCACCGTCCATGCCGCCTTTGGCCGGGTGATTGCCCGGGAGATCAGCGCCATGTGGCGTTCCCTGGGCTGTCCGGAGGAATTCACCCTGGTGGAGGCCGGGGCCGGCCATGGCCGCCTGGCCTGCGATATCATGGACTTTCTGGCCGAGCGGTCAGCGGAGTGCTACCGTGCCGTCCGGCTGGTGCTGGTGGAGCAGGAGCCCAGCCTGGCCGAGGCCCAGGCCGTGCTGCTGGCTGCTCACCGTGACAAGCTTTCCTGGCTGACCCCGGCGGAGTTGCCGGGCTTTCGCTTCAGCGGGGTGCTCTATTCCAATGAGTTGCTGGATGCCATGCCGGTACACCGGGTGCTGATGACCCCCCAGGGGCTGCGTGAGTTGTACGTGACCCTGCATGAGGAGCAGTTCCAGGAGGTTGCCGACATCCCGTCCACCCCGGCGCTTGAAGAGTATCTGCAGCGCTACGGCATGCCGCTGCATCCGGGGCAGGAGGCTGAGGTCTCACTGGCCGGGCTGGCCTGGTATGAAGGAGCGGTTGCTGCGCTGCAGCAGGGGTTTCTGCTGACCATTGACTACGGCTGGCTCAAGGCAGAGCTGTACGACCAGCGCCGCAACCTGGGTACCCTGCTCTGCTACTATCGACACACGGTTGAGGACAACCCGTACCAGCGTCTGGGGCAGCAGGATATCACCACCCATATCAACTTCAGCACCCTGATGGAGCGGGGGGAGGAGCTGGGGCTGCAAAACATCTGGTTTGGCGATCAAGCGCGCTTTCTGATGGCTGCCGGGATGATTGAGGAACTGGATGAGATCGAAGCCTCAGACCTGACGGAAAAGGAAAAGTTGCAGCGTCGCCTGACCATCAAGCGGCTGATCATGCCGGAGGGAGGGATGGGGGATACCTTCCGGGTGCTGGTGCAGTCCAAAGGAGTGACAACGCCTCAGCTGGCCTGCCTGCGGGGGATTGGGCCATGAACCGTGATCTGATCAAGGCGATTGTCTTTGACCTGGACGGTACCCTGTACGTTTCAGAGCCGTTTGAACAGGCGGTCTGGGAGTCGGTCTCCCGCTATGCCGGTGAGCTGTTGGGGGTGACCCCTCAGGAAGGGGGGAGCCGGATCAGGGAGCTGCGCCAGCGTCTGACCCAGGAACGGGGCACCCTGCAGACCCTGGCGGTGGCCATTGAGGTGCTGGGGGGAACGGTACCGGAGATGCACCGCCGCTTTGCAGCGGAACTGGAACCGGCCCATTACCTTGTGCCAGATCCCCGCGTAAAACCGCTGGTTGAACAGCTGGGCAGGCGTTACACCAGCTGGCTCGTGACCAACAATAACCGCACCCTGGCAGACAAGATTGTCACCCTTCTGGGGCTTGACGGCTGTTTTGAGCGGGTTATCACCATCAACGACACCTGGCGGCCCAAGCCGGACCAGGAACTGTTTGATCAGTTGCTGCAGGATCTGGCCCTGCCGCCGCAGGCAGTGCTGTTTGTGGGAGACCGCTATGATATTGATCTACGGTTGCCTGAACAGGCAGGCTGTCCGGTGCTGTTGACCAGGACCATTGATGAGCTGGTGCAGCTGACCAGTCTGCTGGACGACTGAAAAAGATACTCTTCGCTGAGTCTGTCTCTCTCGCCTGCTCTTTAAAGTCCACACATCTTTCAAGCATCGTTATTATTTTTCTTGCATTTTTTAGGTGGTTTTGTCTAAAGTGCGGCTTTCAAATACCGCAACCGGTCAACACAGCGTTACTGCCCTTTTCCGTGGAGGTGTTACCATGTTTCGAACCCGCCTGACCGCCAAGGTTCTGATAGCCATTGCTGTTACGCTTTCAGTGGGATTCGCCTGCCTTGGGGTGTTAAGCCTCTATCTCTCCTATACCTCCATGCTTGATCTGCAACGCAGCAATGCGCGTCTTGCTGCTGCCGATGTGATCCACGACCTGATCGAACTCAAGATGAAAGGTGATTTCCAGGCCTTTAACCAGTATGTGGATGAGGCAGTCAAGCGAGGGGCCGCGCTCAAGATCCAGATGTTCTATTCTGACGGCAGGGAGTATGCCGGCAGTGACAACAGCGAACTGATCAAGCAGGCGGTGGAGTCCGGCGCACAGGCCGAACAGAACAGTACGCTTGACGGCAAGAGCGTGCTGGTGCTGGCAACCCCGCTGGTCAACGAAGCCCGCTGTAACTCGTGCCATGCTGCCGGCCCCAAATTTCTGGGCGGTCTGCAGCTGGTTACCTCCCTGGAGGACGGGGTGGCCAAGGCCAAGAACCTGGCCCTGGTGCTGACCGGGGTCGGTGTTTTCTTTTTCTTCCTGATTATCGGTGTGCTGTACCTGCTGATCTCGCGGCTGGTGGTGCGGCCGATTCGTGAACTGTCCGCCCAGGTTGAGGATATTGCCAAGGGTGAAGGAGACCTTACCAAGGTACTGCCGGTACGCTCAGAGGATGAAATCGGTCATCTGGCCGGTGAGGTCAATCACCTGACCCAGACCGTACGCCAGATCATTTCCTCGCTCTACCAGCAGGCCTGCCAGCTCGGCGGCCACACCTGCGAACTGTCCAATTCAACGGAGCGGATTGCCAAAGAGATGCAGGAACAGATGGAGCATGC
>DIUB01000024.1 GCA_002422265.1 Geobacter sp. UBA6169
ATGCCTGGCAGGAAAGTGACCGTACGCCGCTGACCCTGGCAGAAGAGATGCTGCGCAGCATGGTGCGGGATGCGTTGCGTGGCAGTGATGGCGAGACCCCGGCTGATGTGCGGGCCGTGGTTGATGCCCTGCTGCAGCCGGCACCGATCCCCTGGCGGCAGATCCTGCGGCAGTTCATCGCCACTGCCGGCCGTACCGGCCGCAGCAGTACCTGGCTGCGGGAGCATCGCCGCTTTGCCCATCAAACCCCTGGCATCCGCAAGCGGCGCAAGCTGAGCCTGCTGGTGGGGGTTGATGTCAGCGACTCAACCAACATCGTTGAGTTACGGGAGGCCTTTGCTGCCGAGCTGCTCAGCCTGGCTCAAGGCCGGGAATGCAGCATCACGGTGCTGTACGCCAACAGCCGGATCCAGCGTATTGAACGGTTTGCAAACGCCTCATTCGTGGCCCAACGTTATGACGGCGGCGGTTTTACCGACCTGCGACCGGTTTTTGAATACGCCAAAACCATGCACCCCCTGCCGGCTGCCGTGATCTACCTGACCGACGGTATCGGCCCGGTGCCGGATCAAATGACCTTTCCCACCTTATGGGTCTTGACGCAGGAGGGGGAGAAGCCGGTGCCGTGGGGAGTGGAGCTCAGGCTGACGGTATAAGGAAAATGCCTTGCTTGTCCTGTACCAGCCCATCCCGCAGCATTCCTGCCAGAATCCGTTGCAGCCGTCCGGTTTCAACAGCAAGTTCCTGCTGTAGTGTAACAACAGGAAGCCCACGCCCCTCCAGCAGTAACCGTAGCACCGCACCCCGGACCTGACGATCCGAACCTTCAAACCTGCTCTGTATGGTGTGATGTCGGCTGCGGCGGGAGGGGTTGGGAAAGCGGCGCTTCAGGTCGCTGCCGTAATCCATCAGGGCATTGTACCAGTCCCGCGGATTTTTTCGGTCCAGCACAGCCTCGGCAACTGGCAGCAGCTGTTTGTCGGTGACCCCTTGCTGACCGCCAAAGAAAAAATGCAGCAGCACCGCCCGGATATTGGTCTCCAGAAAGACGTTGGGACGATTGAAGGCAAAGGAGCTGACAGCTCCGGCGGTGTAGGGACCGATACCGGGCAACCGCTGCAACAGCACAGGATCATCCGGTATACTGCCGTTCCATTGCTCCACCACCATTCGTGCTGCCCGTTGCAGATTAAGGGCGCGGCGGTTGTACCCCAGCCCCTGCCAGGCTGCCAGCAGCTCCGGTAGCGGTGCAGCAGCCAGTGCTTGAGGGTCGGGAAACTGCTGCATAAAGGCAAGATATTTAGGCAGTACCCGCTCTACCTGCGTCTGCTGCAGCATCACCTCGGAGACCAGTATCTGGTACGGGGTGGCTGACTCCCGCCAGGGCAGGACACGGCGATGCTTCCGGTAGTAGCTGTAGACCAGTTGCCTGAATGCCGTAACACAACCTGGTGAGAACCCTTCCTGCTGAAAGCACTGGTGCAGGGATAACTCGGCTGCCGAGTGGTTTGCGGTGGGTACTTGGTTGTTTCCCTTGCAGTCACTGGTTTGTTTTAGGTATGGTATGCCGTTTTTCATTTCTGATGAGGGTGCCATGTTTTCTACTCTTTTGGAATACCGCTATCTGATACCTTTGGCCTTGGTGATCGGGCTGTCACCTTTTTATCCTGTTCCCCATCTGGTTGAGAAGCTGCAGATGCTGAGGGCAGGGACACTGCAACGGCCGCTGGATATCTTTGATCTGGTCTGGCATGCCTGGCCGCTGGTGTTGCTGGGGGGACGGCTGGGGGTCGATATCGGGCAACGCCTGATCAGCAAGCAGCAAAACCGGACATAGGAGGATACCCTGTCGTGGAAGCCGGATTACCGCCGATGACTGCCGATTCGGTGCGCGAGCTTCTTGCAGCGGCTGGCGCCCAAGTGATGGCCCGTTCCGGGCGTACCGAGCATTACAGTGCGCCCCGTGAGTTCTCGTTTGAAGTAAAGGGAACCTTTCCCAACGGTATGACCCTGCACATTGTGGCACGCCAGTTCAACTACCGCGATCCCTGGGAGGCCAGTGGCCGGGTGAATGATCTGGTTGATGTGATGCTGCTGAAGGAGGGGGATCTGACACCGTTGCCCAAAGGGTATCCCTACTTTCAGGGGATTGACGAAGAGTGTGGTGTTGACGAGGAACAGCTGAGAGAAATTATCAACTGCGTCGGCTCGGTTCATGTCAAGCTGTATGAGCTGCAGCGGATAACCGGTGATCTTGCCTGAAGCAAACAGGGGGCCTTGACGGGTCCCCTGTTTGCTTCAGGCTATTTGCTGTGCTTCTGGCTGAACCCTTTAAAGCCACCCTGTTGTTGCTGCGGCAGGGGTTTCCGCTTTGGCCTGGTCATATCCCACACGGCTTTGGAGAGGGATTTCTCAACTGGGAAAAGGGCCAGAGCTATCAAAAACATCAAAAGAAAAACCCCCAGCACGCTGAGCAGCATCGCCGCAACCACTACGATCACTTCAACAAATAACGGCATGGGGAACCTCCTGGCAACACCTTACTTCTTTTGTAGCAGCGTACCACAGTTCAGCCAGGTTTCCAATCAGTCCTTGCCGGTATTCATTGTTTGGCGACGTTCCTCTCTGATCATGTCCACCGCCACCAGCGCGACACCAACACAGATCAATGAGTCAGCCACATTGAAAGCAGGCCAGTGATGGGTTCGCCAGTAGACATCCAGGAAGTCAATCACCTCACCCAAGCGAACCCGGTCGATCAGATTGCCGACAGCGCCGGAGAAGATCATGGCCAGGCTGGTCTGAGCCAGTTTCTGGTCTTCACGCATCTTTTTCATGGCCACCAGGATCACAACCGCAGCGATCAGGGTTACCGCAATGAAGAACGGCAGTCGCCAGGAGACATCGGACAGAAAGCTGAAAGCTGCTCCCCGGTTGCGCAGGTAGGTAAAGCTGAACAGCCCGTCAATCACCGGGATCGACTGGTGCAGGGTCATAACCTTGTCCACATACAGCTTGGTGGCCTGATCAGCCAGCAAGCCAACACCTACAATGATGGAAAACAGTCTCCAGCGGTTCATTACACCACCGCCGCTGTACATTTAGGGCAAATGGCAGAGTGATCCGGGTGGCTGCCCAGCTCTTCGCTGTAGCACCAGCAGCGCTCGCATTTCTCTCCTGCTGCCTTCTGTACCAGCACCTTCAGGCCTGCCACCACCGTTCCTTCATAGGCCTCGACAGCAAGCTCAGGCACCAGATCAAGGCTGGAAACGATGCAGATCGCCCGCAGCTTGTCGAGGTAATCGTTCAGGAAGGCGATGGTTTCAGCCGGTGCCGAGAGCTTGACCGCTGCATCCAGCGGATGGCCGATGGTCTTTTCCACCCGTTTCAGTTCAAGGGCCTTGAGTACATCGGCCCGGACGTCAAACAGACGGCTCCAGTTTTCGGCCAGCTGGTCATCCCTGCGCTCACTATACAGCGGAGGGAATGCTGCCAGATGCACGCTGGCCTCCCGCTCACCCGGCAGGAACTGCCAGATTTCGTCGGCAGTGAAGGAGATCAGGGGAGCCATCAGACGGGTCAGGGTGTCGGTGATGATATACATGGCGGTCTGGCTGCTACGGCGTTCATGGGCGTCCTTGCGGCTGGTGTAGAGACGGTCTTTGAGGATATCCAGGTACTGGGCGCTCAGCTCAACCGTACAGAAGGCGTTAACCCCCTGATAGATCGTGTGGAATTCAAACTCACGGTATGAGGCCAGCACCCGCTCTTTCAGCAGCTCCAGGTGATGCAGGGCCAGCCGGTCGATCGGCATCATATCGGCAAAGGCAACACTGTCGGTGGCCGGATTGAAGTCATACAGGTTACCCAGCATGAAACGGCAGGTGTTGCGGATCCGGCGGTAGGCCTCGGCCACCCGGTTGAGGATCTCTTCCGAGATCCGGCTGTCATCACGGTAATCCTGAGCCGCACACCACAGACGCAGCACATCAGCCCCGAACTTCTTGATCACATCCTCAGGCGCCACCACGTTACCCATGGACTTGCTCATCTTGCGGCCCTGGCCGTCCAGCACAAAACCGTGGGTCAGCACTGCCTTGTAGGGGGCCACCCCGCGGGTACCTACCGATTCCAGCAGCGAAGAGTGAAACCAGCCGCGATGCTGGTCGCTTCCTTCCAGATAGAGGTCGGCCGGAGAAGAAAGTTTGGGGTTGGGCTCCAGTACCGCTGCATGGGAGACGCCGGAATCAAACCAGACATCCAGGATGTCATTCTCTTTGGCAAAGGTGGTAGAGCCACACTTGGGGCAGGTCGAGCCGGTGGGCAGCAACTGCTCAGCCTCCCACTCAAACCAGACGTCGGAACTGTGCTGTTTGAACAGCTCGGCCACATGGTCCATGGTGGGGCCGTCGGCCAGGAATTCGCCGCAGTCGGTACAGGAGAAGGCGGTGATTGGCACCCCCCAGGAGCGCTGACGGGAGATACACCAGTCAGGCCGGTTTTCCACCATGCCGTAGATCCGGTCGCGGCCCCATTTGGGGATCCACTGCACCCGGTCGATCTCCTCCAGCGACTTCTTGCGCAGATCATTGGCGTCCATGGAGATGAACCATTGCTCAGTGGCGCGGAAGATAATCGGCTTCTTGCAGCGCCAGCAGTGGGGATAGGAGTGGGAAATCCTGGCTTGTCCCACCAGAGCGCCCACCTCCTGCAGTTTCTCGATCACCTTGGGGTTGGCGTCAAAGACCTTCTCACCGCCGAACAGCTCCATATTGCCGATATAACGACCAAAGTTGTCCACCGGATTGTAGATCTCAAGCCCTTCCCGCAGACCGATCACATAGTCATCCTGACCGTGGCCCGGCGCGGTGTGTACGCAACCGGTACCGGCCTCAAGCGTCACATGCTCACCCAGCAGGATGACAGAGTCACGGTCATAGAACGGGTGTTTGCAGTTTTTATGATCAAGGATATCGGCCTTGAAGGTGGCGATAACCTCTCCAGTCAACCCGTTGGCTGCCAGAAACTGATCCTTTAACCCTTCGGCCACGATTAGCGCCTGACCATCCACCTCTACCGCACAGTAGTCGAATTCAGGGTGCAGCGAGATGGCCAGGTTGGCCGGGATGGTCCAGGGGGTGGTGGTCCAGATCACCACAAAGGTCGGTTTGCCTGCCAAGGCCGGCACAGCTGCACTGATAGCATCCTTGAGCGGAAACTTGACGTAGATTGAAGGTGAGGTGTGGTCGGCATACTCAACCTCGGCCTCAGCCAGGGCGGTGACGCAGGAGGAACACCAGTGTACCGGCTTACGGCCGCGATACAGGCCGCCGTTATGGGCAAATTTGGCCAGCTCGGCGGCGGTTAGCCCTTCGTACTCGTTGGTCATGGTCAGGTAGGGATTGTCCCAGTCACCCAGCACACCAAGCCGTTTAAACTCCTCCTTCTGGATCTCGATGAACTTTTTGGCATAGCTGCGGCATTCCTTACGCATCTCGGCCTTGGTCATCTGGTTCTTTTTTGCCCCCAGGTTCTTCTCTACCTGCAGCTCAATCGGCAGGCCATGACAGTCCCAGCCCGGCACGTAGGGGGCGTGGAACCCCTCCATCCGCTTGACCTTCAGCACAATATCTTTCAGGGTTTTGTTGAGGGCATGGCCGATATGAGTATGGCCATTGGCATAGGGAGGGCCATCATGCAGCATATAGACCGGCTTGTCCTTGCCGGAAGCTTCAATCGTTTCGTAGAGATTCAGCTCCTGCCAGCGTTTGAGCAGCTCCGGCTCTCGCTGGTACAGATTGGCCTTCATCGGGAAATCAGTCTGGGGCAGGTTCAGGGTGGCTTTGTAGTCCATGGTCAGGTTCTCCATCATGAGCATCCGGCAAAATTGATATAGGCTATAGGCAACCGTATGCAAAGTCAAGGGGATAGCAGGGTGCTGCCTCCGGTAAACCTGTTTTCATTCTTGCATTGAACCGCATGGTCTGATAATCTTTGCGACCATTTTTGGTGAAAGGAATTCCTCCATGTTTAAAATATTTGACTCTCTGTTCGGCCTTTTTTCCAATGACCTGGCTGTTGATCTTGGTACGGCCAACACCCTGGTCTACCTGAAGGGGAAGGGGATTGTGGTGCGTGAACCATCGGTGGTGGCGGTGCAGCGGATGCCCACCGGCCAGCAGAAAGTGCTGAAAGTGGGGATGGAGGCCAAGCAGATGCTGGGCCGTACCCCCGGTTCCATCACAGCTATCCGGCCGATGAAGGACGGGGTCATTGCTGATTTTGACATCACTGAAGAGATGTTGCGCTACTTTATTCATAAGGTTCACAACCGCAAGACCCTGGTGCGCCCCCGGATCGTGATCTGTGTCCCCTCCGGCATCACCCAGGTGGAAAAGCGTGCGGTCAAGGAATCGGCTGAATCTGCAGGTGCCCGCGAGGTCTATCTGATTGAAGAGCCGATGGCAGCCGCCATCGGTGCCGGTCTGCCGATCACCGAGGCCTCGGGCAACATGATCGTGGATATCGGCGGCGGCACCACCGAGGTGGCGGTGATCTCTCTGGCCGGCATTGTCTACTCCCAGTCTACCCGGATGGGAGGGGACAAGATGGACGAAGCGATTGTCCAGTACATCAAGCGCAAGTACAATCTGCAGATTGGCGAGCGGATGGCTGAGGGGATCAAGATCGAGATCGGCGAGGCCTACCCCGGCCCAGAGGTGTTGACGATGGAAGTCAAGGGGCGCGACCTGGTCTCCGGTATCCCCAAGACCATCGAAATCAACTCCGATGAGATCCGTGATGCCCTGAAAGAGGCGGTTAATTCCATTGTGGACACGGTACGTCAGTGCCTGGAGCGTACGCCGCCGGAACTTGCCGCTGACATCGTCGATAAGGGTATTTTCCTGGCCGGCGGCGGCGCGGGTTTGCGCAACCTGGATGTGCTGCTGCGCGAGATCACCAAGGTGCCGGTACTGATTGCAGAAAACCCGCTGGACTGTGTGGTGCTGGGCTCCGGCAAGGTGCTTGACGAGCTGCATCTGCTCAAGCGTGTGGCGGTCACATCCTGATACAATCAACAGACCATTCTCAACACAGACGCGCAGAGGTAGGACAGAGGCTTTTAATGGTTCTTGCCTATCCTGCGCCTTTGTACCTCTCATTTCTTCTTTGCGTTACGTTTTTTCATTAGCTCTATGACCACTACTCCGTCGCTTGATATCATTATCCCGGTCTGGAACAGCCCCGCCGAGACGCGGGCCTGCCTGGTCTCAATCCTTGAAAGCAGTGCAACCGCCCGGCTGATCATTGTTAATAACGGCTGCGACCGAGTCACCGAGCTGATGCTGGAGGAGTTTTCCGACCATCTGGCTGACCGGGCTATCTATATGACCATGGAGCGCAATATCGGTTTTGTGCCTGCGGTCAACCGGGCCTTGCTTCGTTCAGATGCTGACTGGGCCTTGATTGTACGTCCCACCGGTATGGTCACTGCTGCCTGCATTGATCAGATTCTGGCCGCAACGCAGCGGGAGCAGTCCGGTATGGTCACCCCCCACTGTAGTGCTGATTTCACGGTCCATCCCCAGTTTCTGAAAAACGGCTGCGCATCGATTGAGACGGCCGAGATCAGTTTTTCTGCTTTGGCCTTGTCTCGACTGATGCGTGAACAGATCGGTCTGTTTGATGAAGAGCTGGATGGCGGCGTCTGGTGTCTGCGGGATTACCGCCACCGCAGTCACGCCCGGGGATTTCGCTGCTATCTGGTGCCGCACGTCAGCTTTGCCGGTGGTCAGGGTGCGGTCTTTGGTTCAGAAGAACGGCGCCGCATGCAGCGGGAGAGCGCAGTCGAAACCTTCCGCGCCCGTTGGGGAGAACAACAACAACTGGCGGTTTATCTGCCCAGGTCGGCTGATGAGCGCTCACTGTCCGACACCCTTCAGCTCCTGCTGAATGCGGCACGGCATGGGCACCGCTTTATGCTGTACCTCCATCGCCGTCACCACCGCACTGCTCTGCAGCTCGGGGCAGCTTGCCTGCACAGCGGCGTCATCCTGCACCGGCTGGCTACACTTGCGCCGCAGCGCGATCTGGTACGTGAGCTGGAGCGGCAAAGGAAACAGATCCCTGGACTGCAGTTGGCCTGCGCCCTTGGCGGCGTGTCTGTTCCCGGCAGTGGCGCTGCAGCTCCGGCCGGTATCCTGCACCAATTGGCAAAATCGTAAGGAGGTATCTTCTATGCAACAGTTCATCAGTGGACAATTACAGGAACATCTGGCCCTGTTTCAGAGGATTGAACATGAATTAGCCGCACCTATCGCGCGGCTGGCTGAGCGGTTGATCGATACCCTGCGGATAGGCAACAAGCTGCTGATCATGGGGAACGGCGGTTCTGCCGCTGATGCACAGCACTTTGCCGGTGAAATTGTCAGCCGCTTCCGGATGGAGCGTCCTGCCCTGCCGGCTATTGCGCTCTCCACCGATACCTCCATCATCACCGCCATCGGCAACGATTACGGTTTTGAGCGGATCTTCTCCCGTCAGGTGGAGGCGCTGGCCGCACCGGGAGATGCCGTGATCGGTATCTCCACCAGCGGTAACTCCCCCAATGTGCAGAAGGCGCTGGAGGTGGCCCGTGCTGCCGGTTGCAGCACCATCGGGCTGTTGGGTAAAGACGGCGGCAGCATCAAGGCGCTCTGTGATATCCCGCTGATCATCCCCTCCAATGACACCCCACGGGTGCAGGAGGGCCATATCACCGTGATCCATATCCTCTGTGACCTGATTGAGCAGGGGTTATTCGGTGTCTTTGCCGGAGAGGGACGGTAACCATGGATCGTAAGGCCGTTGAATCGTTGTTTCAGCGGGCAGCCCGGCTGAACTGCCTGGTGGTGGGCGACCTGATGCTGGATGAATATCTGTGGGGCAAGGCCGAACGGATCTCGCCCGAGGCGCCGGTGCAGGTGGTGGATGTGCTGAGGGAAGACCTGCGTCTGGGGGGTGCCGGCAATGTGGCCAATAATCTCCGTGCGCTGGGTTGCCAGGTTACGGTTGCCTCGGTGATCGGTGAGGATGAAAACGGCTGGGCGCTGCTGAAGGCCTTTACCCGCCATGGGGTGGACACGGTGTCGATCCTGCAGGAACCGGGTCGCCGTACCGGGCGCAAGACCCGTGTGGTGGCAGCCAACCAGCAGATTGTCCGGATAGACCGTGAGTCGCGGGAGCCCCTGAGCCAACAGTTTGAAAAGCGGCTGATTGACTGGCTGCAGCAGCAGTGCAGCAGTTTTGATGTGGTGCTGGTATCCGATTATCTGAAAGGAGTGCTTACCCCGTCAGTGCTGGCCGCCATCACTGACGTTGCAGCTCAGCACTCGATACCGGTGCTGGTAGATCCCAAGGGGGCTGACTACCGCAAGTATCGCGGTGCCACCGTGCTCACCCCCAACCGTAAAGAGGCAGAGGCTGCTTCCGGTGTGCCGATCCGTGATGCCGAGAGCCTGACGCAGGCCGCAGAGGCCCTGATGGAACAGGTAGAACTGGAGAATCTGTTGATCACCCGCAGCGAGGAGGGGATGTCGCTGTTCAGTCGCAGTGGTGAGGCGGTTCATATCCCCACCGTGGCTCGTGAGGTGTATGATGTGACCGGCGCCGGTGATACCGTGCTGGCACTGCTAGCCTGCGGTGTTGCCGGAGGAATGTCGCTGGCAGATGCAGCTCGGCTGGCCAACATCGCTGCCGGTATCGCGGTGGCCAAGCTTGGCACCTCCATCGTCACCCCGGATGAGATCATTGCTGCAGTAGCCCAGGAACACCGCGACAGCGACAGCAAGATCAAGCACCGGGATGTACTGGCTGCATTGCTTGAACGGGAAAAGGGCAAGGGCAGGCAGGTGGTCTTTACCAACGGTTGTTTTGACCTGCTGCATGCCGGGCATGTCAAATATCTGCAGGCCGCCCGCCGCCTGGGGGATCTGCTGGTGATGGGGCTGAACAGCGATGCCTCGGTGCGCCGCCTGAAAGGGCCGAAACGGCCCTTGATCGGCGAAGAGGAACGGGCCCATATCCTGGCTGCTCTGGACTGTATCGATTATGTCTGTCTGTTTGATGAGGATACGCCGTTGGAGTTGATTACGGCCTTAAAGCCGCAGATCCTGGTCAAAGGGGGCGATTACACCCCGGAGGGGGTGGTGGGAAAGGAACTGGTGGAGTCCTATGGTGGCCGGGTGGAGTTGATCCCGTTTGTGGATGGTAAATCAACCACCAACATCATTGAGAAGGTGCTGGAGCGGTACAGTAACGACCCTGATTAACCCTGCAGCCGTCCCCCTACTGCTACATCCACAAGATGCCCCTGTGCCAGCAGTTGTTCTGCTGTGCAGGGGCCTTTCAGTTCAACCATCTGAAAATCAGCCCGTTTCCCAGGTGTCAGTGAGCCTGCGGTATCAACCATACCAATGCCTGCTGCGCCGCCCTGGGTGGCCATCTGCATCAGCTCCTCCGGGCTCAACTCTCCTTTGTAACAATCCACTGCAAAGCGGATCTCATCCCAGAGTGATAACGAATCATTGCTGGCCAGCGAATCAGTACCGAGGCAGAGCGGAATCCCCAGCTTCCTGAACAGGTGCACCGGCGCTGTGCCCACCGCAAGATGATGGTTGCTGCGCGGACAGAGACAGAGCGTTACGCCGCGCTCCTTCAGCAGTGCGGCATCTGCCGGAGTCAGTTGCACACCATGCACGGCCAGGGTTGCCGGACCCAGCAGGTTGCCATCATTAAAGAATCTGGCCGGGGTGGTTTTGCGTGGTGCCGGCAGATAGTCTTGCCACCCCACGTAGGGGTACAGTTCCCTGGCCAGCGGACCGCTTGAGTCAAACAGCAGGTCTGATTCGTCACGGGATTCAGCCAGGTGCAGTGAAATTGGTAGATTGTGCTGTCCGGCAGCAGCTGCAATGCCAGACAACAGTGTCTGGTGCAGGGTGTAAGGTGCATGGGGGGACAGCCCGGCTGTTTTGGGGGGAACGACGGTTGCCGCAGCGTCCAGGGCCTGGGCCAGGCGTGGTTCGAACAGCAGAGGGTCCTGCCCGATCAGCTCAAGGTACCGTCTGCCGCCCAGTGGTGTGTCTGCATAGGCTGCAAGCAGGGCCGGGCTGGTGATGATGTCACCCACCATGGTGGTACCGGCCCGCAGTGATGCCTGGATGCCTGCGGTGAGCGACGTCAGTACCTCTGCTTCCGTAACCCCGCGCCGTACCTTGATCATCTGTATGATCCAGTCCACAAATCGGTGGGGGTGATAATCCAGTCCTCCCCGCAACCGCCAGGCCGGGAAGTGGGTCAGTTCAAGATGGGTGTGGGCGTTGACAAAGCCGGGTATCATGGCACAGCCGGGAAATTCGGCAGAGGGAGGGCCATAGGTGCTGATCAGCTCAGCTGCCGGTCCGACCGCCAGGATACGACCGCCCTGTACGACCAGTGCACCGCCTGCAAGCGGTGCTGCACCGGGATTATAGAGCCATGAGGCGGTATAGAGGGCGTCTGTCGGGGACATCTGTTTTACCTCTTCAAAACGCAGTCATAATACAGTGCGGCTTCAAAGCTGATCCAGCAACGCCATGATCTCCGGTTGCCTCACAATCTCGATCTGCTCCTGCAGGACGGTATGAAGGATCTCGTTGGTGGTGAGCGGGTTGGCCAGCACACTGCGCAGCACGGTGATCTCGTCACGGTAGCGGTCGGTACGGAGGCGGGTGCGCGAAACAAAGGTCTTGCCGGCCTCTCTCTGAATCTTCTGCAGCAGCTGACAGATCTGATCCAGCAGGGCGTTCATTTTTGATTGCTCTTCCGGGCAAGCAGTTGCGAGGGCTTGCTGTACCGCTGCCGGACAATAGCGATAGGTGAGGATGTTCAATTCCGGTTCACTGGTCAGTTCAAAATCAGGATGCTGCTTGATCAAATCAGCAAAGGTCTTGGCTCGCTCAATTCCCAGATTGATCAGCAGCTCATACCCTTTGCGGCCGATGATGGAAAGACCGGCATGAACCAGTAACGCCTTGCCGGGGCGAGAGCCTTCCAGCGTGTGGCTGCCCAGATCCTTGGACCCGTGGCGCAGGATATAGGCGGCGTGATGCTCAATGGCCGAGACGGCGGTTGGATCCTTGAAGATCACCATCCCGGCTCCCATCGGAACATAGAGCTGCTTGTGGGCATCAATGGTGACCGAATCGGCCCGTTCGATACCGGCAAGCAGATGCCGATGCTGTTCGGAAAAGAGGGTAGGGCCGCCCCAGGCTGCATCCACATGGAAGTGACAGCCGAGCTCCGCGGCAACATCGGCCATCTGCTCCAGCGGGTCCACATTGCCGGTTTCGGTGGTGCCGGCAATCCCCACCAGGGCCAGCGGCTTGATGTTCTGATCTGCCAGCTGTCCACAGACCTCACGCAGCGCCAGCAGGTCAATCCGGTTGTTTGCCGCAGTTTTGACCCGTACCAGTTGATCGCGACCAATCCCCAGCAGGTCGGCAGCCTTACCCAGAGAGTAGTGACCGCGTTCTGAAACCAGGATCGCGATGCCGTCCAGGCCATGGTGGCGCAGTGACCGGAGCAGTCCTTCCTGGGCGATGCCGTTGAAGGTGCCCTGTGGTGCAAACAGGCGGTTGCGGGCCAGCCAGAGGGCGGTAATGTTGGCAATGGTGCCGCCGGAGCAGAAGGCCCCCAGGGCTGACTGGCTGTTGTGAATCCAGGGGGGGTAGAACTCTTCCGGACAGCGGTAGATCAGGTGGTGCAGCATGGCCAGCACCTGTCGTTCCATCGGAGTGAAGGCCTTGGAGGTCTCAACCTTGACCGTATTCTGGTTGAGTGCCGTCATCAGACGGGTCAGCGGCAGCATGAAGTAGGGGATGGCCGAGGTCATGTGTCCCACAAAACCGGGAGCAGCGGTATGGACCGATTGGGCTACCAGGTTTTCCTTCACAAACTCGGTGTAGTCCGAGACATAGGTGGGCTCTTCCGGAATCGTGACCGTTGAGAAGCTGGCCTCGATCTCCTCCAGGGGGCGCTCGACTGCTACAATGTGGTTCTGCAGGAACCCGGCCACATCGCCGGTGATCGCCTTGTCAATGGCACCAAGGGTTGAGTCGGGGGCTTCCGGTACAGTGAAGATCCGGTACAGGTTCTGCAGGTTGGCAAGGGCGCGGTGCGGCATCAGAGCTGTTCCCCCAGCACGGTGTTGTCGATCAGGCGGGTGGTGCCGATCTTGACTGCCATGGCCAGCAGGGTGCCTTGCATGGCCTGTGTTAGCACTTCCAGTGTGACACTGTCACGCAGTTCCAGATAATCAACCACAGCCGTTGGTATTGCTTCAATCTGCTGAGATGCCTCTGCAAGCAGACGTACGGCATCGGTCTCGCCGGCTGTAAACAGCTCCCGTACACGCAGGATTGCCCGATACAGGCAGAGAGCCTGCTGCCGCTCTTCCGGTGAAAGGTAGCTATTGCGTGAGGACATGGCCAGACCATCCTGCTCACGAACGATCGGCATGCCGATGATCTCCACCGGCAGGTTCAGATCAATAGTCATCTGACGGATGATGGCCAGCTGTTGAAAATCCTTTTTGCCGAACAGGGCGAGATCAGGCTGGACAATACCAAACAGTTTGGTCACCACCACCGCTACACCATTAAAATGTCCGGGGCGACTGGCGCCGCAGAGTGGCTCGGTCAGCGGTCCCAGTGAAACAGTTGTCTGAAAGCCGGGTGGATACATGCTGGCGGCGGTGGGGGCAAAGAGGTAATCCACCCCGCAGGCTTCAGCCAGGGCACAGTCCCCTTCCAGGTTGCGCGGGTAGCGATCCAGGTCTTCGTTGGGGCCGAATTGGGTGGGGTTGACAAAAATGGAGAGCACCAGAATATCGCCACGTTTGCGTCCTTCCCGCATCAACGAGGCATGGCCTTCGTGCAGAAATCCCATGGTCGGAACAAAGGCAATCAGTTTGCCCTGACGCTTCAGCCCCAGCATGGTCTGCTGCATTTCTTGTACATCATGGATACGTTTCACGAAAACGAATGCTCCTCAGTGGGAAAGGTGCCGTCTTTTACTTCTGATACATACTTTCGAGCAGCTTCGGTAATGACCGGCGCCAGCTCGGCATAACGCTTGACAAATTTAGGGGAGTATTTTTCGCACAGCCCCAGAATATCGTGGATCACCAGCACTTGGCCATCACAGGCCGGACCGGCGCCGATGCCGATGGTGGGGATATCCAGCATCTCGGTAATCCGGGCTGCCAGTTTGGCCGGAATCCCCTCCAGCACCACGGCAAAGGCACCGGCCTCCTGCACGGCATGAGCATCATCAATAATCCGTTCGGCCTGGTCCTTGCGGCCCTGTACCTTGTAGCCTCCCATCCGGTGTACCGATTGAGGGGTCAGCCCCACATGTCCCACCACCGGGATATCCATCCCGGTCACGGCACGGATGATCGAAGCCATATTGCAGCCCCCTTCGATCTTGACCGCCTCGGCACCGCCTTCCTGCAGCATCCGGCCACAGTTTTTCAGAGCTGCGATCTCACCGCTCTGACAGGCCATAAACGGCATATCGGCAATCACCAGCGCCTTGGGTTTTGCTCGTGCCACCGCCTTGACATGGTACAGCATCTCATCCATGGTGACCGGCAAGGTGTTTTCATGGCCTCCAAAGACAACTCCAGCAGAGTCGCCAACCAGTATGGCATCAACGCCACCGGTGTCAACGAGCCGGGCGGTGGGGTAGTCGTAGGCGGTCAGCACCGTTATCTTGCGGCCTTCCCGCTTCATCTGCAGCAGGTCGGGAATGGTCATTTTTTTGCGCATGGTCTGCCCCATAAAAAAACCGCGTACCACGGGACGGCACACGGTCTAAACGAAGGTTTCGGTACTAGCGCCGGAACCCTTCTGCCCCGTCCGTCCCGGTTCGCTAAAATCCAGGCGTTTATTGAAGTCGTACGGTTCATCCGCTGCTACAGTAGATCAGCCCCCGGGCAGGTGGCTGTCACAGCAGGCACTACATTAGCATGTTCAAATATTCTGGTTCCAGCAGTTTTCCGGTTAGCAGTCTGCTATCAGGCTGCGCGCACAGTCACAATGCCGGCCCAGGTGGCCAGCAGGCAGAGTGAAACACTCAAGAGCACGTTGGCAAAGGCAGTTACCAGCTGGCCACGCTCAAGCAGGGAAAAGGTTTCCATGCTGAAGGTTGAAAAGGTGGTCAGCCCGCCCATCAGACCTATGGTCAGTGCGACTCGCAGGGTATGGGGCAGCATGGTGCTTCGTATTGACAGCTCCATGATCAGCCCGATAAAGAAGGCTCCGACCAGATTGACCACCAGTGTGGCAAACGGGAAGGAGTGGCTGCCTAACAGACGGTTGATCAGTCCGGAGAGCCAGTACCGACTCAGGCAACCGACAGCACCGAAAAAGGCTATTGAAAGAACCGTGGACATCTTACAGCTGGCAGGTGGTGCTCTTCATCGATTCCAGTTCTTTAACTACTTCAGAAGACTGGGCACGGCGTGCCTCCATGTTGTCAAACATCTTATGCACCATGTCGCTGACCGATTCCACGGTTCGTCTGATCTTGCGACTGTCTTCCACCTGATTTGAGGTTGACTGCACCATCTCGTGGGCCATTTCCTTGACGGTCTCGATGGCGCGGGCGATGCTGCGGGTGGCCTTGGCCTGATCCTTTGAGCCGTTGAAGATCTGGGTGGTCATGCTGC
Organism: Geobacter sp. UBA6169; assembly: GCA_002422265.1. Taxonomy (GTDB): domain Bacteria; phylum Desulfobacterota; class Desulfuromonadia; order Geobacterales; family Pseudopelobacteraceae; genus Trichlorobacter. The sequence continues at coordinate 15,752 of DIUB01000024.1, forward strand.
TGATGTCCTCCATGGAACGGGCCACGGTCTGTACACTGGTAGACTGCTCTTCCGTTGCCTGCTTGATTTCCGATGTCATCTCCATGGAGCAGACCGAACGATCATAGATGGCCTGCAGGGTTTCTCCCATGACATGCCCAAGCTCCACCCCCCGCGTTACCAGAAATTTGGTGGCGCCGATGGTATCAGCTGCCTGATGGGACTCGAACATTATCTCATCGATGATGCCGGTGATCTCGCCGGTGGAGTGGCCGGTCTGCAGCGACAGGTTACGGATTTCGTCGGCCACCACACCAAAGCTCTTGCCGTATTCACCGGCCTGGGCGGCTATGATGGAGGCGTTCAGCGCCAGGAGATTGGTCCGTTTGGTGATATCGTTGATGACACTGACGATATTCTCGATCCGGCTGCTTTTCTCGGCCAGCCGGGTGATGCCGGCGTATGATTCTTCAACCGAGTGCTGGATCTCGGCCAATGAACCGATGGTCTCGTTGACCGCATTGCGCCCTTCAGCGGTCTGTGCCTGCACCTGGCTGGAAACCTCGTGGGAGATGGCGGCACTGCGCTCGACGCTGGTGATGTTGCGGGTGATCTGCTCCATGGCGGCAGCTGACTGATGGACGATGCCGGTCAGGGTGTCCAGGTTGCGTGAGACCTCTTCGATTGCCACTGATATTTCATTGACTGCAGTGCTGGTCTCATCCACCGAGGCCATGGCCCCTTCAGCAGCCGAGGCAATAACCGCCGCCCCGTCGGTCACCGACTCGATACTATCCTTCAGGTCAACCACGTTGTGCGAGTATTGATCGCGGTGCGAGAGCAGGAACGAGAAGGAGTTCTCAAGTTCGCTGGTCAAGGTGTCAATGGAGGTCAGCAGGTTGATGCGGGTAATGGCATTGGCCACCTGATCGGCAAACAGCATGATGGTGTCAAGATCAGACTCATTCAGAGAGCGGCGCGAGCGTTTATTGTCGATGGCAAAGGCCCCGACTGACTCACCCTTGACCACAATCGGGCAGATGATGAAATTTTTGGAACGGAGCGGTTCGATCCGGTCATAGGGGGGCTGCAAATGGTAGCTGTTATCGTAGTTGGTAATGTCGTCAATCAGGAATGGCTTGCGTTCGGTCATGCTGCGGTAGATCACGCCGATGGCCGGGTCCAGGGGCAGATCCAGTCCTTCAATGTCGCGGGCGGTGCTGCCGGTGGCAGTCACAAAGCGCAGACTGGAGCGGTTGGCGCTGCTCATCATGATGTTGACCCGCTCGTAACCCAGGATATCATGCAACCCTTCGGCGCAGAGCAGCAAGACCTCTTCAACATTCAGCGAGGTCTGAATTCTGCTGCTGATCTGGTGGAAGTTCTTGATGTTGGTATCCAGCACCTTGAAACGATTTTCAAAAACCTCTTTCTGGGAGGCCACTTCCTGGTGCAGCTCATCCAGCTCCTGTGCCCGCTGCTGCAGCTCGTCACCGTTTTTACCGATCAGGTAGCCCACCGATCCCAGCACCATCGAGGTGCCCAACCCCATGTAGAGATACAGCAGGCGATGCTCGGCATCCTTGAAGATGTTTCCCAGCAGCTGGGCGAAAAGAGGCTGAGATGGATCATGAAAGAACACCAACCTGAAAAACATCCAGCCCAGCGGTGCACCGATGCCCAGAAAAAAGCCGAACAGGGAGTAGGTTTTGCAATGACTGCAGCGATTCATGAAGCCCCCGTATCCATCAGACACCGGCGGTTATTTTTTCTTCAATGTTACTGAAAATTTCGTCCATCACCTTTTCAGCATCGGCTATGTTGTAGGCGATGATATTGCGCAGGTGGGTGTATGAATCAAGGTCGATCTTCTCAAAATGGAATCCGATCCCGCCATCAACAACTCGGGTTGCCCGACCGGTAAAGGTCACGGCAATCTCCGGTTCGGTCCCTTCCAGGCGGATGGTCAGTTCAGCAGCCTCGCCTTCGGCCAGCCGTTCCGGAGTTTCCAGAAACAGGCCGTTCATGGAAAGATTGCTGACCTTGCCGGGAAAACTGCGGCCATGGACCGTGGCGGTGGCCATGACATGAAACGGTACGCGTGAGAATTTTCTGGTACTCATGGCGATCACCTCATACGTGGTTTGACGATTTCAAATCAATGGATGAAATCAAGGCGCGAAGAGTACGACGACGCAGGCGTACACGGAAAGTACGTTGAGGAGTCGACGATGTGTCAACGCAGAGAGCACCTTGAATTGAAATTGTCACTATGCCTTGCCTGCAGAACCAAGAACAGTCTCGTTCTTGTGTTTGATCAGCTTGATCAGCTCCTTGCGGGCCTCTCCCAGGTATTTGCGTGGATCAAACTCTTTCGGATCCTTGCCGAAGTATTCGCGTATCTTGGCGGTTACCGCCAGGCGGCCATCGGAATCGATGTTGATCTTGCAGACTGCCGAGGCCGCAGCCTGGCGCAGCTGTTCTTCAGGCACACCAAGCGCCCCTTCAAGATTCCCGCCATTCTGATTGATCAGTTCCACATATTCCTGCACCACCGAAGAGGCACCGTGCAGCACGATCGGAAAACCGGGCAGCCGTTTTTCACATTCCGCAAGAATATCAAAACGTAGTGGCGGAACCGGCTCTCCAGCTTTGAATTTGTAAGCGCCGTGGCTGGTGCCGATGGAGATGGCCAGGGAATCCACGCCGGTTTTCTTCACAAAATCTTCAACCTCTTCCGGCTTGGTGTAGGTGGAATGTTCCGCTGAAACCTCATCTTCGATCCCGGCCAGTACACCCAACTCTCCTTCAACGGATACGTCAAACTGGTGGGCATATTCGACAACTTTCTTGCAGAGTGCCACATTCTCTTCGTACGGCAGATGTGAACCATCGATCATAACCGAGGAAAAACCGCTGTCCACGCAGGACTTGCACAACTCAAAGGAATCACCATGATCAAGATGCAGACAGATCGGGATGTTAGAGCCCATTTCGCGGGCCATTTCCACCGCCCCCATAGCCATGTAGCGCAGCATGGTCTCGTTGGCGTAATTACGGGCCCCCTTGGAAACCTGGATAATCACCGGTGAGCTGGTTTCGACGCAACCGGTGATGATCGCCTGCAGCTGCTCAAGATTGTTGAAATTATAGGCGGGTATGGCGTATTTGCCGGCCATGGCCCTGGCAAACATTTCTTTGGTGTTAGCCAGCCCCAACTCTCGATAGTGCACCTGCTTTTTTTCCATGGTTTCCTCCTCGGATATGGTGGGTGAACGGTTTTTGCAACCTTGCAAAGGCATGGGAAAGAGTGTTTATATGTACCACTGAACACCCTGCAAGGCAAGGGTGATGCCGGAAAAATATCTGCTTGGAGCTGCACTTTCATGGTTCATACCGTACCGTTCGATCCGTCACTACTTACGTCTCACCTGTTGGTTGACGCCCGTACGCCACTGGAATTTGCTGAAGACCACCTGCCCGGCGCCATTAATGTACCGATCCTGACCAATCCTGAACGGGTCGAAATCGGTACCCTCTACAAACAACAGGGGCCGCAGCTCGCCCGCCTGCGGGGGTTGGAACTGACCTGTCACCGATTTCCGGCGATTGTAGCCACCATTATTGAGGCGGCACAGGGCAGACCAGTGCTGGTCTACTGTTGGCGTGGCGGCCTGCGCAGCGAATCAATTGCCCTGCTGCTGCAGATGACCGGCTATCCGGTGGTGAAGCTGCAGGGGGGCTACAAGGCCTTCCGCAGCCTGGTAACCGGTTTTTTCGAATCGGTCAGCCTGCCGGTGCAGCTGGTGGTGCTGCACGGCATGACCGGCTCCGGCAAGACCGAATTCCTGCTGCAGCTGCCGCGCGAAAAATACACCGTAATCGATCTGGAGGGGCTGGCGCGGCACCGCGGCTCGGCCTTCGGCTCTCTGGGGTTGGGCGGACAGCCGTCACAGAAGCGGTTTGAGACCCAGCTCTGGGATGCCTTCCGCCGGGCACCGGTTGATCGACCGATTGTGGTGGAAGGGGAAAGTCAGCGGATCGGCCGCCTGACCCTGCCCGGTAATCTGTACGGGGTGATGGCCGAGAGTACCAAGATCTGGTGCGAGGTTTCGGTGGCTACCCGGGTCAAACGGCTTGCTGCCGAATATGCGCGGGAAGAATATCGTCAGCCGATGGTCGAGGCGCTGGAACGGATAAAAAAGAAGCTGGGAGGCGAACAGTATGCCGAGCTGCTACAACAACTTGAGGTATGGGATGTAGAGGGGCTGGCACAGGGGTTGATCGAGCAGTACTATGACAAGCTCTATTACCGCGTCAGGAAGTGGGAGCCGCAGGCGGTCATCAGCCTTGAGGATTACGCGGCCGCCGAGCGGGAACTGGCTACTGTCTGCAATGTGTAAGGCTGCTTGCATAAAAGCCGTGTGCAGGTCTACTAGACCCGACAGGGCGCGCCCTGATGCTGCTGCCCATTTTGGTTCTGCTAAGAGCCGAACGTTGTGTCGTGTGGGTGCTGGTGAGACCGGTTTTGAGCCGAACCAGCGGTTTCTGTTCTGGAGATGTCGTCAGTGCTGCCCTGCCAAACACCGCCCACCTGAAACCCGGGATCAAGATCAAAGGTTTGCTGTACCAGGTGCTGGGTCAGTATCGTGGCTGGCAGGCCATCGGCCAGCAGCTGACCTTGGCGGATCACCAGCAGGCGGTCCAGGTTGCGGGCCAGGATCAGGTCATGCAGTGAGAAC
>DIUB01000168.1:0-37431 GCA_002422265.1 Geobacter sp. UBA6169
CCACCCGTCATGAAGGGGTATCCCGTCCGCCGTTCAATTCATTGAACCTGGGGATCAATACCGACGACTCACCGCACAACGTCGAGGGTAACCGCAGTCTGTTAGCCCGCACCTTTGGTATTACCATGGAACAGCTGGTCACGGTACGGCAGAACCACGGCAGCGACCTGCTGGTGATTGATGCCCCTAATGATGATGTCAGCCATTTTCTTGGGATTGAGGCCGATGGAATCATTACCAACCAGCCTGCAATCATGATCGGTGTTACCGTAGCCGATTGTGTGCCGATACTGCTCTACGATCCGGACAGAAAGGTGATTGCAGCAGTGCATGCCGGCTGGCAGGGGACTGCTGCCACGATTGTGGCCAGAGCAGTCAAGGGAATGCAGACGATATTCGGCACCGATCCGGCAGCGGTCAAAGCCGCCATCGGGCCCTGCATCAACCGCTGTTGTTATCAGGTGGATCAGCCGGTTAAAGACGGGTTCAAGGATCAACCTGAGCTGTGGCTGGCAGTCAGTGAGCCTGACGGCACCGGAGCCTGGAGGCTTGACCTGGCTCTGGCCAACCGGATGCAACTGGAGGATGCCGGACTTTCTTCCCTCAACATCCAGACCGCCGGGCACTGTGTCTGCTGCCAGAAAGATCTGTTCTTCTCCTACCGCCGCGACAACGGCGAGACCGGGCGTCAGATCGGCTTTATCATGCTCAAGGAACAGTAGCCTTTGCTGGCCAAGGTCTTAAGCGCTGCAGTTATCGGTATTGACGCCATCCTGGTTGATGTGGAGGTGGACATTGCCCAGGGCCTGCCCCAGTTTGCCACGGTCGGCCTGCCGGACGGTGCGGTCAAGGAGAGCAAGGATCGGGTCAAAGCAGCACTCAAGAACAGCGGGTACGAATTTCCACCCAAGCGGATCACTGCCAATCTGGCCCCGGCAGACTTGAAAAAAGAAGGGGCTGCCTTTGACCTGCCGATCTCCATCGGCATACTGGCTGCCACCGGTGTTATCACGGGGGAGCGGCTGGGCCGCTATATCCTGCTGGGCGAACTTTCTCTTGATGGCAGCCTCAAACCGGTGCGTGGCGCACTGCCGGTGGCAGTGGCCGCCCGCANNCAGGGCTTGCCGGTCTGATCCTGCCACTTGAAAATGGATCGGAAGCAGCTGTGGTGGAAGGGGTTGATGTGCTGCCGGTCCGCACCCTGGCAGAGGTTGTCCAGTTCCTGCGAGGAGAAGCAGCAATACCACCCAAGCAGGTTGATCTGCAGCAGCTTTTCAGTCTGAAAGATGAGCATGGTGAGGATTTCTGTGAGGTACGGGGGCAGGACCACGCCAAACGTGCCATTGAGGTGGCGGCTGCTGGATCGCACAACCTCCTTATGATCGGTCCACCCGGCTCAGGCAAGACCATGCTGGCCCGTCGAATCCCGTCAATACTTCCTGCCCTGGGTTTTGACGAAGCACTGGAAACCACCGCAGTCTTCAGTGTCAGCGGTATGCTGGAAAACGGCACTGCCTTGGTGACACAGCGTCCGTTTCGTGCCCCACATCACACCATCTCTGATGTAGGGCTGATTGGCGGCGGCACTTCGCCCAAGCCTGGTGAAGTCTCACTGGCCCACAACGGCCTGCTGTTTCTTGATGAACTGCCGGAGTTTAAGAAAAACGCCCTTGAGGTACTGCGTCAGCCGTTGGAAGACGGGCGCGTCACCATCTCACGGGCCTTGCAATCCCTGACCTACCCCTCTCGCTTCATGTTGGTGACAGCCATGAATCCCTGTCCTTGTGGATTTTTAGGAGATATTTCGCATACTTGCAGTTGCACACCCATCGCCATCAAACGTTATCGTTCCCGTATTTCAGGGCCACTGCTGGATCGGATTGACCTGCATGTTGAAGTTCCTGCCGTCGCCTACCGTGACCTGTCTGACAGCCGTGAAACTGAAAGCTCTGCCGCAATCGCGGCTCGGGTAACCCAGGCCAGAAACCTGCAGCAGGAGCGCTTCAAAGGGACCAAGGTCCACTGCAACGCCCAGATGAACGCCCGCCTGATCAAGAAACACTGTGAACTTGACCAGAACGGGCACCGAATGCTGGAACTGGCCGGAGAAAAACTGGGATTCTCCGCCCGCAGCTACTCCCGTATTCTGAAGGTTGCCCGCACCATTGCCGATCTGGCCGGGTCAGAAGCTATCCGCGACCAGCACCTGGCCGAGGCGATCCAGTATCGGAGTTTGGATAGGAAGACATCGTGATTCATAGGGAGAAGTTTCGGTGTGACATTACCGAGATCAGTGTTTGAGTATATTGAAGTTGACTACAATCGTAACCGCCGCCACAGTGCTAATGGTCGCATCAGTCCTGTAGCATTTGAAGAGCTCAAAGCAGCTCACTGCGTAACTAAATCTATGCAGATTTGTTTGGGACCAACCAATGAACACTGGCAGACAGCGAGTTCAAGGTACGTCCCCGCGATCCACCACGACCGCAATCCCCTTGCCACTTCAACAATAATCTTGTAATGCTTGATCATAATAATCGTGTAACAGCAAGGCGACCATGAAGACCAGTCCGACTCAGCAACATCTGGCAGATGCCCTGACTGTCCTGAAAAAACTGCAGGATGACGGGAAATCCGTCATCAAGTCAACTGAACTCAAGCGAATCCAGTTGTCATCGCTTGTAAAAAACGGCTTCCTGAGACAGATCCTCAAGGGTTGGTATATGCCGTCCCGCCCTGATGAACAGATGGGTGACAGCACCCCCTGGTTTGCTGCCATGCGTGAGTTTATTGCCGGGTACTGCACGGAACGGTTCGGTGATAACTGGCATGTGTCACCCGACCTGTCCCTGTCCCTCCATGCCGGTAGCACACTGTTGCCGAAACAGGTCACGGTCCACTCCCCCCTGGCAAAGAACGGAACTCTCTCCCTGCCGAACGGTTGCAGTCTTTTTGACTACAAAGCTGTGGAATCCATGACTGCCGACAAAGTGACGATGGTCGGCACTCTCCGCGTTCTCATGCCTGAAACCGCCCTGATAAAGGCTCCGCCCTCCTTTTACCGAAACCATGCCCGTGATGCGCAAATTGTGCTGTCCGGGGTCAGGGATGTATCCACTCTTCTCCGGGAACTTCTGGAGGGTGGACACAGCACAATCGCCGGCAGACTTGCCGGAGCGTTGCGAGCTGTCGGGCGGGCGGAACATGCCGATCAGATTCTGGCAACCATGCGTTCTGGCGGATACATGGTTACGGAATCCAATCCTTTTGAGGAACTTCTGCCGATGAATCTGCTGACGCACAGCGAATCCCGCCATGCTCTGCGGATACGACTCATGTGGCATGAGATGCGCCAGCCGGTTCTTGAACTGTTTCCACAGGAACCGGGGATTCCTGAAAATATCGATCTCTTCATGTCCCGTATTGAAGAGCAGTATCAACTGGATGCCTACCACTCTCTCTCCATAGAAGGATACCGGGTATCCGATGAACTGATCAGTCGTGTATCCCGTGGTGACTGGAACCCGGAAAATACCCGGGAGGATTCCGAGTCGCGCAATGCCATGGCTGCGCGCGGTTATTGGTTGGCCCACAATGAAGTCATGGCCACGATCCGCAGGATATTTTCAGGTGCAAACCCGGGCACGGCATTCCGTTCAGACCATGCCGCCTGGCACCGCAGTCTGTTTTCGCCCAGTGTGGATGCCGGCATCCTGTCGGCTGTCGATCTTGCGGGATACCGCAACGCACAGGTGTATATCCGCAACGCCGCCCATGTGCCCCCTTCGAAGGAGGCTGTGCGCGAGATGATGCCGGAGTTATGTGATCTGCTTGAAGCTGAGTCCTCTTCTGCTGTCAGGGGGGTGCTGGGTCACTTCATCTTTGTCTACATTCACCCCTACATGGATGGCAACGGCAGGATCGGTCGTTTCCTGATGAACGCCATGCTCGCTTCGGGCGGTTTCAGTTGGACTATCATTCCGGTGGACCGACGTAAAGAATACATGGAAGCGCTTGATGCTGCCTCATTCGGTGGCGATATACGACCATTTGCCGCTTTCGTCCGTTCGTGCCGCGTTGAGTAAGCTTTCATGCTTCCCGCGTTTCATTAGATCTTTACCTAAACGGATACTATCGTATCCATACAATTGTTTAGCGATTGCGATAATATCCATTTGGTGTTTTTTATGGCCTCTCCAGTTAACCGCACATATCTCCGTCAGACCCGGGATGCCGCTGAGCTGTTGGGTAAACTCATCCGGCTTGGCAGAAAAGAACGCAAGATAACCGAGGAAGAGCTGTCCGGACGGGCGGGGATTTCCAGAAGGACCTTGCAGAAGATCGAGCGCGGCGATCCGAAATGTGAAATCGGCCTGGTGTTCGATGTTGCCAATATAGTCGGAGTAAAGCTTTTCAACGATGAGGAGAATTCAATTCGTTACACCTTCGGCAGGCACATTGACGATAAGCTGGCCCTGCTGCCCAAGCGGGTACGTAGACCGGTAAAGGTCAATGATGATTTTTGATGTGATTTTTCCTTTCACGAAAAAATATATTCGCTATTCTTTCTCTGGCAGAGGGAAGTTATTCTGATTAACCTTTAGACAGAATTAACATGGTGCTGCTGAAGTTTGTATTTTTCTCCGTTTAGCAGAAATCAAGTTCAAAATTTATCATACCTTTCGACGGAACCATGCCAGCACCGCATCAAGCGGATGTGCTCCTGGTAATTGATCGACAACACGTCCCTGTTTCAACAGCACAATGACCGGAATACCCCTGATACCGAATCGGGCTGCCAGATTTGGATTGTCCTGGGTATTGATCTGCACTACTGCGGCCTGGCCGGCCAGTTTTTCAGCTACGGTTCGCACCACCGGTGCGAAGGTGTGGCAGTGCGGTCAGGTGGGTGCCCAAAACTCTGCCAGCACCGGACCGGGATAGGAGTTGATGAAAGAGTCGAAGGTCCGGTCGGTCATCTGCTGTGGATGGCAATACAGCGGCGGCAATGCTGACTTGCAGTTGCCGCAGCGCCCCCGCACACCCTCTTTATCGGCCGGGATGCGGTTGCCAGTGCCGCAGGATGGGCAGGAAATCAGGTAGCTTGCCGTAGCCATGTCACTTCACCTCGGTTGCAGGTTGTTGTTCTTTTGGATATTGCCGACGCAGCCGTTCCAGCCCTTTTTGCCAACTCTCAGCATCGCCGTACTCGAAGAAGCGCGGATAATGTTCGTGTGCCGCCTTGATCCGGCGGGCATGCTTGATCGGGCACCAGTACTGCTCGGTCCGGGCCGCAATCTCCCGGCCATAGGCCATGAGTCCGTTGCCATAGGAACAGTAGAAACAGTTGAACTTCTCGATGACGTTCAGGTACGGGAGGTCTTCCCGGTCGAAAATCAGATAATCGGAGCGCTTTGCCTTGGGAATACCATACACCGGAAAGCAGATCGACTGATAGAGCCAGAGAAACAGATCCAGGATCATAAAGGGGATGAACCCCGCGTAAATAACCGGAGCGGTCAGGACATTGAGCGGTCTTGATTTGATCAGATAGCGGAACCAGCCGATTTTCAACCGACGTTGCTGCCGTGCCACCTCCTCGGCAAAACGAACCCGTTTCTTTTCGATGATGAACTCGAATTCGTCCCGTTTCTTCTTGAACTCGACTTCAAGTTCCTCCTGCAGTTCCTTGATCCGTTGTATAAGATCGTCAATGTTTTGGGGCATTCCGCTTCTCCTGGCTTGATTGTGCTTACTCTGCCTGCAACTGAACGCTGCGCTGCTGCTGTTTGCCATCACGGAGAATGGTGATGGTCACCGTATCGCCCACTTTGAAGTCATCCAATCGAGCCAGCAATTTGGGAATCGTTTCGACCTGTTTTCCTTGTACGGCTGTAATTATATCACCAGGAGTAATTGTTCGGTCACGATTAATGGTTATGCCTCTGAACCCTGCCCGCGCTGCCGGAGAATTTGAACGCACCTTAAGTATTGCCACACCTTTGACGCCAAGCTGCTCCGTAATCGCCTCGTTGAGATCCTGGTCAATTTCAATTCCCAGGGATGGACGAACATATTTCCCTTGACCAATCAGTTGTGGAACCACCCGGTTGACGGTATCCACCGGCACGGCAAACCCTACTCCGGCTGATGCGCCGGACGGACTGTAAATAGCGGTATTGATGCCGATGAGCCGGCCGGCTGAATCAAGGAGTGGCCCACCGGAGTTGCCCGGGTTGATGGCGGCNNCCGGGGTTGATGGCGGCATCGGTCTGGATCAGATGCTCGATGACGCTGCCGGATTCTCCCTTCAATGACCGGTCCAGAGCAGAGACGATCCCGGTGGTCAGGGTCCAGTCGAGACCGAACGGGTTGCCGATGGCAAAGACCTTCTGGCCGACCTTCAGGTTGTGTGAGGTGCCAACCGGCAGCGAATGTCCTTTGAAGCGGGTGCCGATCTTCAGCACAGCAAGATCGTGCATGGGGCTGGCGCCGACCAGACTGGCCTTGTACTCCTTGCCGTCCGACAATCTGACCCGGGCCTCTGAAGCCCCTTCGATAACATGAAAGTTTGTTACAATATGCCCTTTATCGTCCCAGATGAAACCTGATCCAGTACCGCGAGGTATGGTGAAGATATTGCGGCTCCAGAAGTCCATGACCCGTTCCGAGGTTGAAATATATACAACCGAATCGCGGGAGCGTTCGAACAGTTCGATGGTCGATTTTTCATCAGCGGCCAGATCGCCCCGGGCGGTTACCGCCCGCGGTGTTGCCGATTCTTTCTGGAACGCCCTGTCTGCCCACGACAGGGCATGCCATGCGAACAGAATTGTGATGACAGCGATGGTCAGTGAGCGCAGACGGCGAAGAAACGGGTCGGTTGGAGGATACTGCGGCATGTCGCACTCCGATCATAAAGATAGTAAAGTTATCCTTCTTCTTGCCGGCCATGCTCCATGTTCCAAGCATCCCGCTCACGCATGAGCCAGTAGACGCCCCCGAGGGCAACAATAGCCAGTGACAGTGCTGCGATCTTGGCTGCTTCAATGGCATGGATATCAAGAATAATGAATTTGCGAGCCAGAGCAAGCATCGACACAAGAATGACGGTTTTTACCTGAATGATGTTCTGCTGCCGTTTGGTAACGATCAGTATGGAATGCTTGAATTCCATGGCTATCAGCAGGGTCATGATTCCGCCAAAAACAGCCTGGAAGGTTTCATGCTTCAACGGATCAAAGGCTGTGTTCACAAGCAGGCTGAGGACATCTTCACCCAGCTTGTAAAGGGCGACACCCACAATGAACGAAATGAGAAGCACCAATATATTGGCGATCAAATGTTCAAAAATGAGGTAAGGTTTTGCTTTCGCAAGCTTCTCGATTGATTTTTGCAACCATGTTGGATGGTTGCAGTATTCGGTTATCATTTAAAGCTCCACAAAATTCTTCAGAGTCTTCGTTCCAAGTCATCGATACGGTCAAGCAATTCCATCACCAGTGCAACGGCATCGAAATTGAGACCCAGATCCCGCTTCAGACGCAAGGCCTTCCTGGCCCTGATCACTGCGCTTCGGTCGAACAGCTGTGGGGTACCCGGTGCCAGCGGTTCAATCAGACCGATGGAGAACAGTCGCTTTACAACTGAAAGATGGCACTCGCAGAGCCGGCTTAACTCATGGATAGTGATACCCGGCACGGAGACCAGCTCATGTCTTCTGCTTATGATAATGTCATGCTGTTGTGCTGTCATAGCGGTCCTCAATCATGTACGCGGGTCAAAGAGTGATTCTTTGGCCAATTCCTCGAACAGATGCCGTTCCCTGGCCGTCAGGTGCTTCGGCACCACGATCCGCACATTCACCAGCAGATCTCCATAGCGTCCTGCAGCAACAGGCATCCCCTTGCCGCGCACCCGTAAGGTCTGGCCGCTCTGGGTGCCGGACGGGATCGTGAGATTGATTCTGCCGTCAACCGTCGGCACCTGCACCTTGGCACCCAAAGCCGCTTCCCACGGGGTGATGTCGATGGTTGTGGTCAGATCATGACCGTTCAAGGAGAATCGTGTGTCTGGTAAGATGCTGATCCGCAGAAACAGATCTCCAGACTCTGCACCGCCGCTGCCGCTACCCCCTTGGCCGGCAAGCCGGATCAGGGAACCGTCCGTTACCCCCAGAGGGATGGTGACATCGTAGTTGCGTCTGTTTCTGACCGGTCTGCCGCTGCTGTCGGCCTCTACTCGTTCCAGTTCAATAGTTTTCCGGGCGCCGTGATATGCTTCGGCCAGCGTGATGCTGATACCAGCCTCATGGTCACGCCCCCGCCTTCGTGTCGTACCGCCACCCTTGAGTCCGGTTTCATTGCCAAAACTCCAACCACCGCCGAACAGGTTCTGGAAGAAGTCGCTGAACTGGCCCGGATCGGCACTGGAGAAGTGGAACCGGACCGTATCGCCACTCTGCTGCTCCTGGTTGGCAAACTGGCCATCCCAGCCACTGCCGAACTGATCATACCTTGTCCGCTTTTCCGGATCGCCCAGCACCTCGTAGGCCTCATTAAGCTGTTTGAATTTTTCCTCGGCGTCACTGGCTTTGTTAATATCGGGGTGATACTTGCGGGCCAGCTTGCGGTAAGCCCGCTGAATCTCTTCCTGAGTTGCCGTTTTTCCTACGCCGAGGGTGGCGTAATAATCCTGATACGTTGCCATGATCTTCACTCTCGCCAGAAACTGTTATTATTTGTTGTCGTCTTCCGGCCACCTGCGCATGCAGTAGATACACTGTTCAACATTATGCGGAATCGTGTCCCGCAGGATTTCCTTCTGAAACTGGACGCTACAGCGCTTCGGAACGGGATAGCGATGCAGCTTGTTGTCTTTTATAAAGTAATGCATGCCATGCTCCTTTCTCCGTAGAATCAGCGAGGGCCGCATCGCGCGGCCCTCGCTACATAATCTGATTCAGGTGATCGGCACGCGATAGCGGGCATGCCGTCCTTTTTCCGGCTTGGGGAGTCGGATAGTCAGGACCCCGTGTTTGAGATCCGCGGCAATCGTTTTCTCATCGATTTCGTACGGCAGCTGGATCATCCTGGCAAAGCTGCCGTACCGGCACTCCGAAATAAGACAGCCATCACCTCCTTTCCGCTCCCGCACGGTTTTCTTTTCGCCATGTATCGTTAACCGTCTGCCGACAAGCTCAACTGAGAAATCATCTTTTTTCAGCCCCGGCACTTCGGCCCTGATGACCAGTTCATCAGCGGTTTCATGCATGTCGAGCAGCGGACCACCTAGCCTCATAAAGGCAGGCAGGGTGTCGGCCGTGATCCGTTCCGGTGTTTGAACATCCTTTTTCAACGGATTCAGTTTGTTCAGGAAATGGCCGACTTTGTCATGTACCCGTTCCAGCGCCTCGCTCCACTTTTCGGGCAACAGGTTTGACATGGTGATCACCTCCTACGCAGACTCCTTTCTCAGCTGACCTGTACAGCAATCCGTTTCGGCTTGGCGACTTCTGCCTTCGGTATCCGCAGGGTCAAGATGCCGTTGGCATAGTCGGCATGGGCCTTTTCGTGGTCGAGGCTCTCAGGGATAGTAAACTGGCGGTAGTAGCTGGCCAATTCAAATTCCCGGTAGGCCGAGGTTCCAGGTGCCGTGTGCTGGGCCGGAGCACTGATGGTCAGGATGCCTTTTTCCACGTTCACATCGAGAGCATCCTTGGAGGCGCCGGGGATGTCAGCGGTCAGAACCAGTCCTTCTTCGGTCTCGATGATATTCACCGCCGGGCGGATATATTTTTCATTGGAACGAGTTTCCTCACGGGTCTGCACATTCCGTTCGTCATTTCTTTCGGTCAGACTGTTGGCTGCCATGATCAAGTACCTCCTTTCGTCGTGTGTGTCAGATCTCACGAAAGCTTGATGTCGATTTTCTTTGGCTTGGCATGCTCGGCCTTGGCCAGGGTGATCAGCATGATTCCGTCCTTGCAACTGGCCGTGATCTTTTCGGGATCGATGTCGACCGGCAGTTCGAGTGTGCGGGAGAATTTGCCGGAGCCGAGTTCGGCGCGATGCACGATCTGGCCTTCCTTCTCGACGAACGGTTTGCGCTCGCCGCTGATGGTGACCGTATTCCGCAGCACAGTCAGATCGACATCCTTCGGATCAACGCCGGGAACCAGTGCTTCGATATAAACATGCCCCTCATCCTCGCTGAAGTTGACCAGCGGGAAACGACGGGTTGTTACCGGCGAAAGGAATGTCGGTCCAAACGGCCGGTTGTAACCAGCGCCACGGAAAGCTTCGTCGATTTCCCTTCTCAGATTGTCCAGCTCTTTGAAAACATCCCAGGTTGCCATGTGGATTACCTCCTTTCGATATGTGATTTTCTGATCAAAAAATAAGTACGCACTTTTTTCATGTCAAGGGGAGGCAATCAAAGATTTTTATTATATTGGCTGGTTATATGGTTGGGCTTAAGACGGCATGACTGTATTTCAGAAGGATGGCGTGAAAAATATAATCGTGAGATACTGTTGTGATGAGAGACAGCTTGTGACAAACGGTAGAGATCAAAAATCCAGAGAACCGTTTTAAGAGGAGAACAGCATGAACCTGAACGAACTGTTCCAGAAGCAAGGCCTGGGGGGCATGGCCACAGCATCAAAGGATGGTGCCACCAATACAGCAGTCTACGCACGACCGCACGTCATTGATGAGCAGACAATGGTATGGGGAATGACCAATGGGAGAACCTACCGTAATATTACCGAGAACCCGCAGGCTTCATTCCTTTTCAAGGCATCAGGCCCTGGCTTCAGTGGTGTCCGTCTGGCTTTGGAACTGGTGAAGACAGAAGAGTCCGGTTCTATGCTGGCAAAAATCAGAGAAAACGCCGATGCCACCGTTGGCCCCGGTACCGGCGCTGCCGTCACCCACGCGGCCTGGTTCTCAGTTACCGAAGTACGCCCCCTTATTTGAATGGAAACACTCAGGTTTCCACTCAGAGTGTTCTACGACGGCTCATGCATTGTCTGTTCTAAGGAGATTGAGCACTACCTGCGGAAGGATCACGGTGACAAACTGGTGGCAATTGACATCAGCAGCTCTGATTTTGATCCGATGCAGTACCAGATCTCACTCGCTGATTTCATGCTTCAGTTACATGCTATTGATCAGGACGGACAGGTTTTCAAAGGGGTTGACTCATTCTGGGCCATCTGGCAGGCATTCCCAACCTCGACGATCTATGGTCTCATGGGGCACATCATCCAGTTACCGGTGGTAAACCGGTTCGCCCGTATTGGCTACTGGCTGTTTGCCCGAGTTCGACCGTATCTGCCAAAAAGAAACCAGTGTGATAGCGGGACCTGCAGCATTCATCATAAGAGGTGAACCATAAGAATATCGGCTTAAGAGAAGAGCATTTGCTGACCTTCCAGGAACAGTTCTATCTTATCCCGGTTTTTTCTGAAAGGGTAGTGCCGGCCACTCAACCAGTCTGATAATTGCTCTGGGTCGCATCAACCCGGCACTGGATGTATTTTCCAACCAGTCAAAAAAGCAAATTCCTATCCCTTACCCCTTTCAAACTGCCCCCGGATTTCGCCGGGAATCTCGCGCCCAGCAAGACGTGTGAGTTGCTCCTGGTCCTTCAGCAGCACGCGGTGGTCCAGGATGTCGATAACCCCTCTTCGGCAGAGCGCGTTCAACCCGGTGGAAACGGTCTCCCGGGTCGAGGCTATCAGACCTGCATAATCGTTATGAGTAAGCCGCAGATCGATGAGCAGACCGTCCCGACCGGTGACGCCGAATTCGTTCGCCAGGGCGAGAAATGTCTTGGCCAGCCGCGCCTCGACGGAGGAATACAGCATATCTACCAGGCGGTTCTGGATCTTCCGGAGGCGCAGGCCGCTCAGCTTGGTGATCCGTGTCCCCAAGGCCGGGACCAGCGCCATGAGCCGGTCAAAATTTTCGCGGCGCATCATGCAGAGGAGAGTCTCCTCCAGCGCTTCGGCAATCACTTCGCTGCCGTCAGCATCGAGTCCCCCCTCCAGTTCGCCGAAGAGAGTGGACGGCCCGAGGATATCGATGATGAACTCATGCCCTTCCGCCGAGGTCCGCACCAGCTTGATGCTCCCCTTCTTGACGAAATAGACCGCCTGCTGCGCCGTCCCACGGAACGGAAGCAGCTGCCGTTTGCGCAGGTAGAGTGACTGGGAATCCCGGTCGATCACCCCATACTCTTCGTCGCTCAAACCGCTAAAGATGTCCAGCCGCCGAAGATACCATAGTTTTTCATGCTCCATGTTCCTGCTCCCCTTCACATTATGTGGCTCGCCATCACATGTGCCGCTGCGGTATAATTGTGTAATGAGGCTTACAGAAAACATGGTGCAGCGTGTGTAGGATGAAGTCAAACATAACTTTCATGATTGCACCGGAGGACAAAGATGAAAAAGAGAGCCTTGGCGATAGCAGGAATTCTGGTTGGATTTATGGTGCTGACAATGGCTGCCCGTTCGCATCTCGCGGTTCAGGCTGCCGGAAAGGAGATATCCATGACAGGGGAAAAATATTCGAACGAAGAGCTGCAGCAGCGCCTGACGCCGCTGCAGTACAAGGTCACCCGGAAATCTGGGACCGAGCCGCCGTTCAACAACGAGTACTGGAACAACCATAGCGAGGGGCTCTACGTGGACATTATCAGCGGTGAACCGCTCTTCTCCTCCCGGGACAAGTTCGATTCCGGCACCGGCTGGCCCAGCTTTACCAGGCCGGTCGCCCCGGACCACGTGAAAGAGCATAAGGACAGCACCTTCGGCATGACCCGGACCGAGGTCCGCTCGGCCGGGGCCGATTCCCACCTGGGGCATATCTTCACCGACGGGCCACGGGACAAGGGGGGCTTGCGCTACTGCATCAACTCCGCATCGCTCCGCTTCATCCCGGTGGATGAGCTGGAAAAGGCCGGCTACGGCACCTGGCTCCCCCTCTTCGGACGGAAGGCAGCGGCCGCTCCGGCGAAGCAGTTTGCAACCCTGGCCGGCGGCTGTTTCTGGGGGATGCAAGACCTGCTGCGCAAACAGCCGGGAGTGATCGCCACTGAGGTGGGCTATACCGGCGGGAAAGTCCCGAACGCCACCTACCGCAACCATGAGGGGCATGCCGAAGCGGTACGGATCGAATTTGACCCGACCAAAACCAGCTATGAAGCCCTGCTCCGCTTCTTCTTCCGGATGCACGATCCGACCACGCTAAACCGCCAGGGGAACGATACCGGCTCCAGCTACCGGAGCGCCATCTTCTACTATGACGCAGAGCAGCAGTTGATCGCCATGAAGGTCAAGGCCGAGGTGGATGCCGGCGGAAAATGGAAACGCCCGGTCGTCACAGAGATCACCCCGGCAGGCCCCTGGTGGCGGGCCGAGGAAAATCATCAGGACTACCTGGAGAAGAACCCGGGGGGATACACCTGCCACTGGGTACGGGAGTAGTGATGGCTCCGTGATGCGTATAAACAGGGCAAATATGATTTTTTGTCACTTGTTAGTAATGATCGAAATAGCATATAGTGACGATGCTGATTATTGCCTGGATCAAACTATGCTTGCCTTGAAAACGTACGATCTCCTCCCATGAGGGTTCATGGATATGAAAAGATAAACCAATGCTATCGGTACTCTGTAACACTTCGACGGTGTGTTTAGCTTTCCAATTAGGTGCCATATGACGATTACGCTTGCATTTGATGTTTATGGAACCCTCATCGATACCCATGGTGTCGTAGTGGCATTGGAAAATCATGTGGGCAATAAAGCACCTGAGTTTTCACGCACCTGGCGTGAAAAACAGCTCGAATATTCATTCCGTCGAGGACTGATGCAGAATTACGAGAACTTCGCCAGATGCACCAGCGACGCTCTCGATTATACGTCTTCATACTTTAAAGTGTCTTTGAGTGAAAAAGACAAACAAGAATTGTTGGACGCATATAAAGTGTTGCCTGCATTCGATGATGCAAAAGAAGGGTTGGAACGGGCAAAGAAATCAGGATTCAGAATGTTCGCATTCTCAAACGGGAGTGCCAATGCAGTGGAAACCTTACTGACACATGCCGGCATCAGAGACTATTTTCTCGGGGTTGTGAGCGTAGATGAAGTCAAAACTTTTAAGCCGAATCCTGGGGTCTATTGCCATTTTTTGAGACGAGCCGCAGCAACAGGCGCCGATGCATGGCTCATCTCAAGCAATCCGTTCGACGTGATAGGGGCGTTATCAGCTGGGATGCGGGCAGCGTGGGTCAAGCGCTCACCAGATGCGTTATTCGATCCATGGGGAATTGAGCCGACCTTGACCGTGAGCACTCTTCTGACCATAGGTGAACAGATTGACCAGGAATACAGAATAACCTAAACCGTGCAGGCTCCACTGGTACATGCCAAGTTAAGCCCTTCTTTCTCAATACCTTGCAACGCTATGGAAGTCGTTACACCGGCATTCACCGCAGATGCGACATCAACTGCTTGGATTATCGTTTCCTGCGGGATGCCACTTTCAAGAGCACGACGGATACGCCCACCACTACAGGCTATGCAACCGCGAGTCACGGTTACTGCAAGACCGATCAACTGCTTTTCCCGATCAGTCAAGTGATCTGGCCCATGGGTTGATTCAAGCATTTTCTTAGCAGCAAAATCTTCGAATTTCATAGCAGTTTCTCCTTGCCCATATTATACCCTATATCCTTTCCCACATCAGCAGACCATTTGCGAATCAGCAGTACTTCTTTTTCCGATATTCCCAAGGGTAAGAGAAATGAATGATGTGCTGCCGGTTCCTTTCGTTCAAATTCGGCATGCAGTGATCACATGGCACTTTGGTTGATGTTATCCTGGAAGAAGAAAGGGCCGCCATAATAGCGGCCCTTTATCTATTGAATCAGCAGTAACAGCAATTACGAGCGGCACCAATCATCCACTAAAGTGAAATGTGATTATTTCCTTCTACGGAAGAAAATAATCATAAAATCTATCCTAACAAAAGGAAAGTTTCCTGCTTTTCCAGAAAACGTTCAATCTTATCTCGGTTCTTCCTGAACGGATTATGCCTCCCGCTCAGCCAATCTGACAGTTGTTCCGGATCCCTCCCCATCGCTTCACCCAGATGATCCAGGTTCATCCCCATCACTCTCTTGTACCACGCAAGCCGCCCCACAGTGTCATCCGGGCACTCGAACGGAATATAACCTAGAAATTTGATAATACTTGGATTATATTGCAGTTCTGGTTCGGTGCCATGTTCCCAGTTCCAGACTGAGGATTCGGTGACGCCGATGATTTCTGCGACTTCTCTTTGGAGGAGACCAAGATCCATTCGTTTCTTGCGGATGTGGTCACCAACTGTGATGGGGAATTCGGGATAACCGGGAAGATGCTGTTTTTCTAGGGGAATTTTAATTGCGAACGAGTGCCGTTTTAAGTCAGAATAGTAGAGAAAGGTTAACACACCCCTGCCCCTGCGGCTATCTCGGTGATTCCGCCCACAGCTGTTCCTGTACCCCGTTGGCCATCAAGCGCTACCGCTCCCGCATTTCCGGCCCGCTGCTGGACCGGATCGACATCCATGTCGAGGTACCGGCGGTGGCCTACCGGGATCTTTCCGACCAGCGGGAGGGCGAAGGCTCAACCGTCATCGCCAAACGGGTAACCCAGGCCAGAGCCATGCAACAGCAACGGTTCAGCGGCAGCAGGGTGCACTGTAACGCCCAGATGACCTCCCGGCTGATCCGCAAACATTGCGAACTGGATACCGCCGGCCACCGGATGCTGGAACTGGCCGGCGAACGGCTGGGCTTCTCGGCCCGCAGTTACTCCCGCATCCTCAAGGTGGCCCGCACCATCGCCGATCTGTCCGACTCGGCGGCAATCCAGGAACCGCACCTGGCGGAGGCGATCCAGTACCGCTCACTGGACCGCAAGGTGTCCAATGCCTGAGCTAATTACCATTGAGACCGACTACATCAAGCTGGATAGCCTGCTCAAGCTGGCCAACCTGGTGATGAGCGGCGGCGAGGCCAAGCTGCTGATCCAGGAAGGGCAGATCCTGGTTAACGGCCAGGTTGAAACCCGCCGCGGACGCAAGTTGTATCCCGGCGACCGGATACGATGTGTCGGCAGACCTGAGGTTGTGCTGGCGGCCCAGTAGTAAAACTACGAAGAAGGAGGAGAACATGCTGCAGGAATTCAAGACCTTTATCATGAAGGGCAATGTGCTGGACCTGGCAGTTGGTGTCATCATTGGTGCGGCCTTTGGCAAGATCGTCAACTCGGCAGTCAATGACCTGATCATGCCGGTGGTTGGCCTGTTCATGGGCAAGGTGGATTTCAGCAATCTGTTCATCAGCCTGGGAAGCGGCACATACCCCACTGTGGCTGCTGCCAAGGCGGCCGGGGTACCGACCCTCAACTATGGCGTCTTTATCAACACCACCATTGATTTTGTGATCATGGCACTGGTGATCTTCATGATCATCAAGGCTGCCAACAAGGTGCGCAAGGCCGAGGAACCGGCTCCGGCACCACCGGCCAGGGAATGCCCGTTCTGCAAGTCGGCAGTGCATGACAACGCCACCCGCTGTCCGCACTGTACATCGCAACTTTAATACAACTGAAGCACCCGGAGGTTTGTCAGATGATCAGAATGAAAGCCCTGCTTGCAGGGCTTTTTATTGTTATGGCAGCGGTTGGCTGTTCAAAGAAGCAGGAGGTTGCAGCCAAACCGCCAGTGGCGGTGGAGCTGGCCGCTGCACGTGCAACCGAATTGACCGAGGGGATTGAGGTGACCGGCAACCTGGAGCCCAAGTTCAGCGCTGATATCAAGTCCCAGATCCCCGGCCTGGTCAAAGAGGTCTATGTCACCCAATGGGTACGGGTACGCAAGGGGCAGCCGCTGGCCCGGATTGATGTGGCAGAGACCGAGGCGATCACCAAGCGGGCCGAGGCAGCGGTGGTTAGTGCCAAGGCGCAATTGGCCCAGTCACAGGTTTCGCTTTCACGGGCCGAGCGGGAAGAGGCGCGGCTGGTAAAGCTGAAGGAGGCCGGTCTGGCAACCCAGCAGGCAGTGGATGATGGCCGTACGGAAACTGCAGCAGCCCGCGCCCGGGTTGATGCTGCCCAGGCCCAGATCCGGGTGGCTCAAGAGGAGTTGCAGCAAAGCAGAGTCAGGCAGGCTAAAGGTCTGGTAGCTGCACCTATGGATGGCGTGATTGCCCTGCGGGATATCAATGTGGGGGATCTGGCCAGTGACGCAGCTGCAGGCAAGCCGATCTTCCGGATTGTAGACAACCGGGTCCTGAACCTGACCGTTACGGTGCCGTCGGCTGATTCGGCCCGGGTCAAGGTCGGCCAGCCGCTTGAATTTAGTGTGGATGCCCTGCCGGGCAGGTTCTTCAGCGGCAAGGTCATGTTCATCAATCCCGAACTGAACGCGGCAGACCGGTCCTTAAAGGTGGTGGCTGAGGTACAGAACCAGTCGGATCTGCTCAAAGGCGGACTGTTTGCCAAGGGGCGGATTGTAACCGGCACCCGCCCTGCAGTACTGCAGGTGCCCCGGTCTGTGCTGGGCAGCTACGACACAACCAGGCAGACCGCCATCCTGTTTGTGGCAGAAGGGCAGACCGTTCGCCAGCGCACCCTCAAGACCGGCATCGTTAATGGCGAGCTGGTGGAGATCAGGGAGGGAATGAAGGCAGGTGAGCAGTACGTCAGCCGGGGTGGGTTTACCCTGCGGGATGGTGACAGGATTGCAGTGCAGGGTGCAGCAGAGAAAACGCCGTAAAGCCGTTACAGCAGGGTCACCGGCTGTTCGGGGATCAGCTGTACGGCCTTCTGCGCCAGACGCCGGTCAAAGGTAGCAAAGCCGGTCAACAGGTTGCTGGATGTCAGGTGGAGTGCATCACCGAAATCCATCCCCTGTTCATAGAGCACAAGAGCCTGGGCAACACCGGCAGGATCTTCAACAGACACCGTTGGCAAACCACAGACATGTCTGATCCGCTCGGCGGTTATACGACGATCAAGGCCGTAACCGGATGTTGAAGAAAGCACCCAGACCAGTTCAAGCAGCACGGTCTTCAGGATGCGACACTGGTTGTTCTTGAGAAAATCGGTTGCCTTAACCGTTTGCCGACGGTCATCTTTAACGGCATAACGCACCAGGATATTGGTATCAATGGCGATCATTTTTGCCTGCCTCGGCAGCAATGGCCTGCTCCATCTCAGCCAAAGAAAGTCGCTTGACCATACCGACAGGACAGCAGTCAGGGGATTCAAATGCTGTCGGTGCAAACGGAGCAGCAGGCTTCAGCACCACCTCACTGCCACGGTCAATCACGACAAATCTCGTGCCGGCACCCCAATGGTGCAGATCCCTAATTGATTTTGGCAGGACAAACTGTCCCTTGCTGGAGAGGGCAACGGTTTCCATAGAATCTCCTGATGGTAAGAATTAAGTAAGCAAAGTATACCGGCAGGCATCATAAACAGCAAATGAATAAACAGGAATCAACTACATGATCCTCTCCGATCTCTCCATCAAGCGGCCGATTTTTGCCACGGTGATGATGCTGGCCCTGGTGACCCTGGGCTTTTTCTCCTACAAACGGCTCTCGGTGGAGATGTTCCCCAATGTGGAGATGCCGGTCATCTCCATTGTCACCAAGTACCCCGGCGCCTCGCCGGAGACGGTAGAGCGGGAGGTTTCCAAGCGGATTGAAGAGGCGGTCAACCAGATCGCCGGTATCAAGCATGTCACCTCCTACTCCCGGGAGTCGGTTTCCACCGTGGTGGCCGAGTTCCGGCTTGAAGAACGGATCAATGAGGTGGCCCAGGAGGCACGGGCCAAGGTCAGCTCCATCCGCGGCCAGCTGCCGAAAGAGGTGGAAGAACCGATCATCCAGAAGCTGGATTTCAATGCCTCGCCATCGGCAGCGGTGGCGATTCAGTCCGCTACCCTGTCGCAGCGTGATCTGACCACCCTGGTGGACAAGAAGATCCGTAAGAAGTTCGAGAGCGTATCCGGGGTGGGGAAGGTAGAGCTGGTGGGTGGTGCCAAGCGCGAGGTGCGGGTTGAGGTGGACCCGACCCGGCTGGACTCCCTGGGGCTGGGGGTCAATGATCTGGTGAACGGCCTGAAGGGTGAGAACATCAACACCCCCCTGGGCAGGATCACCAAGTCGACCTCCGAATACCCGCTGCGGATTGAAGGCAAGCCGGAGCAGGCCGATGACTACGCCGCCATGACCATTGCAGCCCGCAACCATCGACCGATCAAGCTGGGGGAAGTGGCGCTGGTGACGGATAGCGCTGAAGAGCGCCGCAAGCTGGCCCTGGTCAATGGCCAGCCAGCCATTGGTCTGGACATCTACAAACAGTCCGGCGCCAATCAGGTGCAGGTGGTGGATAATGTTAAAAAGGTGATCGACAAGCTGCAGCACGAGCTGCCGCCCGGGGTATCTGTCTCGCTGGTGCGTGACGGTTCGATCATGACCCGCCAGTCCCTGGCTGATGTGGAGGAGACCCTGATCATTGGCGGAATCCTGACCGTGCTGATCGTGTTTCTGTTCATCAATTCCTGGCGCTCCACCGTGATCACCGGCATAACCCTGCCGATCTCGGTGGTCTCTTCCTTTATTGTCATGAACGCCATGGGGATGACCCTCAACGTAATGACCCTGATGGCGCTCTCCCTGGCCATCGGTCTGCTGATTGACGATGCCATTGTGGTGCGGGAGAACATTGTGCGCCACCTGGAGCTGGGCAAGGACCACATGGAGGCCTCCCGCTTCGGCACCAGTGAGATCGGTCTGGCAGTCTTTGCCACCACCATGTCGATCCTGGCCGTGTTTGTGCCGGTGGCCTACATGCAGGGAATCGTGGGCAAGTTCTTTTTTCCGTTCGGTATCACGGTCTCCTTTGCTGTGCTGGTCTCGTTGTTTGTCTCCTTTACCCTGGACCCGATGCTCTCCTCCCGCTGGCATGATCCCTCCATCCACCTGCGGGGCAAACGCACCGGCATCGCCCGCTGGCTGGAGCGGTTCAATGATTGGTTTGATGCCACTGCCGACAAATACCGGGGGATGATTGCCTGGGCCCTGAGCCATCGGCGCAAGGTGGTGATATCGGCCGGTGTCACCTTTGTGCTGGGCATGGTGGTGATGGCTACCCTTGAGTCATCGTTCATGTCCAAGGAAGACACCAGCGAGTTTCAGGTTTCATTCCAGACCGCGCCGGATGCCTCGATCCAGGAGACCGAGAACCGGCTGCGGCAGATGCTGGAGCAGATCAAGGGGATCCCGGAGATCAGCCACACCTACGCCACCATCGGCGCCGGTGACAGCGGTACGGTGCGGGATGGCCTGCTGTACGTCAAGCTGCAGGAAAAGGCTGATCGAAAGCGGGGGATGTTCGAGATCCAGAAGACCATCCGGGAGCGGTTCCGCTCCATTGCCGGGATCACCTTTTCGATTGAGGAGGTAGGCGCAATCGGCTCTGCTGCCAAGCCCCTCAACATCAACATCAAAGGGGATGATATCGCTCTTTTGAAAAAGTATGCGGCCCAGCTCAAGCAGGAACTCTATACCGTGCCGGGGATCGTGGATCTCTCAGCCACCCTTGAGTATGATACCCCTGAATACCGGGTACGGGTTGATCGGGAAAAGGCACAGTCTGCCGGTGTCTCGTCCGTAGCAATTGCCGATACCCTGTCACGGCTGGTGGGTGGGGAGGCGATCTCCACCTACGAGGATGAGGATGGTGATGCGGTTGATCTGCGGGTACGGCTGCCCAAACAGCTGCGGGAACACCCGGCCCAGATACGGGATCTCAAGATATCAGTGCCGGATGGCAGCGGAGGAACCAGGCTGGTGCCGCTGGCCAGCATCACCAGTGACTATGTGGCTGCATCACCGACCGAGATCAACCGTCGAGACCTGTCGCGCCAGGTCACGGTCTCGGCCAACCTGGATGATCTGGTCATTGGTACCGCCACCAAGCAGGTGGAGCTGGCAGCACGGCGGATCAACATGGAGCCGGGCTACAGCATCAGCTTTTCCGGTGAGGCCGAGGACATGGCCGAATCATTCGCGTTCATGTTCGAGTCGCTGATCCTGGCAGTGCTGTTTGTCTATCTGATCCTGGCAGCCCAGTTTGAGTCGTTCTTTGAACCGCTGGCCATCATGTTCTCCCTGCCGCTTTCCATTGTCGGTATGGCCGGTATGCTGCGGATCACCGGCGACACCATCAACATCATGTCGCTGATCGGCCTGATCATGCTGATGGGATTGGTGACCAAGAACGCTATTTTGCTGGTGGATTACGCCAAGGTCTTGCGAACGCGGGACGGCATGGACCGTACCCAGGCAGTGATTGAGGCGGGCCGTACCCGCTTGCGGCCGATCGTTATGACCACCCTGGCCATGATCTTCGGCATGCTGCCGCTGTTCTTCGGCGTTGGCGCTGGTGGTGAAGGTCGCGCCCCCATGGCCCGCGCCGTGGTGGGGGGCTTGATAACCTCGTCGATGCTGACCCTGATCGTGGTGCCGGTGATGTACACCTATCTGGATGATTTCAGTGTCTGGCTGAAGCGGAAGTGGAAGGGGGATTTGGCATAGCCCATGCCTGACATCACCCCCACCATATTGCTGGATTCCTGCAGCGCGGACCGGTTCAGCGCATCCTGGCGCTTTGACGGCCACATCCGCACCCTGGTTGCCGATACTGCTGATCAGGTTGTTGCCGTGCTGGAGCAGGCTGAGGCTGCCACCCGACAGGGGCTGTACGCTGTGGGGTTTGTGGCCTATGAGGCTGCCAGTGCCCTGAACCCGCACCTGCCCAGCCGTGCGCCGGAACCGGGCCTGCCGCTGGTCTGGTTTGCCCTGTTTAGAAAACGCCAGTGCGTAACGGCTGGTGATGGCCTGCCTGCAGGAGTCGCCGCAGCACCGGAACTTACGCCTGCTGGAAGCCAATCTGATTACGAGATTGCCATCAGCCGTATCCATACTGCCATTGAACAGGGGCAGACCTACCAGATTAACTACACCTTTCCCTTACAGGGGCACTGGCAGGGCGATCCGCTGCAGCTGTACCGCACTTTGCTGAATGCCCAGCAACCGGCCTTTGGGGCCTTTCTGGATATTGGTAGCCACACGGTCATCTCGACTTCACCAGAGCTGTTTTTCAGTATCAAAGATGGTCTGGTCACCACCAGACCAATGAAAGGCACGGCCCCTCGCGGTCGTTTTCCTGCTGAAGACCAGGCCCAGCAAGAACAACTGCAGCAGAGCAGCAAAGAACAGGCTGAAAACCTGATGATTGTTGATCTGCTGCGCAACGATCTGGGACAGGTGGCCCAGACCGGCACGGTGCAGACCGAGAGGTTGTTTGAGGTGGAATCGTATCCTACCGTGCATCAGATGACCTCCACTATCACGGCCAGGCTGAAGGAGGATGTTGGTCTGCTGGAGCTGTTCAGGGCGCTGTTCCCCTGCGGGTCAGTCACCGGCGCACCCAAGCGCCGCAGTATGGAGTTGATTGCTGAAATCGAAGGTCAACCGCGCGGAATCTACTGCGGTGCCATTGGCTATCTTGCTCCTGGAGGCGAAGCCAGCTTTTCTGTTGCCATCCGCACCTTGCTACTGGAAAAGCAGACCGGCCAGATCAGCATGGGGGTGGGCAGTGGTATTATCTGGGGTTCTGATCCCCGTGCTGAATACGCCGAATGCCTGAACAAGGCTGCTTTTCTCAAGCCACAACCGCAGCACAGGCTGCTGGAATCCCTGCTGCTGGAAGATGGTAATTATCCCCGTCTGGAACGTCATCTGAACCGGCTCTGCTGGTCTGCTCATCGGCTGGGTTATTGTTGTGATCGGGAACAGATCAAACAGGCGTTGCTCGGCTATGCCGCAGGCAAGGGCGGGCAGCACAAGACCCGGCTGCTGTTGGCGCAGGATGGCACCTATCAGATTGAATCGGCCCTGTTACGACAGATCCAACAGCCGCTTAAGCTTGCCCTGGCCGCAACCCCGGTAGATCCAACTGATCTGCTGCTGTACCTCAAGACCGAGCAGCGGGAACGCTATGAACAGGCCCGGCAGGAACAGCCAGAGGCGGATGAGGTGCTGCTCCGTAACGCCCAGCGTGAGCTGACCGAGGGAACCTTCACCAACCTGGTGCTTAGGCTGGATGGCAGGCTGGTCACACCGCCGCTTGCCAGCGGTCTGCTGCCAGGCGTGATGCGTGAGGAACTGCTGGAGCGAGGATTCATTACGGAACGGGTGCTGTATCCGCAGGATCTGCAGCAGGCCGAGGAGATCTGGCTGATCAACAGCGTGCGGGGCTGGCTGCAGGCCGAGCTTGGTTAATAGCACGCGGATGACACGGATTGAACGGATTTTCGCGGATGTAATTGCCGCGAAAGAATGCAATGAGCACAAAAAATGAATTTATGCTGACGTACCTGTTTTAGGCCCTTAACCAATAGAGCTTCTTGTGACGTTTTGCGTTTTTTGTGGCTCATCTGCTTGAAGGTTCTATCTGCGTTGACCCGCCAGATCTGCGTCATCCGCGTGCCATTATCATGGCTCTTATGCATGAAAGGATGTTTCATGACTGCTCGACTCTTGATCGTTTTCGCCACTATCCTGCTGTTATCAGGTCAAGCCCTGGCAACACCCCAACTGCTGACCCTTGAAGACTGCCTTAAGATTGCTGCTGACAAGAACCTGAATATCCAGAAAGCCAAAGAATATGCCAACTATGTCCAGGGGCGCTATGTTGAAGAACGTGCCGCTGCCTTGCCGCAGCTGGGGCTGCAGGCCGGTTTCGGGTACAGTAAGGATAACAGCACCAAGGCACTCTATGGTGCAGCCCAGCTACAGAATAACCGTACGGTTGATATCTCCCTGTCCCAGCCTCTGTATACCTGGGGCAAGATCGGTGCAGCCTTGCGGGCGGCCGAGGTGGGGCTCAAGACCGCTGACCAGCAGTTGCGGCTGTTCCGTCAAGCTGCTTTCAGGGAT
The DNA here is from genome assembly GCA_002422265.1 of Geobacter sp. UBA6169. GTDB lineage: Bacteria > Desulfobacterota > Desulfuromonadia > Geobacterales > Pseudopelobacteraceae > Trichlorobacter. Next base: position 24,076 of record DIUB01000168.1, read on the forward strand.
GTTTCCATCGCCTTTTATGACGTGCTGCTGGCCAAGGAGCTGCATCGTCTGGCCCAGGAGAACCTGGCCCAAAAGGAACGACACCATATTGAAGCCAAGCGCAAGTTTGAGGCCGGGGTTGCCACCGACTATGATCTGCTGGCAGCCGAGGTAGAGCTGCAAAACGCCCGACCAGACCTGATCCGTACCCAGAACAGTATCAATGTCAGTCGGGAACGGTTGCGTTTCCTGCTGGGGCCGGAGCAGGGTGAACTGGATGTTATCGGCAGGATTGAGTCTGCACCGGAGCAGCTGCCGGGGTATGCCGATTCACTGAAGATTGCCCTGGATAAACGGCCGGAACTGGCTGATCAACAGCTGCGGATCGGCATTAACCGGGAGCTGGTTGTCATTGCCAATGCCGATGACAAACCGCGCCTTGATCTGAAAGGCACGGCTGGCTGGCATCAACTGGAACTGTCTGATCCCGGCCCCACTCGCCGTTCTGACGGTCCGGCCTGGAGCGCCGGTGTCTACCTGACCTTCCCGTTCTTTGACGGCCTGCGCAGTCGTGGGCGCACTCAGCAGGCCCAAAGCGATCTGCGCACCAGTCAGCTGCAGGAGCAGAAACTGCGTGACAGCATCACTCTGGAGCTGCGTACTGCTCACTACACCCTGGCAGAATCGGCCGAGATCATCACCGCCCTGTCCGGCACGGTCAAACAGGCCCAGCGGCTGTTGCAAATGGCGGAAAAGGGGTTTGAGTACGGGGTCAAGACTCGACTTGAGGTGGATGATGCCCAGACCAACCTGCTGCGGGCCCAAAGCAACCTGGCCCGCGCCAACCGGGATTATCTGGCTGCATCAGTCAACCTGCAGTGGGCCATGGGGGTGGCGGGGGAGTAGCTTGTTTTTGCCATGAAAATTGGGATTGCACGTTCGAATTTTCATATTGCTTGGCAGAGCGTTTTTTCAATCAGCCGCATATATTTCTTTCAATCAGCCGACAGTTAATTTGCATTTAGACGTATGATACAGCTCCCTCTTTACCCCCGCTATATTCAGCCACGGCTGCTGGAGGGATTGGCCGACAGTCCGGTTGTGCTGTTGCATGGACCGAGCCAATGCGGCAAGAACACCCTGGTCAAGGACGACCCGTTGGATGAAATAAAATTTGACTTAAAATATCCATCAGCGTACGGTTTGACGTACGAAATGGAGGTAATTAAAATGACAACCCTCTCAGCAACAGAAGCAAGAAAATCCCTTTATAACCTGCTTGATGATGTCGCATTATCACATGCCCCGATTCAGATTGTTGGCAAACGGCACTCGGCAGTTCTTATTTCAGAAGACGATTGGCGTGCTATTCAGGAAACATTATATCTCACATCAATTCCTGGAATGAGAGAATCCATCACTAAAGGCGTCAAAACCCCAGTAACCGAGTGCAGTGAGGAGCTTGCATGGTAAGTTGGCAGCTTGTATTTACCAAACAGGCGCAAAAAGATGCAAAAAAGATCACGCATTCAGGCCTAAAGGCTCAAGCCGAACGACTACTGGAAATAATCAAAGCAAATCCCTTCCAAAATCCTCCTCCATACGAAAAACTTGTTGGCGATTTGTCAGGAGCATATTCCCGTAGGATCAATATTCAGCACCGTCTGGTTTATCAGGTCATTGACGATATCAAGACAGTTAAAGTGATCCGCATGTGGACTCATTACGAATGACATCCAGGCACTCGGCGTCAGATGGGTTCCGCTAACGCTCCGCTGCTGCGCTTCGCCCCCGTTACCCCAACTCCCCTCTAATCACCTGCGCCGCCAGCCTCGGTGATTCAGCCGCCATAATGGCCGAAACCACCGCAATCCCATCAGCACCGGCTGCAATAACCTGACCGGCATTGGCCTGGTTGATGCCGCCGATCCCCACCAGAGGGATACGGACCAGTTCACGGATCTGCCTGATACCATCCAGCCCCAGGGCCTGTGCAGTGTCGGTCTTGGTGGGGGTGCTGAAGACCGGGCTGATGCCGATGTAGTCAGCCCCCTGTTGCTCTGCCTCAATCGCATCCTGCACCGATTCAGCTGAAATCCCGATCAGGCAGTTTGGCCCCAGCAGGCGGCGGGCATGCGTGATCGGCATATCGCTCTGCCCCAGATGCACGCCGTCTGCCTCAACTGCCAGGGCAATATCTACCCGGTCATTGATGATCAGTGGAACCCGCAACGGCTGCAGCAGCGCTTTCAGTGCCAGCGCCTCTTGCAGAAACTCACGGGTGCTGCAGTCCTTTTCCCGCAACTGCACGCAGGTGACTCCTCCAGCCACTGCTTCAGCCACCACNNTCAAGCTCCTCTGGAGTCAGGTTATACAGGGCATCCAGAAAGCGGATCATAAAGGAACCAGGGCCGCTGGCATCAACCGCTGCCCGCTCACCAGCCAGTCCATAGTAGGACAGGGCTGTGGCAGCAGCAGAGACCGGATCAGGATCAACCCCGCTGAAGGCGCCGATGATGGCAGTGGCCCCACAGCCGGTGCCGGTGATGCAACTCATCAGGGGGTGGCCGTTGTTGACCCTGATTACCCGGCTGCCATCGGTGATCAGATCCTGTGGTCCGGTAATGGCCACCGGCACCTTCAACTCTGCAGCCAGCCGGATAGCCTGTTCTGTTGCCTGCTCAACCGAATCAGCAGCATCAACCCCTTTGGTGTTGGCCTGGGCTCCGGCCAGAGCCAGGATTTCAGAGGCATTGCCCCGCACCAGACTGACGCTGGTCTCTGCCAGTATCCGCTTGGCAGCAGTGGTACGCAGTGCTGTGGCGCCAGCCCCCACCGGATCAAGAATGATCGGCACCCCCAGGCTGGTGGCCTTTTGACCGGCCTTGACCATGGCATCCACCCAGTCATCGGTCAGGGTGCCGATGTTCAGCACCAGCGCCCTGGCAAAGCCCACCATCTCTTCCACCTCATTTTCAGCATGGGCCATGACCGGCGAGGCACCGGCTGCCAGCAGGATGTTGGCGGTAAAGTTCATGACCACAAAATTGGTGATGTTGTGGACCAGTGGCCTGGTTTCGCGCAGTTTGGTCAGATTGGCAGCTGCCTGTTGCTGGATGGTCGACATGGTTTCCTCGCTTGTGCAGGTGCACCGGCTAAAAATCTGGTACACTGCAGTAGAAGATAATGGAAGTAGCCCGTACCAGCAGATGACAGAAAATTCAACCTTAAAACGGCAGTTACTCCTGCGGAGCAACTGCTTTTTCCAGGTTCAACGGAAAGAAGGGGACACCATGAAAATTACACTGTGTTTTGTGCTGCTTGCACTGGCGGCTGTTTTTCTGAGTGCACGACCGGCACAGGCAGGTGCCAGTCTGCCACCTTTGCAGACCGTACCGCAGGTAGACCTGAAACGGTACCTTGGCCAGTGGTATGAAATAGCCCGTTATCCCAACCGGTTTCAAAAGGGGTGTCTGGAGAGTAGTGCTGTCTATTCGCTGCGGCATGACGGTGATATTGAGGTGCTGAACCGCTGCACGGATAGTGAGACCGGCACGCAGCGTCAGGCAAAGGGCCATGCCTGGGTGGTGGACAGCGCAAGCAATGCCAGGCTGAAGGTCTCGTTTTTCTGGCCGTTTCGGGGGGATTACTGGATTATTGAGCTGGGCAGCGAGTACGAGTATGCTGTGATCGGCACCCCCAACCGTAAATACTTCTGGATTCTCAGCCGGACATGCAGCATGGATGACACCCTCTACGAGGCCATTCTGCAGCGGGCCAAAGGACAAGGCTTTGATCCGAGCCTGGTGGTCAGGCAGAAGCCTGCGAGTGGCGGGCCTCCATCCTGATCCCGGCTGTCTGCAGCTCTTGCTGGATCATTCCGGCCAGCTGGGGGAGACGCACAGCCAGTTCCGGTGAAAGCTCAATCCCTGCCTCATAACTCTTGGGCACGATCCCGAACAGGGTGACCTGTTCAGGACAGCGGCCCCGGATCTCGGACAGCAGCAGCATTTCCTGTATCCCCAGCTGATGGGGTGACATCTTGATCGGAATGGTGCGGCCGATAAAGGCCTCTTTTTCATAGCGGTAGAGCGTCCCCGGCTCGCCGGGGGTGGTAACCACATCCACCAGGTAGACCCGTTCAGCCTCTTCCAGTTTGTGGGAGGCCATGAACCCCAGGGTACCGCCATCGTACAGCTCAACATCGTTATCAAAGCGATAGTTGTCGGCCAGATAGTTGACCAGATGGACCCCGAATCCTTCGTCGGACAGCAGCAGATTACCTGCACCAAAAATCAGAACTTTCATAGTGAGTCCTTTTAATAATAGCACGCGGATGACGCGGATTTGACTGATTAACGCAGATTTAAAATCAAAAACAGAACAACAAAGCGCGGGGAAAACAAAAAAGGATGAACTGATTGTTGCTTTTAAGGTTCTGACCTCTCCCTGTTTTTCTGCTTTTGCTTATATCCGCGATTATCTGCTCAATCCGCGTTATCCGCGTGCGATTGCCTTGTCTTACACCACTTTCACTTTGGTGATCTCGTTGCCTTCCGGATCAATGGTATGCACTGCGCAGGCAATGCAGGGATCAAAGGAGTGTACGGTGCGCAGCACCTCCAGCGGCTGATCCGGCAGGGCCACCGGGTTGCCCACCAGTGAGGCCTCGTAGGGGCCAGGATTTCCCTGTTCATCACGGGGGGAGGCGTTCCAGGTGGAGGGGACCACGGCCTGATAGTTCTTGATCTTCTTATCCTTGATTACCATCCAATGGGACAGCACCCCCCGTGGCGCCTCATGAAATCCGACCCCGCGATGTTCACCGGAGGGGATTTCGGTCGGGTTGGCGTATGCCTTATCCCCCTTACCCACGTTGTCCACCAGCTTGTCCAGATACTCAAGCGACAGGTCTGACAACAGATGGGCACGGATACCCCGGGCTGCCAGCCTGCCCATGGTCGAGTGCAGATCTGCCACCCCCACCCCGGCGGCCTTGCAGGTGCTGTCAACCAGGGCCCGCACCCGCTGGTTGCCGGCTGCATAGCCTGTCAGCAGCTGGGCCACCGGTCCCACCTGGATCGGCTTGCCATCGATGCGTGGTGCCTTGCACCAGGAGTACTTGCCGTTTTCCTTAAAATCAGTGTAATCCGGCTTGGTCTCGCCGTCCCAGGGATGCAGCACTGATTTTCCCTCATACCAGGCGCAGGCCACCGATTCCTTGATGCTGCCGATCAGCTGCTGATCCTGATGGGTGCTGATCACCCGGGCCTTGTTCAGATCGGCCCCCATGATCAGGCCCCCCGGCAGGGCAAAACTGTTGTTTTTGGTGTCTTCCGGGAACTCCGGCACCGCCAGGTAGTTGACTACCCCCTTGCCGTGCCTGAACCACTCTTTGTAGGCCTTGCCGATCACCAGCAGGTCAGGATAGTAGACTTTTTTGACAAACTCGCGAGTCTCCTCCATCAGGGCACGCAGGTAGGCGATCCGCTCCATGTTGATGGCGGCCATGTTCTCCATATTCAGGGCCGTGGCCACGCCACCCACACAGAGGTTCTGGATATGCGGGTTCTTGCCCCCCAGGATTGCCACCGCCTGGGCCGCTTTCTGCTGATAATCCAGCGCCTTCAGGTAGTGGGCCGTGGCAATCAGGTTGATCTCCGGCGGCAGGGTCATGGCCGGATGCCCCCAGTAGCCTGAGGCAAAGATGCCCAGCTTGCCGGAATCCACAAAGCTCTTCAGTCGTTTCTGTACTGCGCTGAACTCTGTCACGCTGTTGCCGGGCCAGTCAGACACTGACTGGGCAATGGAGGCAGCCTTTTTGGGATCAGCCTTGAGGGCTGAGACGATATCCACCCAGTCCAGGGCCGAGAGGTGGTAAAAGTGGACGATATGGTCCTGTACCGAGTGCTGGGCCATGATGATGTTGCGGATATACTGGGCATTCAGCGGCACCTCAGCCTTGAGGGCATGTTCCACCGAGCGGATGGAGGAGATGGCATGCACCGTGGTGCAGACCCCGCAGAAACGCTGGGCATAAATCCAGGCATCCTGGGGCGGCCGATCCTTGAGGATGGTCTCAATGCCGCGCCACATCTGGGCCGATGACCAGGCCTTGCTGACCTGTCCACCGGTAACTTCAACATCGATCCGCAGGTGTCCTTCAATGCGGGTGATCGGGTCAATCGTAATTCGTGCCATGTATGTTCTCCTGTCTTATAAGTCTGTATTAATGGGACGCGGATGACGCTGATGAAGCGGATCTTCACGGATTTTTAAACCTACAAAGAGCTTTTGCTCTGTTGCTTACTACCGTTTTACGGTTAAACGGTTCGTTTTGATCCGCGTTAATCCGCCAAATCCGTGTCATCAGCGGGCTATCAAGTTACGCCTTTACCGCTGTCGGTTCTTCATGGCCATGCAGTCGCGGCAGTACCGGGAACAGCTTGACCAGCACCTTGTAGGCCAGGATCTCGAACGCCACAATCCCCACCGTAATCATCAGCTCGGCCAGTGAGGGGAAGTAGCGCCAGCCCTGGCCGGGATTAAAGCCGATCAGGTAGACGTTGAAGCGGTACAGGGCGCCCCCCAGCACGATCAGTACGGCGGTCACAAACAACCAGCGCATTGATTGACGGTTCCTGCGGAACAGCAGGATGATCGAGCCGCTGGCCACCAGCCCGAACTCCAGCAGAAAGAAACCAGAATAGAAATCGAGGCTGAGCGCATTACCCAGCTGTCCCCGCCAGATCAGGTCGCCCACCATTACCGAAAGCCAGATCGTGGTCAGATAGGGGGTAATCGAGGCCAGACCGGTCAGCTGCTCGCTTTCAAAGGGCCGCTTGAAGGCGTAGGAGGAGATGATCGACTCCAGAATGGCAATGGAGTAGCCGATGAACAGGCAGTTGATCAGGAACAGGAGCGGCAGAAAGCCGGTATGCCAGAGCGGATGCAGCTTGGTGGAGGCGATCAGCATCAGCGACCCAAGCGATGACTGGTGCATGGTGGGCAGGGTAATACCCAGCACGATGATAAAGATCAGCACCTTGTCCAGTTTTGGCTGTACCCAGAGCGCCCATTGGCGCAGTTTTTCAAACTTTGCCAGTATGATCTCGGTATCCAGGCCAAAGCGGCCATGGTGCTTGTCCAGAAAGGCACGGGCCGAGTTCCAGTTGGTTTGCTGCAGGCGGCTCAGCACAGCTGGCAGAAATTCGATTGCCAGTACGGTGGTGTAGGCCATTACGCAGAGTGCCACCTCAAACATGGCCGAGTTGATCTGCCACTGTGACGGGATGAAAAAGTTATAGGCGTTCCAGGGTCTGCCCACATCCACCATTACCGACAGACCGGCCAGGCCGTAGCCGAACAGCGAGGTCAGCACGGCCGAGCGGATCAGGGGGTGGTAGTGCATCTTGTTGCGGATATAGACCAGTATGGCAACGGCATACCCGCCGCAGGCAATGGCGGTGCCGGTGGCCACGTCATAGGTGATCCAGATCCCCCAGGGGTAGCCGTCGTTCATGTTGGAAACCGCGCCGATCCCCCAGATGAAGCGGACCGCTATCAGGGCAAAACCGATCAGGGTCAGGGTCAGCAGCACCCAGAAGGAAGGAGTCAGGATCTTGGCCCGGTGGACCTGAAATTCATCATGGCTCATGCGGTTGATCCCCCTTGTTCTGGTCATCCGGTTCCTGCTTTTTCATGTTCCTGATGGCAATGAAGCAGAGGGTACCGTAGAGCGCCACCGGTGCGATAAACCCTTTGTAAATGGTGTGCTGGATCTTTTCAGAAAACTCTGCCGGCGCATCCTTCTGCAGCTCGGGTAACCCCAGCGTCTTGATCGGCAGGGCAGCCAGGTAGAGGTGGTTGGTGCCGCCCAGCTCATGTTCGCCGTAGATATGGTTGACATACTGCTTGGGGTGCTCGGTCAGCCGCTTCTTTGCCTCAGTCAACAGCTCTTTGCGCTTGCCGAACAGGATGGCGCTGGTGGGGCAGACATCGGCACAGGCAGAGGTGCCGTTTGATTTCAGGAAGGTGTTTTTGCACAGATCGCATTTCACGATCTGGGGGAGTGCCTTGTCCCACTGGAACTTGGGGATGTTGTAGGCACAGGCCACCTGGCAGTAGCGGCAGCCGATACAGGCGTTTTTTTTGTAATCCACAATGCCGGTGATCTTGTCCTTGACCATGGCGGCCACCGGGCAGACCGAGACGCAGGACGGTTTCTGGCAGTGCATGCAGGAATATTTCACATAGGACCACTCTTTGGGTGATTCCTTGAACAGCTTGATAATGGTGCGGGTGGAACCGGTCAGGTCCTCCGGTGCATCCCAGAGCTTGTCAGGGTCAAACTGCGCCTGCTCATAGGCCAGCGCATTGTAGTCACCATTGACCCGTTTGCAGGCAGCCATGCAGGCCTTGCAGCCCACGCATCTGGTGGCATCATACAGCATCCCCAGTTCTTCATCGTTGGGGCCGGCTGTGCTGCTGCCGGCCACTGCCAGGGCAGGCGCCGCCACCAGTCCAGCCCCGGCCAGCCCGGCCAGCTTGAGAAAATCGCGCCTACTCTTTCCGCCCATGGCTCTCCTCCTCCGTCTGCTCTGCCGATTGTTCGCCATCCGGCAGCTTGCGGGCCATCATGGCGCCGGCCCCCAGGGCAGCCCCGGCTGCCAGCCCCAACAGACCGGTGGTGAGCGGACTGGCACCGGTACCCTTCTCCCGCAGGTCCACCGGTGCATAGCTGTCAAACGGTGTTGGTTCATGGATCTGGACCTTGTCGGCAATGGTCATGTTGAACATGATGTCCGGTTCGGTGCAGCCGATACAGGGATGCCCCACCGAGACCGGCCAGACACCGACATCGTTGAAGCGCTGTACCGAACAGTTGGCGTAGGTGGCCGGTCCTTTGCAGCCCAGCTTGTAGAGGCAGTATCCCTCGGCATGGGTGGTGTGGCCGTAGGCCTTGGCAAAACGCCCGGCATCAAAGTGGGGTCTGCGCTCGCAATGCTCGTGAATCCGGCGACCATAGGCAAATTTGGGTCGGCCCATCTGATCCAGTTCCGGCAGTTTTTTGAAGGTCAGGTAGTACAATACGGTGGAGAGCAGGTTGTAGGGGGAAGGGGGACAGCCGGGGATGTTGATGATCGGCTTGTCCTTGATGATATCTCTGACCCCCACCGCACCGGTGGGATTGGGGGCTGCAGCCTGGATGCCGCCAAAGCTGGCGCAGGTGCCGATCGAAATAATGGCTGCTGCTCCTGCGGCAGCGCTCCGCAGTGATTCCAGGGCCGTCTTGCCCCCCACCTTGCAGTAGATGCCGTGCTCTTTGGTGGGGATCGCCCCCTCTACAATCAGGATATATTTGCCGTGATTGGCCTGCATGGAGTCATGCAGCGACTTTTCGGCCTGGTGGCCGGAACCGGCCATCAGGGTCTCGTGATAATCCAGCGAGATCATATCCAGCAGCAAGGTGGCCGGGGTGGGATGGTTGGCCCGCAAGAGTGTTTCAGAACAGCCGGTGCATTCCTGAAAATGCAGCCAGATCACCGGCGGCCGATCCGGTGCCTGCGCTGCGGCTGCCACCTTTGATGCCAGACCGAACGGCAGCCCCATCACCGCTGTTGCGGCCACACAGGTCTTGATGAAATCTCTGCGGCTGACGCTGCCACCGAACAACTGCCCTGTCATGCTCATGATACCTCCCCGTAGACATAATGGTACGGGCAGCAACTGAGCAGAAGGCATGCCAATCTAAAGATGTTCGTAATATCAATATAGTGTAAACGTTACAGCAGTATGGTGTATACAGATCGGACAAAGTGATTGTATACTTTTGGGTGAAGTTGTTACTTTTTGTCTGATCTGGAGTCTGTATGCATCGCATTCTGATCTGCGACGATGAAGACGGCATTCTGCGTTACCTCTCAAAACTTTTGAAGGCGCATGGCTACGCAGTCGAGACCTGCAGCAGCGGCGCCGCCCTGCAGGTGCGGCTGGGCAGGCTGCCTGACGAGCCGTTTGACCTGCTGCTGCAGGATGTCCGGCTGCCTGATTGCAGCGGCATTGAGCTGTTGAAGCTGGCACGCAGAAAAGCGCCGGAGCTGCCGGTGGTGATGATGACTGCCCATGGCTCAGTGGATGATGCCGTGCATGCCATACGTCTGGGGGCCTACGACTATGTGCTGAAGCCGTTTCCCAAGGAGAAGATCCTGGGGGTGCTGGCCAAGGCGCTGGAACACCGGCGCCTGGCTGATGAAAACCGTCGTCTGCGCGAAGAGCTGCAGCGCGGGGGCGGCGATACCTCGATTATCTTCTGCTCTGCTCGTTTTCGCCAGGTCTACGATCTGACCCTGCAGGTGGCCTCCAGCGATGCCAACATCCTGATTCTGGGTGAATCAGGCACCGGCAAGGAGCTGATCGCCCACACCCTGCACAGCAACAGCCCCCGCAAGACCCGCCCGTTCGTCTCCATCAACTGTGCCGCGCTGACTGATAACCTGCTGGAAAGCCAGCTTTTCGGCCATCTGCGCGGCGCCTTTACCGGGGCGGTCATGAACCAGAAGGGGTTGCTGGAAGAGGCCGATGGCGGCACGCTGTTTCTGGATGAGATCGGCGATGTCAGTGCTGCCGTACAGGCGAAACTGCTGCGGGTGATCCAGGAAAAAGAGTTTATCCCGATCGGTTCCACCAAGCCCAAAACCGTGGACGTACGCTTTGTTGCCGCCACCAACCGTGATCTGCAGCAGGATGCAGCTGCCGGACGGTTCAGAGAAGACCTCTACTACCGCCTGAACGTAATCTCGCTGACCTTGCCGCCGCTCAGAGAGCGGCCTGAAGATATCGAGCCGCTGGCCCTGCATTTTGTCAAGCGGTATGCCGCACGAATGAGCAAAGAACTGCACGGTATCGCTCCCGAGGCCCTGCGCTGCTTGTCCAGGTACCACTGGCCCGGCAACGTGCGGGAACTNNTATCCGTTCCCCGGCAACGTGCGGGAACTGGAAAATGTGATTGAGCGAGCCGTGATCCTGGCCAACGGCCCCTTGTTGACTGAAAATCTGCTGCCGGTCAGCAGTCGGCCAGAGCAGGCACGGAGTGCGGAGCCACTGCCGATGATATCGCTGGACGAGCTTGAGCGCCGTCATATCCTTGCCGTCTATCGCCAGACCGGTTTCCACAAGAGCAAGACTGCCGAAGTTCTGGGGGTATCCCGTAAGACGCTGGATCGTAAACTGGCTGAGTACTCGTCGGAATAGGTGCTGATGGGCGCTTGTTATGCATACTCCTGATCCTGAAATACGCCGCCGGCTTTTGCTGACCACGCTGCTGCCGCTGCTGGCCGCGCTCGTGGTCTGCTGGGTGCTGGGCAACCGTCTGATTACCGCCAGAATTGCCGGGCAGGCCCAGGAAGAGGTGCGCAGTGACCTGGGAACAGCCAGGGAGATACTGCAGGGAGAGTTGCACCGCTTGTCCGAAGGGGTGCAGCTGATCGGCCGCAGTCCCGAGTTGTCGAACAGCCTGCAGAGAAGCACGTCAGATGAGTTGCCGCGTCTGCTCTCCTTGCTGTCCGGCAGTCGCAGCTTCAGTTTTCTGACCGTCGTGGATCGCTATGGCCAGGTGCGTTATCGGGCTGCGCATCCGGAGCGGTCGGGTGATACCCTGCGCCATCTCAGACCGGTGGCAGAGGCCCTGGCTGGAAGAAACAGTCAGAGCATGCTGGTGCTTTCGCCGTTACAGGCAGCCCAGGAGAACCCATTGCTGCCGGAACAGATGCTGGTGCCGCTGGTGCCGTCTCAACATGCAGAACCCACCAGCAGGTCAGCTGAACAAAGGGGACTCTTTTTGATTGCCGCTGCGCCGATCAGGGCCGCAGACGGTGAGCTGCACGGTGCGCTGGTGGCAGGACTGCTGCTGAATAACAATGAACAGCTGGCCGATCGCATCACCCGGGTGATAGCACCGCTCCAGCAGGGCCGTGCACCCCATCAAAACGCAACGATTTTTCTGGGTGATGTCAGGGTTGCCACTTCTGTGGTGGACGAACAGAACCAACGGGCCACCGGTACGCGGCTCTCTGCAGAGGTGGCCAAAAAACTGCTGCAGCAGGGAGAACGCTGGGTAGCCCCGGCGTTTGTGCTGCATGAGCGCTACTTTGCCGCGTATGAACCGTTACGTGATCCTGATGGTGATGTTATCGGTGCGCTGTATGTGGGGTTGCCGGAGCGGCCCTACACTGAGCTGCGCCGCAACCTGAATCTGACGTTTACCCTTTTGCTGCTGGGGCTGACACTGTTGGCCGTTACCCTGACCACCCGTTTGCAAGCCAGACTTGCTGCCCGTGAGCACGAGATCAAGGCCCTCAACCGCACACTTGAACAAAAGGTGCATGAACGTACTGCCGAGCTTGAAGAAAAGAATCGGCAGTTACGGGAAACCGAGAAAGAACTGGCCCGAAATGAGCGGCTGGCTGAGCTGGGGATGCTTTCGGCCGGGGTGGCCCATGAGATCAATAATCCGCTTGCCATTATCAGGGGGAATGCCGAGCTGCTGCAGATGACACTGCCGGAGGCAGCAGACAGTCAGGAGGAGGTGTCTGAAATCCTGCAGCAGACCGGCCGCATCAACCGGATCACCTCCAGCCTGCTGTCCCTTACGAAACAGGACCAGCGCCGGCTTGCCCCGGTGCTGTTGGATGGTCTGCTGGATGAGGTGCTTGACCGGATCGGTCATCAGGTGTCTCTGGAGCCGTATCAGATTGTGCGTGCCTACCGGCAGGACGGTCTGTTGGTTCTGGCTGATCGTGAGCAGTTGCAGCAGGTATTCACCAATCTGGTGCTGAACGGATTGCAGGCCATGGCGGACGGCGGCGTACTGACTGTGGAGGCGGCACATGATACAGCCGGGCTCTGCTCCGTTACCGTGGCTGATACCGGGCCGGGCATACCAGCAGGGCAGCAGGAGCGGCTCTTTACCCCGTTCTTTACCACCAAGCCCCAGGGGACCGGTCTGGGGTTGGCAATATCATGGGGAATTGTGCGGAATCATGGCGGTACCATCAGTGTGAACAGTGCGCCCGGTGTTGGTGCACGGTTCAGGGTGACCCTGCCGCTGCTCGGTTAACCGGTCTTTATGGCTGCATGAATATGACAAGGCCTCTGCAAACAGGTTTGCAGAGGCCTTGTCAATGGATCAGCGTTGCAGAGGGAAGATCAGTTTTTAGCGATCGTCACCGTCAAACCTGCAGCAGCCTTTGTCTGCAGAGCTGTTATGCCGACCGCAGGGAAGTGGATTGGAGCAACTGCCAGGCCGGCCGGGATGCCGTCACGGATCTGCACCGGCAGGGTGACCGAGGCACCGGATGCGGTGACGGTCAGCTGATT
>DIUB01000168.1:37516-43771 GCA_002422265.1 Geobacter sp. UBA6169
TTCTTTGCTGCGGGTGAGAGCTCCTGTTGCAGGGCAGCAAGGCTTGGTCCGGCACCGTTGGTCAAGCGGGCATAGAGGTCGCCCAGGATGATGTAGTCAGGCCGGGCCTCACCCGGCGGTGTGGCTGCAGCAGTAAAGCGCTGGGTACGGTTGTCAACCGTGGTAAAGGAACCGGCCTTTTCAGGGGCAGCTGCAGCAGGCAGTACAATGTTGGCCAGCTGGGCTGTTGCGGTGGGGAACAGATCCAGCACCACCAGACATTCCAGCTTCTGCAGGGCCGCAGCCACTTTCGTACGATTGGGCAGTTGCAGCAGGTCGCTGCCCATGACAAACAGGCAGCGGATGTCGCCTTTGTCAATGGCGTCAATAATGCCGAACAGGTCTTTGCCGTTGGTGCCGGGCATGACACCGCTATCCAGCATTCCCTGGGTGTTGTTCTTCTCGTCAATCGGGTACAGATCAGCAGCCGTCAGAATCGCCAGATTCAGCGCACCGGTAACCGCAGCTGCCGCATCAGCACTGCGGATGAATTCATGGCCGTAGACCACAGCCACCTTGCCCTGGATAAAGGAGACGGCATTGCTGTAGGCTGCCTCATCAAGACCGGTGGCAGCCTGGATCTGATCAAAACTGATTGCAGCCACGGCCTGCTTGAACGCGTCCAGCCCTTCAGCTGCTACGGTCTTGCCCTGGTTGAGGGCTGCCTTGGCCAGACCCAGAGCCACAAACCCTTCAGAACCGACTTTGTAGCGCAGGGCGTTGTTGGCAAACTTATCCAGCGAGGTAGGACGGGCCGAGGCGACCACCAGTCGTGCATCACGCTTGGTGGCTGCCTTGATGACCCGGTAGCCGAAACCGGCTGACTCTGCCTTGAGATCAGAGCCCAGCACAATGATGCAGCCGGCCTGCTCCAGGGCGTCCATCGGTTTGGTGGCACCGGTCATGCCGATCATCCGTGTCTGCAGCTCCTGGGCCTGGGCATAGCCGAGACGGGCCTCGGAATCCAGGTTGGGGGAGCCGATGGTCTCTTTGATCAGCTTGGCAAACAGGTAGTTTTCTTCGTTGGTGGCTCGGGGGGAAGCAATGCCTGCCACACTGGCAGCGCCATACTTGCTCACGATCTCCTTGGTGGCGGACACGGTGGCAGAAAGGGCCGCATCCCATGAAGCCGGTTTCTGCTGGCCGTCAACCCCCTTGATCAGCGGCTGGGTCAGACGCTCGGCAGCTGTAAAGGCACTGTAGCCAAAACGGCCGTTGATACAGAGGTTGCCGTTGTTGTAGGTGCTGTCGTCACTGGTGACCCGGGCTACTTTGCCGTTCTGCAGGTGGTATTCAATCTGGCAGCCGGAGGAACAGAAGCCGCAGATGCCCTCTTTGACTTCAAAGGCCCAGGGGCGTCCGGCGAACTTGAACGGCTTGCTGATCAGGGTGCCGGTGGGGCAGGCTGCGATACAGTTACCGCAGAAGTCGCAATCCAACGGCTTGCCGGAGATGGTCTCCACCAGTGCCCGGTCACCGCAGGACTGGGTTTCGATAGCGCCAACGCCGGTGATCTCACGGCAGACCTTGACACACTTTTCACAGAGGATGCAGCGGTTGGGATCACTCTCCAGCAGCGACCAGTCATAACGTATCGGCAGCCGCTCCAGATCGGCGCTGTATTCCTGCTTGGCAACCTGCAGGCCGTAGCAGGTGTCCTGCAGATCGCACTCACCGGCTGCATCGCAGACCGGACAATCCAGCGGGTGGTTGACCAGCATCAGTTCCATGGTCTTTTTGCGGATCGTCTCAAGCTCCGGCGACTGCGTGGTCACCTTGATCCCTTCCTTGACCGGGGTGTTGCAGGCGGTCATGGGGCGGGCGACCCCTTCCACATGGACGGCACAGACCCGGCAGGCGCCGGTGGTGGAGATCTTCTCCAGCCAGCAGAGGGTCGGGATCGTGATCCCCAGCTTCTGGGCAGCCTCAAGGATGGTGGCCCCGGCAGGAACCTGCACATCCTGGCCGTCAATGGTCAGGGTGATGGTCTTGTTTGTATCGCAGCATTCAGTGTGTGCCATTGCTTGTATCCTATGCTGTTAAATTTGTTTACTCAGAACGGAAAAGAGCCGTTTCGCTACAGGGTAACCATGGCCATGCGGTAGCAGCGCAGACAGCGGTCTGCCTCGGCCTGGGCTGTAGAATCGGCAAAGCCCAGTTCCACTTCCTGATAGTTACCCTTTGCAGCCCGCTCTCTGCCATGGATCTCGTTCTGATTGGCGCGATCAGCCGAATCAAGCCAGGCCACCGGCTCATTCTTGTCATACACACCCAGATAGGTCAGCAGGTCTTCAAATATCTCCTGCTCGGTCAGATAGGCCTTGCCTTCTTCCAGGTAGCGCTGGATCACGCTGGCAGCGCGGTGGGCATTGCCGATGCAGGCCACCACGGTCAGGGGGCCGATCTCGGCATCGCCACCGGCAAACACACCATCACAGTCGGTGATCAGGGTGCGGGAGAGCGGGTTGCCCATGCTGTCGTTCAGGGCCTTGCCGGCTGCATCCTTCAACGGCAGATACTTGGTGACCACGGTGTTCCACTTGGTAATGTCGATCCCCATGTCCGGGGGGATAAAGCCCAGGTCAGGGTCCTGGCCAATGGCCGGGATAACGGTATCGCACTCAACCACAAACTCACTGCCCGGTACTGGCTCAGGACGACGGCGACCGGATGCATCAGGCTCACCCATGGCCATCCGTACACATTCAACACCGGTTACCTGCTCATTGGCATCAACGATAATCTTGGTGGGCAGCACCTGAAACTCAAACTTGACCCCTTCCTCATCAGCGCCATCCACTTCCCACACGTCAGCCGGCATCTCTTTGCGGGAGCGACGATACAGCAGGACGGATTCCTCAGCCCCTTCACGCAGGGCAACCCGGACGCAGTCAATGGCAGTGTTACCGCCGCCCACCACGCAGACCTTCTTGCCCATGCCGGTGGGGCGTCCCATGTAGGCTTCACGCAGGAAGTCGATACCGCCGGTCAGGAACCCTTTGTAGCCTTTATCCTCTCCCTCAACCCCCATCGGCTTGGAACGGTGGGCGCCGGGGGCCAGGAATACGGCGTTGTGTTTGGCCTTCAGCTCAGGCAGGGAGATGTCCTGGCCGACCCGACAGTTATAAACAATCTCAACACCCATGGACTGGATAATGTCGATATCACGCTGCAGGATATGACGGGGCATCCGGTAGGCCGGAATGCCGACTGCCACCATGCCGCCGCCGTATCCTTCCGGCAGTGCCTCATAGATGGTGCTGCGGTACCCCTGCAGGGCCAGATAGTAAGCGGCAGCCAGACCGGCCGGACCGGCGCCCACAATACCGACCGTCTTGTCCTTCATCTTGGCCGTATTGGCAGGATGCTGCTGCTTGTGCATCCACTCATAGTCAGAAGCGGTTCGCTTCAGCACCATGATATTGATGGCGCTGTCCACATTCTTGCGACGGCAGGCGGTTTCGCAGGGGTGCGGGCAGACCCGGCCGCAGACAGCCGGCAGCGGCATGTTCTCGCGGATGGTGGCCAATGCCTCGGCGTACTGGTAATTTTTGATCTCTTCAACATATTTGGGGATATCGATATGGGCCGGACACTTGTCAATGCAGGGGGCGGTGATCTTGTGCAGGTATTTCTCGTTCTTCGGCTTGCGGCTGCCGTCACACAGCGCTTCAAAGTCGGCGCGGTAGTGGCTTACGGCATCCAGCACCGGCTTGGTTGAGCTGGGGCAGAGGGTGCATTTGCAGTTCTGCAGCAGGGCATGCAGGTCAGCCACCTGATCCAGGTCACCGGCCTTGGCCTCACCTTTGGTCACCTTCTGCAGCAGGTCGGCCAGCACCTTGGTCCCCTTTTTGCCGGGGGTGCATTTGCCGCAGCAGAACAGGGTCTGTACCCGCTGCATGTATTCGGCAGCCATTGCCGGCACATCAACATCCTTGTCAAAGACAATCAAGCCGTCCCAGCCCATAAAGGCCCGCAATGGTTGCTGGCCGTCAAAGGCCACCGGCAGGCGGAAGCTTGCAGTTGCAGGCTCGCCGCTTATGGTTCTGTTGTCAACAACAGAACCTCCCCATGTTGAAAAAACCACCTGTGCCACAGCCACCTCCGGGAAACAGCAAAACTTTAATCATTTCTATTGGTTAAGTAGTTATTTTAACTAACAAAAGCATCCCCAAAATTGTATACAGTATGCCTGCTTACCATAACCGTTCAGCTGAAATCAAGGGAAAAAAATCATATATTCCGCATACTGTCCCAGCACTTTCGCCTGTTTTTGTGGTAGGGTGCTGGCTCATTTATAAACGGAGGAGCTACAGTCATGACCGTATATCAAACCGCATTTAATGCATTATTCAGCATCAACATGGGCTATCAAAGCGGCGAGAAGATCCTGGTTTTCAGTGATCTGATTCGTGGTGATGAATCCATTACCGAGAGCGACCGTGACCGCCGTACCCGTCTGCACCAGACTGCCAGAGAGCTTGCTGCCTTTGCCGACCAACAGTACGGCAATGCTGCGTTCTGTGATTTTCCTGCCACCGCAGCATCAGGGGTTGAGCCTCCCCGTATGCTCTGGTCGGCGGTTTTCGGCGATACGGTCATTGAGCAGCTGGAGGCAGCCGGTCTGATGGATCCGCTGCTGGATAAACGTATTGATGCTGCCGGTCTGGAGCATGCCCGGCAGATCGTGCTGAACAACAAACAGTCCGTGGCCGATATTATTATTGCCCTGTCCAATAACTCCACCAGCCACACCAACTTTCGCAAGCTGTCCTGCCATGCTGAGGCCCGTTTTGCTTCGCTGCCCCACTTTGATCCGGAGATGTTCGGCACCTCCATGACCGTTGACTGGCATGCCCTGGCAGCGCGCACAGCAAAACTGGTGGAGGCGGTCAACCGGGCCGAGTGGGTTTATGTGGAGTGCCCCAACGGTACGGCCATGCATATCTGCAAACAGGGGCGCCACGCTGAAGGGGATGACGGCCTGCTGACCGCCAAAGGTGCCTTTGGCAACCTGCCGGCTGGTGAGGCATACCTGGCGCCGCTGGAGGGGGAGAGCCACGGCACCATGGTGATCGAGTGGGGTCCCACCGCGAAGCTCACCAGCCCCCTGACCCTGACGGTGGCTGATGGCAAGGTGGTGCGGATTGATGGTGATGATCCGTTGCGGCAGCGCCTGGAGGCGCGGTTTGCCGAAAACGACAACTGCCGCAACCTGGCCGAGCTGGGGATCGGCACCAACGACAAGGCCAGCCGCCCGGACAACGTGCTGGAGGCCGAGAAGATCCTGGGCACCATCCACCTGGCCCTGGGAGACAACACCGGCTTCGGCGGCACGGTGGCAGCACCGTTCCATGAGGATTACGTATTCTACCAGCCCACCGTGACCCTGGTGATGGCTGACGGCAGTCAGGAGATTATTATTGATAATGGGCAGTTGCAGCTTTAGGTGATATCGATGTTATCGCTTGACGATATTATCTTGTGAGGATACGAAAAGGGTGATTAGCCATGGCACAACGCGATTTTGCACCAATCCATCCCGGCGAGATCTTGATGACGGAGTTTCTGGAACCGATGGGGATCAGCCAGTACCGGCTGGCCAAGGATATCGGTGTCACGGCCCGGCGAGTCAACGAGATTGTGCTGGGCCGGCGAGCCATCACTGCTGATACTGCCCTGCGGTTGGGACTTTACTTCAATATGGAGGCCCAATTCTGGATGAACCTGCAGTCGCACTACGACATGGAAATGGCCTTGGAGCAGTTGCAGGGCCGGCTGGAGCGTGAGGTACACCCGTTGCCGCTGGCGGCGTAGAATGAAATTAGAAAGAGGCATATTCAGAGTTGTTATGTAGTAAAAATTGACGGCACTCCTCCGGAAGACAAGAGAAACCACTGACCATGCACTGGATCGCCCCAACTGAGAAAGACACTGCCACCGCCACCCTTGAAAAAAACCTCTGGGATGCCGCCGACCAGTTCCGCGCCAACTCAGGCCTCAAGGCCCAGGAATACTCCGGCCCGATCCTCGGCCTGATCTTCCTGCGTTTTGCCGAGGTACGCTTTACCGCCCAGCACCAGAAGCTCGAAGCGGCCGGGGCCTCGTCCAGGCGCGGCAGCCGGGTGGACGAACCGGCCGCCTACCACGCTGACGGCATCCTCTACCTTGCCCCTGAGGCACGCTTTGACTACCTGCTTACCCTCCCCGAGGCGG
>DIUB01000165.1 GCA_002422265.1 Geobacter sp. UBA6169
GTTGTGCCGAGTGTGAACGGGCCTGCCCCATGGATATACCGCTCAACCTGCTGAACCGCAAGATGGCCAGGGAGCTCAAAGAGCTGTTTAACAGCGAGGCCGGTTTTGAGGTGCGAGACAAGGGGCCGTTAAACAGTTTTGATGAACATGATGATCAGTCGTTTATCCGTTAGGGAAAGTTACTGACTATGCAGAAACAGATTAGCGAAGCAAATTTTCGTCTCTTACTGGACAGCCTGCTGCTCAAGGGCCAACGGGTGGTGGGGCCGCGAAGATCCGGCAGTACGGTGCTGTATGAACCGCTCTCCTCTGCCTCGGATCTGGTGGTGGATGAACTGCCGCGCCGGTCGGTAAAAGAGGCGTTCTTTCCGGTCTGCGAGGATCTGCTTGAATACCGGAAAGAGGGGCAGCAGGTTCAGTTGACCGATATCACGCCGGACCGTTTTCCCGAGACCGTGCTGATCGGTGTGCGTCCCTGCGATGCCGCAGCCATACCGGTGCTGGATGCGGTATTCTCCTGGGATTACAAGGATCAGTTTTTTCTGGAGCGCAGGTCCAAAACCACCATCATCGGTCTGGCCTGTACCACCTCAGATGATGCCTGTTTCTGTACGGCAGTCGGTCTTTCTCCAAATGATCCCAAAGGTGCGGACCTGATGCTGACTCCGCTGCAAGGGGGCGGTTTTGTGGCTGCCAGCCAGAGTAAGAAGGGTGAGGCATTTCTTGATGTCTGGAAGGATCGTTTCAGCGAGCCTGACGGTACGGCAACGGTACCGTTAACGCAGCCTGAGCCGAACCGGCTTGACCTGAAGAAGATCAAGGCCTGGCTGGATGAACACTTTGAAGACCCGGTCTGGGACGGTATTGCGACCCGTTGTGTCGGTTGTGGGGCCTGTGCCTTTGTCTGCCCGGCCTGTCACTGTTTTGATATTGTTGACGAAGGATCGGAAAAGACCGGTAAGCGGCGTAAATTCTGGGATGCCTGCGGGTTTTCAAAGTTCACCAACCATGCCTCCGGCCACAATCCCCGTGATCTGCAGCCCAAGCGTTACCGCAACCGGATCATGCACAAGTTCAAATACTACAACGACAAATTCAGCCAAACACTCTGCACCGGCTGCGGACGCTGTATCCGGGTCTGCCCGGTGGGGATCGATATTGCCGGAGTGCTGGAAGAAATCCAGGAAAAGGGATAGGCAGTCTATGTGCGAGAACAAAAATATCTACCTTCCCTATCTTGCGACTGTTGAAGAGGTGATTGACGAGACCCCTGATGTCCGTACTCTGCGTTTGGTATTTCAGGATGAACAGCTGCGGGAGAACTTCAGTTTCCGGGCCGGTCAGTTTGCCGAGTATTCAGCCTTTGGGGCAGGTGAATCCACCTTCTGCATCGCCTCATCACCCACTCGCAAGGGGTATATTGAGTGCTGCTTCCGGGCTGTGGGGCGGGTAACTGAATCGCTGCGCCGGCTTGAAGTTGGCGATACCATGGGGGTGCGTGGCCCCTACGGCAACTCCTTTCCGATCGAGCAGTTCTTTGGCAGGAACCTGTTGTTTATAACCGGTGGCATTGCCCTGCCGCCGTTGCGGACCCTGATCTGGAACTGTCTGGATCTGCGTGACAAGTTTGGTGATATCACCATTGTGTACGGCGCCCGTACTGAGGCTGATCTGGTCTACAAAAGGGAGCTGAGAGAATGGGAAGAGCGCAGTGATGTAAAGCTGGTCAAGACCGTTGATCCGGGTGGTAATGGGCCAGAATGGGACGGCAAAGTGGGCTTCGTACCAACCGTACTGGATGAACTGGCACCATCAGCAGAAAATACGATAGCCTTGGTCTGCGGCCCTCCGATCATGATCAAATTTACCCTGCCGGTGCTGGAGAAACTGGGTTTTGATGATGAAGCGATCTACACCACCCTGGAAAACCGGATGAAATGCGGTCTGGGCAAGTGTGGCCGCTGCAATGTGGGTAACATCTATGTCTGCAAGGATGGGCCGGTGTTTACGGCCAGGCAGGTTAAGGCGATGCCGCTGGAGTATTAAAGGTAAGTAGAATTGACAACAGATGGCAACCGTGTAGGCCAATTTTAAACTGAAGTTCTTTCTCTCTTCCAAGTAAAGCTGATTAATATCAGCATGATAAGCTTGAACCTGTTTTTCGTTACTGTCTACATCTGATCGTGGCTACAAGATCGTACGCCCTCTGCTGCTCTTTGGTTGCATTCGTATCCATCGTAAAGGTGGCCCCGGTCAAACAAGCCAGACCAAGCCAGACACAACGGCTTGACGCCTGAGCCACTTTATGGCACCATACTCTCTGTGAACGCAAACACCAAAAGACTATTGAGTCGATCTTTCGTCACCCACCCAGTGCCAATGTAAAGTGGGGTGACATTGAAGCGCTGCTGTTACAACTTGGCGCTGACATTTCGGAGCGTGAGGGGTCGCGGGTTGGTGTCAGATTATTTGGTGAGCGCCGGGTGTTTCATCGCCCCCATCCATCACCTGATACCGACAAAGGGGCGCTGGCCAGTATCCGCAAATGGCTGGAAGAAAACGGAGTAACACCATGATGAACATCCTTGAAATAAATGGCGTAAAGGCGGTTATCTCTTTTGACCCTGAAATCAATATGTTTCGAGGTGAATTTGTCGGCCTGAACGGCGGTGCTGATTTTTACGCCACTGATATTGAGGGGCTTCGCCGTGAAGGAGAAACATCACTGAAGGTGTTTATGGAAATGTGCGCAGAAGAAGGGGTTTCGCCCTACAAAAAAGCTCCGGAAAGGTTAAACCTGCGGCTGCCGCAGGAACTGCATGACAAGGCTGTTGCTATGGCCAAGGCATCCGGCAAAAGTGTGAATGCCTGGATTGCTGATACGATCCGGCAGGCTGACGGCATTCCAGCACATTGATTCTTACGCAGATCTGCTGCTGATCACGGCACCTCGTCGCACCTGCCAGTCTTTATTACTTCCCCAGCAGTTCCTCAATCTTCTTCAGGTCAAACCCTTCTATGATTCGACCCATAATCATGAAGGTGGGGGTACCATCAACGCCCACTTTCCGGGCAATGGCGTGCTGCTCCTCCTGCCGCTTACGCCCCTGTTGAGTGATGGGCAAGCTGGCAGGATCCATCCGGTCAACACCACCCGACATTACCTGCTGGTAGAGTTGTACGCTGTCAGTTCCGGACAGGATGTACTGCACCTTCTGACGGGCATGGGGGTGGGTCGGCAGCGGACTGAAAAAGACGTAGCGGGTCACATCGCTGCGCGCCTTGAAATAGGCTGATGCCTTACGGCAGAACGGACAATCAGGGTCGGTAAATTCAATCACCGCTTTGGGGCCGTTGCCGATCTTCACGGCCTTGCTCAGGTCAACAGCTGATGCGGTAGCGGGGCAAAGCCCCAGTGTCAGCAGCAACAGCAACGCAATCAACAGACGTACCGGCATAACAGCTCTCCTTTGCTCTCAGGGGAACGGCAGCACAATCGTAAACGTGCTGCCTGCCCCTTCGCAGCTCTCAACAGTAATGGTCCCGCCATGGGCCTCAACGGCCATCTTGCAAAAAGCAAGCCCCAGTCCGCTGCCACCACTCCCCCGGTTGCACTGGTTACGAGCCTGCACAAATCGATCAAAAATTAGCGGCAGATCCACATCGGCTATGCCGTTTCCCGTATCCTTTATCTGGATAATGACTGACGGTTGTGAGTCAGCCGATACCCCACTGCAGCAGGAAAGCTGAATCTCTCCCAGGTTGGGCGTAAATTTTACAGCATTGGTCAGCAGATTGGCAATCACCCGGGAAAACTTGGCTCGGTCAATCGGCAGAAGCGGCAGCTTGTCATCAATCAGCAGTTGAAGCTGGAGCTGGGCCTGTTTGGCCACGCCTCTAAATCCATTGGCAACATGCCGAACCAGTTCGGCAAGGTTGGTCGGCACCATACTGAAGGTAATTTTGCCTGCCTCATGACGATGGATGTCAAGCAGGTTATCGATCATTGCCACCACTTCATTGCAGCTTTCAATGGCTGACTGCAGGTATTCTTCCTGCTCGCTATTCAGCATGCCCAAGCGCCTGCTGCGCACCAGGTCAACGGAGCCGATGGCCGCAGTGATCGGATTTTTCAGATCATGGGAGAGCATGGAGATGAAATCCAGCCGTTCACGCTCCAGCGATTTGATGGCCATACAGCGTTCAAGGCTCTTGATCAGCCGATCCCTGCTGAAGGGGGCCATCAGGCAGTCCAGCGCCCCTTCTTTATGACAGGCAAGATACCGCTCATGTTCATTGGCATCCAGCAGAGCAATCACCGCCGGGTCTGAGCAACTCTCTTTCAGATGATCAAGGGAAGGCAGGCAGGCATCATGGGCAGGGGAGCCGAGCAAAATGGCGTCTATCCGTTTTTTCTCAAGTAGTGCCCGTGCATCGACGCAGCTTACTGCAAGATGGAGATCATAGGGGCCATCCTCCAGCAACTGAAACGCAAGACCGGCTGCACCGGCGGTATTTTCCACGATCAGGATCTGTTTACGTCCCGGCATGGTTCGGTTCCTTCCTTCTCACACAAGAATGCCTCTGCAAGTACAAGATCTTCAGGGGTAGTGATTTTAATGTTACGGTAACTGCCCGACACAATGGCAACAACGCCCCCAATGCGTTCCAGCAACGAACAGTCGTCAGTTCCCAGAAACTGCTCGGCTGCGGCCTGCCTGTGGGCTTCCAGAATCTGCCCGTACCGGAAGGTCTGGGGTGTCTGGGCCTGCCAGAGCGTGGCACGGTCCGGCGTCGCAACGACCACACCGCCCTGCACCACCTTGATGGTATCTTTGGCCTGCACCGCCACCAGGGCACCCACCCCCGTACCCGCCAGATGGATGGAGCGCTGCAGGAGATCCTCATCAATAAAGGGGCGCACCCCATCATGGATCAGCACAATATCATCGTCTGCCGCATGGTCACGCAGGGCTGTGAGTCCGTTCAAGACCGAGTGCTGGCGCTCTGCACCACCAGGCACAATCGCCAGCACCTTGGTCAGACCATAGGCCTCCACCACCTGGCTGCGACAGTAGGGTATCTCCTCTGCCGGGGTAACCAGCATGATACCGGCCAGCAACGGACTCTGCTGCAACACCTGCAGGGTGCGGGCAACAATCGGCATGCCACCCAGCTGCAGGTACTGCTTGTTGATGGAGGCACCCATCCGCTTGCCCATTCCGGCGGCCGGCACCACGGCAAAGACACGGGGGCTGTTCATGGCACCGCCTCGGCAGCCTGGCGCAACGCATCAGCCAGAAGCGGCAGATCAGTATCACGCAAGGTGCGGACATCCAGCAAAAAGCGGTCCTTGTGCAACCGTCCCACCACCGGCGGCGTGGTGCTGCGCAGCAGTTCTTCAAGGTGATGGGAAGCGATGCGGTCAACCGCCACTTCAATCAGTCTGCTGGGCAGCTGCAACAACGGATATGAACCGCCACCGGGGCTGGACATGCCGTCACGCAACGTCAGGCTGATTCGCCGTGGCAGCAGGGCACGCAAACGTCGCTGCATCCGACGGGCCTTTACCGACAGCTCATCCAGTGACATGGTCAGCATTCGCAGGGTCGGTATCTCCGTCAGGGCCGTCCGCTCATCCCGGTACAGACGTAAGGTAGCCTCAAGGGCTGCCAGGGTCAACTTGTCAATCCGCAGAGCCCGCAACAACTGATGCCGCTTCAGCTGATCAACCAGATCGCGCCGTCCGACAATCAGTCCAGCCTGAGGGCCACCCAACAGTTTGTCACCGCTGAAGGTCACCAGATCGGCACCAGCCTTCAGGTACTGCTGTACCGTCGGCTCTCCGGAGACACCAAAGCGGGAGAGGTCCAGCAGACAGCCGCTGCCGGCATCAACCAGGGTTGCCACACCGGCTTCGCGACCGATCCGTACCATGGCCTCGGTGCCCACTTCGGCAGTAAAACCGACCACGGCAAAATTGCTGGTATGCACCTTCAAAAGCAGCGCGGTCTGTTCAGTTACCGCACTGATGTAATCACGGGGATGGGTCCGGTTGGTACTGCCCACTTCAACCAGCCTGGCACCGCTCTGGCGCATCACCTCAGGAATCCGGAACGATCCGCCGATCTCTACCAGCTCACCACGGGAGACAATCACCTCACGCCCTGAAGCAAGGGCCGTCAGGGCCAGCATCACCGCAGCAGCGTTGTTATTAACCACCAGAGCCGCTTCAGCGCCGGTCAGCTCACACAACAGGCGTTCAATATGGACATACCGCTCACCACGCTCACCCCTATCAAGATCGAATTCGAGGTTGCTGTAGCCCCAGGCAGTCTCCAGCAAGGCCTGCTCGGCTGATGCAGCCAGGGGTGAACGTCCCAGATTGGTATGTACCACCACCCCGCTGCCGTTGATCACCCGACGCAGACTGGGGGCCTCAGCCGCCCGGATCTGGTTCAGCACCAGCGAGACAATCAGTGCGGGAGCGAGATCCACGGTCGGATCTTCAGCAAGCTGTTGCCGCAGCAGCTCAAGCGTTACACGCACCGCCGACTTGAGACCGGTATGGGTGGTGGTGGCCTGCAGTGCTGCCACCTCAGGCCAGGCAAGCACCTTATCCACTTTAGGCAGGCGCTGCCTGCTGTCTGATTGTGCGCTACTCACGGCATCACCTACAGGTCCATGGCCTGACCAGGTCTGCAGGCCGTTTCATCCAACAGTACCCGGCCACCCAGCTCGGCATTCTTACGCACCAGCAGCTCGGCATCATCGCAGCTTCGATCCCGAAAGGCCTGGATGATCTTGCGGTGTTCCTGCACCGACACCGCCATCCGCCCCGGCTGCGAGAGCGACATCATACGCAGCCGCTGGAAACGGGTCACCAGCAGGCTGATCATCTCCCGCAGCTTCTCATTGTCTGCAGCCTTGATGAACAGATCATGAAAATCGTTATGAACCTTGAAAAACTGCTTGATATCTCCCAGGGCACACAGTTCTGCCAGCCGCTCGTTGATCGTCTCAAGCTTGTCTATATCCTTTTCGCTCAATCTGCTACAGGCCAGCTTTGCCGCATATCCCTCCAGGATACTCTTGATGGCGTAAAACTCCTCAACATCCTTCTGGGTAAAGGCGCTCACCACCGCACCCTTGCGCGGGATAACCTTCAGATAGCCTTCAGACTCAAGCTGCCGAAACGCCTCCCGTATCGGTGTACGGCTGATGCCGAACCGTTCGGCCAGCTCAGGCTCGGAGACCCGGCTGCCTGAGGTGATGGCACCGGAAATAATGGCATCCCGCATGCTCTCCAGTATTTTTTCACGCAAGGTCAAGTGCTTTTCTTTTATACGTTTCATGGTCAATTTCAGCTCCATCAGGGGGTGTATTTAATTGTATACAGTATGCACCATTTGTCAATGCAATCATCGGCAGAGTCCTACAAAAACTGCGTGGTTCCTGTAGCAAAGCGACCAAAGCTGCTTGAAAATTAACCGTGCTGATAGTAGGTTGTGCCAAAGTACGTTATGAAAGGCCTCTACATGCCCAGTCTGCTCTGCTGCCACCTCCCCTGGAACAGGCTTGACGAACACCGCGCCTACCTGCTGCAGGAACGGATCAACCCGGAGTTGTATCTGCCGGCCGAATCCCTTGATACAATCAGACCGCATGACATCTCACAGCTGGCAGAAGAGCTGACAGCCAACAATCTATCCTGCACCATCCATGCAGCCTTTATGGATCTCAACCCCGGCTCGGTTGACCGGATGGTGCGTGAAACCACCCGTACACGGGTTGAGCAAACCCTTGCGCTGGCCGCAACCCTGCAGGCACGGGTGGTCGTATTTCATCCGGGCTACAGCCGTCTCACCTACGGTTCTGCCGTTGAGGGCTGGGTCGCCAACAGCGTGGCCTTCTGGCAGGAGCTGGAACCGCTCATCCGACCAACCGGCTGCCGGATTGCCCTTGAGAATATCTTTGAGGAAGAGCCGTCCACCCTGCAGCAGGTACTGCAGCAGCTGGATCCGACACTGTTCGGTCACTGTTTTGACTCCGGCCACTTCAATATGTTCACCACCGTATCCCTTGAAGAGTGGTTCGCTGTGCTGGGAGACCGGATTATCGAAGGTCATCTGCACGACAACCACGGCCAGGCCGACGAGCATCTGCCGGTGGGGGAAGGTACGATCGACTTTGCCCTGGTCACCTCGCTCCTGCACCGCTACGCACCGGACGCGGTCTGGACCCTGGAGGCCCACAGCCGCGAACGACTGGAGCGGGCCCGCCGCAATATCCAACCCTACCTGCAAAGGATCAACCTATGACTGACACCATTCTGGTTACCGGCGGCTGCGGTTATATCGGCAGCCATGTGGTTCGGCAGCTGACCGAGGCAGGCCACCGGGTGGTGGTGTATGACAACCTCTCCACCGGGTTCCGTGATGCCTTGCTGCACGACGAAGCGCTGATTCAGGCTGATCTGGCTGATCTGGCAACCCTGGATGCGGCCTTTCAACAGCATAAGTTCAAGACCGTACTGCATTTTGCGGCAGCCATTGTGGCGCCTGAATCGGTCTCGCTGCCGCTCAAGTATTACGGCAACAACACCCGCAACACCCTGGGGCTGCTGGAGGCCTGCGTACGACACGGCGTTGAGCGCTTCATCTTCTCCAGCACCGCAGCGGTCTACGGTTTCCCCGAGGGGGGGACCGCCTCGGAAGCATCCCCCCTGCTGCCGATCAATCCCTACGGCACCTCCAAGCTGATGAGCGAATGGATGCTGCGTGACGTGGGGGCTGCCCACGGACTTAAGTATGTTGCCCTGCGCTACTTTAATGTGGCCGGGGCCGACCCCCTGGCACGGATCGGCCAACGCACCCCGGAGGCGACCCACCTGATCAAGATCGCCTGCCAGACCGCCCTGGGCCAGCGTCCGCAGGCTGCCATCTACGGCACGGACTATCCCACGCCGGACGGTACCGGCATCCGCGACTACATTCATATCGAGGACCTGGCCGCAGCTCACCTGGCTGCCCTTGGTTATCTGGACAAGGGTGGCGCATCAACCGCCATCAACGTGGGTTATGGCAGCGGCAGCAGCGTGCGCGAGGTACTGGAGGTGGTCAAACAGGTCAGCGGTGTTGATTTCAAGGTGGCTGAAGCAGGACGTCGTCCCGGCGACCCGGCCTGCCTGATCGCACAGGCGGAAAAGATCAAACAGCTGACCGACTGGCGGCCACGCTTTGACAGCCTGCAAACCATAGTGGAGGATGCCTGGCGCTGGGAGAGCAGGCTGGCCGGACGCTGAAACCATGGATCTGATTACCACGCACCTGAATGCCGATTTTGACTGTCTGGGTTCCCTGGCAGCGGCAGCGCGGCTCTATCCGGGTGCACTGCTGGCCTTTCCCGGTTCCCAGGAAAAAAACCTGCGTGACTTCTGTGCCCGTCACCCGGAGCTGCTACCGCCCCTGACCCGCGCCAAGGAGGTGGAACTGACAGCGGTTACCCGGCTGATCATTGTTGATTGTCAACAGCCCTCCCGGATCGGCCGGTTTGCCGACCTGTTGCTTCGTCCTGACCTGAACGTGCATATCTATGACCACCATCCCGTAACCGCAGACAGCATCAAGACCAATGGCGGCTCTATCCGTCCGGTTGGTGCCACGGCAACCATCATGGTCACCGAGCTGCAGGAACGGGGTATCGTACCAACCCCGGCCGAGTCAACCCTGCTGCTGCTGGGAATCCACGAAGACACCGGACGGCTGCTGTTTCCCACCACTACGCCTGAAGACTACCGTGCCGCTGCCTGGCTGCTGGAACAGGGCGCCCAGCTGCACCTGGCTGACGAACTGCTGTCACCGGAACTGACCACCCCGCAGGTGGAATTGCTGCATGACCTGCTGGCCAGCCTCAAGACCAGCGAGGTAAACGGCGTGCGGGTTTCCGTTGCCCATGCCAGCAGACCCTGGTATGTGGCCGACATTGCCGGTTTGGCCCATTTGATGCGGGATATGGAGAACCTGGATCTGCTGGTGCTGGCCGTGGCCATGGCCGACCGGGTCTACCTGGTGGCCCGCAGCAGGGTTGCCGAGGTTGATGTGGGCGAGCTGCTGCGCAGCTTTGGCGGCGGCGGCCATGCCGCAGCAGCCTCGGCCACCATCAAGGGGGAAAACCTCTCCACGGTGCTTGAAAGACTGGAGCGGAACCTGCTGCTGGCGGTGCGACCACGACGCACCGTGGGAGAGGTGATGTCTGCACCGGTTTGCACGGTGTCGTCGGAAATCACCGTACAGGGGGCGCGGGATCAGCTGGTGCGCTACAACTACAGCGCCATGCCGGTGCTGCAGGATGAGCGGCTGTTGGGAATCATCACCCGCAAGGTGGCGGAAAAGGCGGTTTACCACGGCCTCGGTGATCGTCCGGTCACCGAGCTGATGCACACCTCGGTACTGCGCGCCACCCCCGAGACCCCCATCAGTGCGGTGATGGAGTATATGGTAGGCGGTGACCGGCGCTTTGTACCGGTATTTCGCCAGGGTGTTCTGACCGGCGTGGTGACCCGTACCGACCTGCTGCGTCACCTGCACGGCAGCAATACCGGCGGCGAGACCCTCTATGATCTGGATCGGCTCTCACCTGAACCACGCGAGCGGGATCTGGCCGGGCTGGTCAGACGGCGTCTGGATGCAGCAACGGTTCAGCTGCTGGAACAGGTGGGAACAGCCGGTGACCGGCTGGGGGTGGCCGTCCATGCCGTGGGCGGTTTTGTGCGGGATCTGCTGCTGAACGTCACCAATCTGGATCTGGATATCACGGTGGAGGGAGACGGTATTTTCTTTGCCGAAACCTTTGGCACGGAACAGGGCTGCCGGGTACGCCCCCACCAGGCCTTTGGCACGGCAGTACTGATTTTTCCTGACAACCGCAAGCTGGATGTGGCCAGCACCCGGCTGGAGTACTACGAATCGCCAGGGGTGCTCCCCACGGTTGAACGGGCCTCCCTGCGCCACGATCTCTACCGCCGCGACTTCACCATCAACACCCTGGCCCTCTGCCTGAACAGCGGCCGCTTTGGCCTGCTGCTGGATTTCTTCGGCGGTCAGCACGACCTGCAGAACAAGACCATCCGCGTCTTGCATAATCTTTCGTTTGTGGAAGATCCCACCCGTGCCTTTAGGGCGGTCCGTTTTGAACAGCGACTCGGCTTCCAGATCGAACCCCATACCGAAGGACTGCTCCGCTCGGCAGTGCGCGCCGGCCTGGTGGAACGGGTGGGCGGCAAGCGACTTCAGGGGGAGCTGATCAGTATCTTTACCGAACAGGCGCCGGTACCGGCCATTATCAGGATGGGGCAACTGAACCTGCTGCCCTGTATCCACCCGGCCCTGCGCTGTGGCCCGGACGGTGAGCAGCTGTTTGCCGAGCTGGAGCAGGTACTGGCCTGGTACCGCCTGCTGTACCTGGATAAACCGCTTGAGCTGTGGGCGGTCTGGTTCCTGGCCCTGACCGATCGCCTGGATGCCGAATGTTACCTTGAGACCTGCAGGCGTCTGGTCATGCCGGAACGGCTGATGGAGCGAATCTTCGGCCAGCGTCACCGTTCCCTGAAGCGGCTGCAGTCACTACGGCAGGCAGCTGCCCGCAACAGCACAGTCCCCAACAGCAAGGTCTATACCTGGTTGCACGAGATGCCGCTTGAGTTGCTGCTGTACGGCCTGGCCCGCAGCGGCCAGGAAGAACTGAGGCGGCTGGTCTCGCTCTACCTGACCCGCCTGACGACCGTCAAACCGCTGGTCAGCGGCTCTGAGCTGCTGGAGCTGGGGATAGCGCCGGGGCCGGCAATTCGCTCCATGAAAGAGCGACTCCTGGCTGCCCGTCTGGATAATGAGATCGCCTCAAAGCATGAGGAGCTGGAACTGGCCCGGCAGCTGATTGCCAGGGAACGTGCCTGATAACCAAAAAACATCTGCTCAGCCTGATGTCCAACGTCGCAGCAGGGTGCGGCTCAGGTATTGTGTCTATTGATGGCAGGTGGGATCCGCAAAGCTATTTTAGAAAACATACATTGCATTTTTACGCATAAAATGTAAAATCGGTTTTACAATTTAGCGGGGAATGCAATGGAAAACTTATTGAGAGAACAGCAGCGCCTGATTGGTGCAATCAGTCCGACCAAACGGTATCTCTGCACACAGATAGACTGGAACGAACGCTGTATTGGCATTCTTGGTGCTCGGGGAACCGGCAAGACGACCCTGATGCTTCAGCATGTCAAGGAACGCTACGGGGCCAGTGACAAGGCGCTGTATATTTCTGTTGATAGCCCTTTTTTTCAGGCCCACGACCTTTTTGCATTTGCCCGTGAGTTTCACCAACTGGGTGGAGAACTGCTGCTGGTGGATGAGGTTCACAAGTACCAGGACTGGTCACAGCATATCAAGGCTATCTATGACACCCTGCCCGACTTGCAGGTTGTTTTTTCCGGTTCCAGCCTGCTGCAGATTGCCAGACAGAAGGCCGACCTTTCACGACGGGCAATCATCTTCAACCTGCACTGCCTGTCCCTGCGCGAGTATATCAACTTCAGCACGAACAGAACCTATCCGGCACATACACTGGAAGAGATACTTGCCGATCACCAGCAGATCGCCGCTGATCTCTGCAGGGAGATCAAGCCGCTTCGTCTCTTTCATGACTACCTGCAGATGGGCTGCTACCCCTTCTTTCTTGAAGGAGAGTCGTTTTATCTGCAAAAGGTTCGAGAAGTCATCAACCACATACTGGAGGTTGATCTCCCCTGTGTGAACCGGGTTGAACCTCGCCAGATCTCCAAGATCAAAAAACTGCTGTATCTACTGGCAACCGGCGTGCCGTTTGTACCCAACATTGCCAAACTGGCTGAGGCGACTGCTATCTCACGACCACGACTGTACGAATATCTTGAGCGGTTACAGGATGCCAGACTGTTAAATCTGGTCCGTTCGCAAGGGCGAGGCTACGAGGTATTGACCAAACCTGAAAAGATCCTGCTTGAGAACAGCAACCTGATGCATGCCATTACCGACAAGGTGAATACCGGCACCGTGCGGGAACTGTTTTTTGTTAACCAGATCAGAAATGCCACGTCCCGCCATCCAAGTCTGGTGGAAAACAGTATTGAACTTTCCGGTCGCGGAGATTTTATCGTCCAATCCAGGTACACTTTCGAAATTGGGGGCAAGGGCAAGTCATTCAGGCAGATAAGCGGTATGGATGACGCTTTCGTCGTGTCTGATGCTATTGAGGTCGGATTCAGGAACAAGCTGCCGTTATGGCTGTTCGGTTTTCTGTATTAANNGCGGCGGTGGGGAGCTGGCTGCTGGCCAAAAGTTGCGGCGGATCGTGGCTGCTGCGGATTGATGACCTGGACCGGTACCGTTGCCGTCAGCAGTTTGAAGATGACATCCTGCGCACCCTGGAGCGGTTCGGCCTGCAGTGGGACGGCCCCATAACCCGCCAGAGCAACAACACGGCTGCCTATACCGCGGCTTTCGAACAGCTGCGCACCGCAGGGCATCTCTATCCCTGCGGCTGCAGCCGGGCCGAGATCGCCCGCAGCGCCTCAGCCCCCCACCCCGGCGAAGAGATCCCCTACCCCGGTACCTGCCGCAACGGTCTGGCAGCCGGACGAGAGCCGCGAGCCTGGCGGCTGCTGACCAATGGCCGGACGGTCTGTTTTGATGATCTGCGACACGGCAGGGTCTGCACTGAACTGGAACGATCCGGTGATTTTGTGGTCAGGCGGGCTGAGGG
>DIUB01000061.1 GCA_002422265.1 Geobacter sp. UBA6169
CCAACAAGGATTTCAAGCGGCAACCTGAGGTGCTGGATCAGGTTGTCAGTCAGGTGACCGCAGGCAATCAATCAATTTCCGGCCTGATGATTGAGAGCAACCTGGAAGAAGGCAACCAGAAGGTGCCGGCTGATCATTCACAGCTCAGGCACGGTGTCTCCATCACTGATGCCTGTATCAACTGGGAGACCACGGAGCGGATCCTGCTTGAGGCGCACAAACGGCTGCAGAAACGCAAGTAGCCTTTCGGGGTGCTTTATCCAGTAGACGGCAACAACTACTCGTACACCACCTGCAGCCCGCGGCCGACCGCACGATTGATGGCGCCGTTGAACTTTTCTTCAGCGCCACCGGCCAAAAGCTCCAGGTAGTTCACCTTTTTCTTGGGAGGCAGCAGCACCTCCGGCTCGCCGCTGATACCGGCCAGCCGTCCGGCCTCTTCGATGGCATCCTGCAGGTTGCCCAGGCGGTCAACCAGCTTGACTTCTTTGGCCTGCTCCCCCGAAAGTACCCGGCCATCGGCAATTTTGCGGACCTCGTCGATCGGCAGCTTGCGACCTTCGGCAACGGCCCGGACAAACTGTTCATGGGTACTGTTGATCAGCGACTGAAACATGGCCCGATCTTCGGCTGACAGCTGGCGGTCAGGTGCTCCGGCATCCTTGTAGGTACCGGTCTTGATCGTAGCGGAGCTGACCCCCAGTTTGCTGAACAGCCCCTCAAGGTTGGAAAACTTGATCAGCACGCCGATGCTGGCGGTGATGGTACCGGGATTGGCATAGATCAGCGTGGCAGGGGCAGCAATGTAGTAGCCGCCAGAGGCGGCCAGGCTACCCATGGAGACCACCACCTTCTTTTTGGCAGCCAGCTTGCGCACCTCTTCGTAAATTTCCTGGGACGGGCCAACCACTCCACCAGGTGAATCAACCCGCAAGACCACCGCCTTGACCTGTTCTGCCTTGAGGAAGTGGCGCAACTGACGGATCGGCTCCTTTGAATCGGTGATCATCCCTTTGACCTCAACCAGGCCAACACCGGGCGTATTGCCGTATCCCTGCGGGTTCCCCCTGAACACCAGGCCTGCCAGCAGAAAACTGCCGATAAACAGCACCATCAAGCCGAAACAACAACCGACAACGATCAGGACTATTTTCTTTACAGACATCACAGGCTCCTGCGGCTCAGAGCCGCTTCATGAGGTGAACAGGCGATATGCGTATTCTGGTGGTTTCAGATTCACACGGCAATCAGGACAATCTGCACAAGGCCCGGGAACTGGCCGGACAGATTGATGCCATTGTCCATCTGGGGGATGGCGAGGACGACGCGGCCATACTGGCAGCGGTTGAGGACGTTCCGGTGCTGCAGGTTGCCGGGAACTGCGACTATGGCTCACTATCCCCGCGTGAGCGGCTTGAAACCCTGGCAGAAACACGTCTATTGCTCTGTCACGGAGACCGGTACGGCGTCAAGCTGGGGCTGGCACAACTGATCGAACGGGCCAGGAGTTGTGACGCTACCGTTGTGCTGTACGGACACACCCACCAGGCCATGGTGGAATACTACGACGGTATCTGGCTGATCAATCCCGGTACCCTCTGGGGACGGGCACCGTTTCTCTCCTATGCCTTGCTTGAACTGAGTCCGGACGACGTTTCCGCTGTCATTCACAAGCTGCCGGAGTAATGCTGCTGCTCTTCATGCCCTTTGTGGATCGCCTTTTCAAGCCGCCTGCGCCGCGGCCAGGTAACCAGCCACCCCACCGGGCCTGACAGCACATACGCAAGCATGATGACAAACATCATAATAGCCGGCTCTGCCGCGATAATGATCAGCAGCACCACCGCCAGCACCAGAAAACCGAACGGCTGGCGCTTGATCAGCTCCGGATCTTTAAACGAATAAAACTTGATACTGGAAACCATCAAAAAGGCCAGCAGATAGATCAGCACCAGGATAGCCAGTTTTTTGTAAGAGCTGGGCCACCCGAAGTGGGTGAACAGCAACACAGTGGAGGCCACCATACAGGCTGCAGCAGGTATCGGCAGCCCCACAAAACGTTTACTCTCCACCGTTGACACCTGCACGTTGAAGCGGGCCAGTCGCAGTGCCCCGCAGACCACGAACAGAAAGGCCGCCAACCATCCCAGCCGACCGAACGGCTTGAGCGCCCAGGCGTACATCATCAACCCCGGTGTCACTCCGAAGGCAACCAGGTCAGCCAGCGAATCAAACTCAACCCCGAACTGACTGGTGGTGTTGGTCAGGCGCGCCACCTTGCCATCCAGTCCGTCGCAGATGGCCGCAACAAAGATCCAGACCGCAGCCGAGGCATAGTTACCATTCAGGGTTGCTACCATGCTGTAAAAGCCTGCAAACAGACTGCCGGCAGTGATCAGATTGGGCAGAATATAGATACCGCGTCTGATGTTTTCGGATCGGCCAGGAGGCTGGACAGCTTGTTCAGATGGCTCCATCTTTATCGCTCCTTGTCGGCATCCTGCGGCAAGCGGGCAAGGGGGGTCTCTCCGGCAGCGGTGATCTCTCCCACCGCAACCAGCGGCGTCACCTCACTCGGCAGAAACAGATCAAGGCGCGATCCAAAACGGATCATACCGTAGCGTTCCCCCCGATTCAGACTGTCCCCGGCATCAACATAACAGTGGATCCTTCGGGCAATCAGACCGGCAATCTGCACACAGACCAGCCGCAAACCCTGCCCGGTCTCAAGGACCAGCCCCAACTGTTCGTTCTCACTGGAAGCCTTGCTGTGTCGCACGTCAAGAAATCTGCCAGGGCGATAGAAGCGCTCCAGCACCTTGGCGGTACAGGGTGCCCGGTTAACATGGACATTGAAGACCGACATAAAGATACTGATCTTTTGACACGTTCCCAGGTGCTCCTGCTCTGCCGGCCCGACATAGACAACAGTGCCGTCGGCAGGGGCCACCAGCAACCCTTCATCCGCCGGTGGGGTCCGCTCGGGATTGCGAAAAAAGGCAATAACAAAGATCACCAGCAGCAGCGAGATCAGCGCCGGCACGGCAAGTATGACAGATGACAGCAGCAGGGTAGCTATGGCAAGAAACAGGAACAGGCCGATACTGTAGGCAATGGCCGGGTATCCTTCAGAGGTGATGAGTGCTTTGGATGGTTTCATCGTAGTCCTGACGCATGACGCACGAAACCCCGCCCCCAGAAAAGGGCAGGGTCCCTGCACCATGTAACTAGCTATTAATTCTTTGTTTTATCAACGATTTTCTGGATCCATGGCATCATGGCACGCAGCTTCTCACCCACCTGCTCAATCGGATGGGCTGCGTTGAGACGGCGACGGGCAGTCATCTCGGGATAATTGGACATCCCTTCCAGGATAAACCGCTTGGCATACTCGCCGTTCTGAATGTTCTGCAGGCACTCCTTCATGGCAGCGCGGCTCTGATCGTTGATCACCCTGGGGCCGGTCACATACTCACCATACTCGGCATTGTTGGAAATAGAGTAGTTCATGTTGGCAATGCCGCCCTCGTACATCAGATCAACAATCAGCTTCAGCTCATGCAGACACTCAAAGTAGGCCATTTCGGGGGCATAGCCGGCCTCCACCAGGGTCTCAAAACCGGCCTTGACCAGTTCCACAGCACCGCCGCACAGCACAGCCTGCTCACCAAACAGATCAGTCTCGGTCTCATCCTTGAAAGTGGTCTCGATAATACCGGTACGACCGCCACCGATTGCACTGGCATAGGACAGGGCCACTTCCCGGGCCTTACCGGAGGCGTCCTGGAAGACAGCGATCAGGTCAGGGATGCCGCCCCCCTTGACAAACTCGGTGCGGACCGTGTGGCCGGGGGCCTTGGGGGCAATCATGATCACATCCAGGTCGGCGCGGGGCACAATCTGGTTGTAATGGATGGCAAAGCCATGGGCAAAGGCCAGGGTGGCACCCTGCTTCAATTTCGGCTCAATCTCGTTGCGATACAGCTGGGACTGAAACTCATCCGGGGTCAACACCATAATCACATCAGCGCCGGCAACAGCTTCAGCAACCGTGGCAACCTTCAGGCCGGCATTCTGTGCCTTGAGAACGGAAGCAGACCCTTCACGCAGCGCAACCGTTACATCCACACCGGAATCCTTCAGGTTGCAGGCATGGGCATGCCCCTGGGAACCGTACCCGACAATCGTCACCTTCTTGGATTGGATCAAGGCCAGATCACAATCCCGGTCATAATACACATTCATGTTGTTCGTCTCCTTGTATGATTACATCAATGCATTTTCAAAAAAAACGCTGCGCACGATACTACATCAGCGGCATCTGTGTCAAACAAACGCCGGTTCAGATTAGCCTTTCCAGCCCTTGGCGCCACGACCGATGGCAACTGCACCGGTACGCACCAGTTCCTTTAACCCCAAAGGCCGCAGCAGGTCCAGTATCGCGTTGATCTTGGCCGGTGCACCGGTGGCTTCAATGGTGTAAGATTTGGGTGTCACATCAACAATCTTGGCCCGGAAGATGTCAACAATCCGCAACACCTCGGCCCGGCTTTCATCCTCAGCCGTCACCTTAATCAGGGCCATCTCACGCTCAATGGCGCTTCCATCGGTAAAGTCCAGCACCTTGATAACATCCACCAGCTTGTTGAGCTGCTTGGTGATCTGCTCCAGCACCGCAT
Source organism: Geobacter sp. UBA6169 (assembly GCA_002422265.1). GTDB lineage: Bacteria > Desulfobacterota > Desulfuromonadia > Geobacterales > Pseudopelobacteraceae > Trichlorobacter. The sequence continues at coordinate 4,680 of DIUB01000061.1, forward strand.
CATCCCCCCGGGTGACAATGGTGATGCGGGACAGGGACTCATCAGTAATCGGGGCCACGGAAAGGGAATCAATGTTGAACCCCCGCCCGGAAAAGAGGCCGGCAACCCTGGCCAGTACCCCGAATTCGTTTTCCACTACGACAGATATGGTATGTTGCATCGGTATGTTTCCTCCCGTCCTAGGCGTTCAAGACCATTTCATTCAACGACGCCCCAGCCGGGACCATCGGCAACACCTTCTCTTCACGGGCGATCTTGAACTCCATGATCACCGGACCGTCATGGGCAAAGCCCTCCCTGATTACCTGCTCAACCTCTGATGGTTTGTCGGCCTTCAGACCTTTGGCGCCGTAAGCCTCGGCTATCTTTGCAAAGTCCATCGGCAGCTCCAGGCAGGTCTGGGAATAACGTTTATCAAAGAACAGTTCCTGCCACTGCCGTACCATCCCCAGGAAGTTGTTATTCAGCACCACGATCTTGACCGGCAGACGCTGCTGCACCATGGTGGCCAACTCCTGCATATTCATCTGCACCCCGCCATCACCGCAGACGCAGATCACCTGACGCTTGGGGAAGGCAGCCTGGGCGCCCATGGCGGCAGGCAGACCAAAGCCCATGGTGCCGAGACCTCCGGAGGTCAGCAGGGTACGTGCCTGATGAAACTCAAAGAACTGTGCCACCCACATCTGATGCTGCCCCACATCAGTGGCCATGATGGCGTCATCCTCTGACAGCTCCCGCAACTTCTGGATCACATATTGAGGTTTGATGATGGTCGTACTGTGCTTATAGCTGATCGGATGCTTCTCTTTCCAGCCGGCAATGTCCTCATGCCATGGCTCCATGGCCTGCTGCTGGGCCGCCAGTTTGTCAGCCTTGGTCTTCAACACCTCCAGCATTTTGGCCAATACATCCCTGGTGTCCCCCACGATCGGCAGGTCAACCCTGACATTCTTGCGGATAGAGGCCGGATCAACGTCAATATGGATAATCTTGGCATGGGGGGCAAAGGTGGCAATCTTACCGGTCACCCGATCATCAAAACGGGCACCCACCGCAATAATCAGGTCGGAATGGGTCATGGCCATGTTGGCAGCATAGGCACCATGCATCCCCAGCATCTTCAGTGCCAGGGGATCGTTTTCCGGGAAAGAGCCCAGCCCCATCAGGGTGGTGGTAACCGGAAACTGCAGGGTGCGGGCCAGCTGGGTCAGTTCATCGGCCGCATTGGCCAGGATGACCCCGCCTCCCACGTAAATGACCGGCCTGCGGGCGGTCAGCAGCATCTCGGCTGCTTTTTCCACCTGCCGTTGATGTCCCTCGGTGGTCGGCTTATAACCACGAATATCAATCGCTTCAGGCCATTTAAACTCAGCCTGACTGATCTGGACATCTTTGGGGAAGTCGATCAGCACCGGGCCCGGACGTCCGGTCCGTGCAATATGGAACGCCTTCCGGACGATGGTCGGGATATCCTTGGCATGACGGATCAAAAAGCTGTGCTTGGTAATCGGCCGGGTAATGCCGATGATGTCCACCTCTTGAAAGGCATCATTGCCAATCAGCGGTGTCGGTACCTGGCCGGTAATAATCACCATCGGGATCGAATCCATGTAAGCAGTGGCAATACCGGTAATGGTATTGGTTGCCCCGGGTCCGGAGGTTGCGATGGCCACCCCCACCTTGCCGGTTGCACGGGCATAGCCGTCAGCCGCATGGGTGCCGCCCTGCTCATGGCGGGGCAGGATGTGGCGGATCTCCCGTACATTCATCAACTCGTCGTAAATATTGATCACTGTCCCGCCGGGGTAACCGAATACCAGGTCAACCCCTTCGCGTTTCAGGCTCTCAAGCAGGATGCGTGCTCCATTCATTTTCATGCGTTAACCTCGTAAAAAATTAAAAATTATTGGGATTACCGGTGACGATATTCACCACCGTGTACTTGGTATCGCCGTTGCCGTCCACCAGCTTGCGCTGCTGGGTGGCGTTGTCAAAAAACACCTTGTAGCAGGCGCTGGGGGCAAAGTTGGCATTCCAGTTGCTGAAGCAGAGCCGGCCTTCAGGGGTAATATTCCAGTTACCTTTGTTCTTCTCGCCGTAGGAACCCTTGCCGGTGACGACGCCACTACGGTCAAAATAGTAGGTATCGCCGTTGGTGGCGGTAAAGGTGTTACCCACCAGCAGATTTTTGACTTCAACTGCTCCCAGCAGGGTGGCGCTGTTGTCGCGCAGGGCTGCCTCATCAGTGGTGCAGGCGGTGACGGATAACGCCAGAACGGAAGCGGCAAACAGGGTGATCAGCTTTCTCATGGCAGGTTCCTCCTTTTCAGATCAGGGTCAAGGGGCAAGGGCCAGATCTGTTGCCCCGGTTACGTTTACGCGGTTGTGACGGCACCGGTATAGGCTGAGGTTACCACCTTGGCATAGCGGGCCAGCCAGCCGGTCTTGATCTTGGGTTCCGGCGCAGTCCAGGCCGCACGCCGGGTTGCCAGGGTTGCCTCATCCACCAGCAGGTCCAGTTTGCGGTTGGGGATATCCAACAGGATCCGGTCACCATCCTGGATCAGGGCAATCGGGCCGCCCTCAGCAGCCTCCGGCGAGACATGGCCAATGCAGGGGCCACGGGTACCGCCGGAAAAACGGCCATCGGTGATCAGCGCCACTGAGTCACCCAGTCCCAATCCCATCAGGGCAGCGGTGGGGGCCAGCATCTCGCGCATACCGGGACCGCCNNGAATCAAAACAGCGGGCCGTACCTTCAAAGGTCATCATCGCATCTGATACACCGGACTGCTTGACCACCGCCCCCTTCGGCGCGATGGAGCCGAACAGCACCGCAATGCCGCCCTCTTTCTTCACCGGTGCCGACAGGGGACGAATCACCTCTTCATCAATATTTTCGATACTGGCTGCCAGCTGACGGGTGGTCAGACCAAACAGGGTCGGTGCATCAATAATCTTGTCACCCAGTTGCTTCAACACGCCGCTGACGCCACCGGCAATGTCCAGATCTTCCATAAAATGCTTGCCGGCCGGATTCATGGAGGCCAGTTGCGGGGTCTCTTTGGCCAGGATATCAAAGGTCTCCAGCGGCAGATCCACACCTGCCTCACGGGCAATGGCCAGCAGGTGCAGCACGGTATTGGATGAACCACCCAGAGCCAGATCGACCCGGATGGCGTTCTCAAAGGCGGTCCGGGTCATGATATCCCGTGGTTTCACATCATTCTGCACCAGTTCAACAATCTTCTCGCCCGAGGCAAAGGCGATTCTCCGTTTCATGGCGGAAACCGCCAGGGCCGTACCGCAGCGGGGCAGCGACATCCCCAGGGTCTCGGTCAGGATTGCCATGGTATTGGCGGTAAACAGCCCCTGGCAGGAACCCATGCCGGGACAGGCATTATCCTCGCAGACCTGCAACTCCTTGGCATCGATCACCCCGGCCTTGTAACGGGCCATGGCCTCAAAGGTATCAGTCACAAAGGAATAGGAGCGTCCCTCTGCGCCTCTGCCGCTCATCATCGGACCGGCAGTCACAATAATACAGGGGATATTCAGGCGGGCAGCCGCCATCAGCATGCCGGGGGTGATCTTGTCACAGTTAGTCAAAAGGACCAGACCATCCAGACGGTGGGCCTCGGCAACCGATTCAACCATATCGGCAATCAGTTCACGGGTGGGCAGACTGTAGTGCATCCCCTTGTGCCCCATGGCAATACCGTCGCAGACACCGGGAATGCCGAAGAACTGGGCATAGCCGCCGCCGGTATGGATCCCCTTCTCAATAAAACGCTCCAGATCCCGCATCCCCACATGGCCGGGGATCAGATCGGTAAAACTGGTGGCAACCCCGATAAAGGGCCGCTCCATCTGGCTCTGGGGAACGCCGGTAGCCTTCAGCAGTGCCCGATGGGGAGTACGCTCAATACCTTTTTTAATCATGTCGCTACGCATGAAGACCTCACCGATAAAATCTTGTTTAATCCCGCTAAATCAGGGTTTTCAGGAATGGGTACAGTAATACAGCCGATAATCGCGTGTCAACCGGCAACTGGTCCATCAGAAGACAAAAAACCTGACTGCCGCAGCAGTCCGTATGGTTTGTCTTGAATAGCTGGTGTCGAACGGAAGGATGTGCTATGAAGCCCCTGATTTTCCGAGTCCATGCTGGCAAGAACATACGGCTGCACTGAATTATGGAAGGGATCAGCGCTATGGCATTTTTAACGGATTTCAAGATCAGGCACAAATTACTGGCCGGTTTTACGGTGCTGGTGCTGTTTTGCTGTCTGGTTGGCTACCTCGGCGTCAGAGGCATGGGCGACAGCAAACAACGTCTGGACGACATGCATGCCAACCTGATCCCTTCCATCGCGCTGGCAGGATCTCTTGACAATGCCATGCAGGAATACCGCCGCGCCTATCTGCGCTTCCAGCTTGAATCTGACCCGGCTCAACGCAAGGTAATGGCTGCTAAAATGGCGGCAAGCCGCAAGGCAGCCGACAATTACCTGGAACAATTTGGCAGACTGATCACCCAGGAGGCAGAGCAGAGGCTGTTCAAGAATCTGGTCGAGCGAACCCGTACCTTCTATACCCTAACCGACCGGGTGCTTGCGGCAATGGATAGCGGCGTTAACTATGCCGATCTGAAAAGCGAGCACCAGCAGGGCAGACAGCTCTCTGATCAGATTGAGGCGGATATCAAGGAATTGACCCGCTTCAACATCCAGGAGGCAGAAGACCACTTCAGGCAGAGCAGCGCAGACCACGAACGCTACCGTGGCTGGCTGCTGGTGATTATCCTTGCCACGGTCTGCTGTGCCGCAGCCATTGCCCTGCTGTTTACCAACAGCATTGTCAGGCCGCTCCAGGAGGTGATCAATGCAATCCGCACCCTCCAGCAGGGAGGGAGACAAAAGGCCCGTCTGGCAGATGCCATTGCCGGGGGAGATCTGGAACAGGAGCTGACCGTTGTTGAGCCGTTAACCTTTGACAAGGAGCAGATCGGCCGGGACGAGACCGGCATGCTGATGAAGGCTGTAATCGAGATGAGTGCCACGCAGTATGCGCTTGATCAGTCCTTTGTCACCATGACACGGACACTGCGCAGCAATCACCGGCAGGAGCAGCGTCAGGCCTGGTTCAAAAACGGCCAGAATAGCCTCAACATCATCCTGCGGGGAGATAAAAGCACGGCAGAACTGACCGACCAGGCACTGACCTTTCTGTCTGAATACCTAGGGGCAGGGGTCGGCGTCCTGTATGTCTATGATCATGAACAGGCTGAGCTGCAGATTACTGCCAGCTACGCCTTTGTGCGGCGCAAGCGGCTGAACGACCGGATTGCTCTGGGTGAAGGGTTGGCCGGACAGGCTGCCCGCGAGCGGAAACTGATTTGCTTAAGCCCGGCCCCTCCCGGCTACCTGCCGATCTGCTCCGGCATCGGCGAAGCCCAGCCGGTCAGCATCGCAGCCCTGCCGCTGCTCCAGGCCGACAACCTCACCGGTGTGCTGGAAATCGGTGCCTTCAAACAGTTCAGCGATGATGAGCTGGCCTTTCTTGAACAGTGCAGTGAGGCGATTGCGATTGCCCTGAGCGTGAACCGCGCCCGTCAGCGGGTGAACCAGCTGCTGGAACAGACCCAGGCGCAGGCAGAAGAGCTGCAGGTGCAGCAGGAAGAGCTGCAGCAGACCAACGAAGAACTGGAAGAGCGGGCCGAACTGCTGGAACAGCAGCGTGAAGAGATCCGCGCCAAGAATCGCACCGTTGAGCAGGCCGGCCTCGAACTGCAGCGCAAGGCAGAGGAACTGGAACGGGTCAGCGCCTACAAGTCGGAATTTCTGGCCAACATGTCCCATGAACTGCGTACCCCGCTCAACAGCATGATGATTCTCTCCAGCCTGCTGCAGGACAACCGTGAAGGGAACCTGACCGATAAACAGGTGGAGTTTGCCAACACCATCAACACCGCCGGCCGGGATCTGCTCAACCTGATCAACGACATTCTCGACCTCTCCAAGATCGAATCAGGCCACCTTGAGTTCCATTATGAAGAGCTGCAGCTGCAGGATATCTGTGACCAGATGATGGCGCTGTTCCATCCGATTGCAGCCGACAGAGGGATCAGCCTGTCGGCACATCTGGACACCACCGCACCTCCATCCGTGGTCACCGACAGCCAGCGCAGCATGCAGATTCTGAAAAACCTGCTCTCCAATGCCTGCAAGTTCACCAGTCAGGGTTCGGTGGATCTGCGAGTCTTCAGTCCCCAGCACCATCAGAATCCGCTGGGCTGCGAGGCGGTGGCCTTTGCTGTCAGCGATACCGGCATCGGCATTCCGGCTGACAAACAGGGGCTGATCTTCAACGCCTTCCAGCAGGCCGACGGCAGCACCAGCCGTACCTTCGGCGGCACCGGACTGGGGCTGTCGATCTCACGTCAACTGGCCCGCTCCATGGGAGGCGACGTCACCCTGGTCAGCGAACCGGGTACCGGCAGCACCTTTACACTTTATCTGCCGCTCAGCCGGACCGGACAGCCAACAGCAGAACGAACGGCAGAACCTGTGCGAGCCGGAGCACCCATCAACCCGGGCCCCAAAACACCTGCCTTTGACCCTCTGCCCGCAGCACCGCTGGCAGACGACCGGGCACAGCTGACAGACACCAGCAAGAGTATTCTGGTGATCGAGGATGACCTGACCTTTGCCGGTATACTGGTTGACATGGTGCGGGGGCGCGGCTTTTCCGCGCTGGTCGCCTCCGACGGCGAAAGCGGCATCGCCCTGGCTGAGCGGTATCTGCCCAATGCGATCATCCTGGATGTGATGCTGCCCCACATCGACGGCTGGGGAGTCATGCGCAGCCTGAAGGACAGCCCCAAGACCCGGCATATCCCGGTTCATTTCATTACCTGCCTCGAAGACCGTCAAAAGGCACTGAATATGGGAGCAATCGGCTTTGTCACCAAGCCGGTCAGCAGTGATCAGCTTGATTCAGTCTTTGCTGCACTGGAAAACGCCATCGAAAAGACCACCAAACGGCTGTTGATCGTTGAAGACGACCCGGCCCAGGTACAGGCCATGGTGGCCCTGCTGGAAGAGCGCAGTGTGACCATCAGCGTTGCCGGGAGCGGCGCTGCGGCCATTGAGCTGCTGGGGCGGGATTCGTTTGACTGCATTGTGCTGGATCTGGGGTTGTCGGACATGGGCGCCTACGAGCTGCTTGAAGAGCTGAAACGGCACGACCCGGAGCGGCGCATCCCGGTCATCATCCACACCGGCCGTGAGCTGACCCGTGATGATGAGCTGAAGCTGCATCACTATGCCGAAAGCATCATTGTCAAGGGGGCAAAAAGCCCGGAACGGCTGTTGAATGAGGTCACCCTCTTCCTGCATTTGGTGGAATCCACCCTTGACCCCGGCAAACAGCGGATGATTCGCGCCGCCCTTGACAAGGAGGCGATGCTGGCCGGTAAAAAGGTGCTGATTGTAGATGACGACATGCGTAACATCTTCTCCCTTTCCAGTGCACTTTCAGAAAAAGAGATCATCATTTATGAGGCGGAAAACGGTTCTGAAGCCCTGAAGCGGCTGGATGAGTTCCCTGATATCAACCTGGTGCTGATGGATATCATGATGCCGGAGATGGATGGCTACGAGGCAATGCGCCTGATCAGGAAAGACCCTCGCTTCCTGCACCTGCCGATTATCGCCCTGACCGCCAAGGCAATGAAGGGAGATCGTGAGGAGTGCCTCAAGGCAGGCGCCAGTGATTACATCCCCAAGCCGGTGGATATGGAAAAACTGTTCTCGCTACTGCGGGTCTGGCTGTATTCAGCGGAGTAACCCTGACCATGACCATTAAAGCGAAACTGATTGCCAATGTGCTGGTCACCGCAGCCATCATTGCGGTATTTACCGCTGCCGACTTTTTCTCCATGCGTTTTCTGCAGGACAAGCTGACCTACCTGACCGAACAGAGTACGCCGTTCCAGATCCGCACCATAGAGCTGCAGCGTGAGCTGCAGGGGGCCGTCTCTGCGCTGCTTGAACTGAACGGAGCCGGCACTCTGGCTGAACTGCAAAGCAGCAAGGCCGAAGCAGAAAAGAAACTGGCCCGTGTGTCTGCTGCCCAGCAACTGCTTGAGCAGCAGCATAACGCAGTTCCCGGCCTTGCAGGAGAACTTGGCCAGACAGCGTCGCAGCTGTTTGCCGCCACCGCAGAGCGGATCAAAAGCGGGGATGCCGCCCGCACAGCCAATGAACGGGCAGGTGAGCTGACAGAACGTGCCGCCACACGGCTGAAAGAGCTGGACAGCTCACTGCGCAGCCTGCAGACCGTTCGTTCTGCAGCATTCAACCGAGCCCTGGAGACTACTGACAGGGCTGCAGATGAAGTCAATGCAATCGAATTCATACGGGGTCAGCTGAAGGAACTTCAGCTGCTGACCAAAACTCTCCAGATGCCCCAGACAACCACCGGGCTGCTGGTGGCCAGGGGACGTTTCAACACCGTTGCCGGACGGATCAACCGCCATCATTATACCTCCCCCAACCAGGCATTCAGCGCTGGTTATCAGCAGTTTGAAACCCTGCTGGCCGAACAGCTCCGGCTGCTGGCCGCAGCCCAGGCCCGCAAGGATGAACAGGCCCGCCTTGCCGTGGCAACAACCCTGCGGGAGCAGGCAAACTCACATATTACGCAACTGCTGCTGATGCTTGACCAGGAACGTGACGAAGCCCGCAGCAGGCTTGCGACTGAAACCGGCGCGCAAAAGACGCTGCATGACCAGTCAAACAAAGCCAACACCATTCTGGTGGCCAGCTCTGAACTGGTGACCACAGGGTTGCGTCTGAACAGCGAAATCAACCGGCTTTTTACCCTTGAGGAAATGGCCGGATTTGAGCAGGCCGATCAGACACTGCGTGCCCTGTTCTCACAGATTCAGGACCGGTCGCAGAACATCGCGCGCGATCTGCGCAGCCTGCAGGCCGACAAGGAACTGCAGCTGCTTCGTGCGGCCACCGATGCACTGGCAGCCACCCGGCAGGAGGTAACCTCCGGCAGCGGTATCCTGATCACCCTGAAGACACGGCTCAAGGCAGCCGAACAGGCCGAACAGGCTGCCCGCAAGCTGCATGAACTGGCAGCCAGACAGTCTGCCAGCGGAAACGAGATCATAGCGACAGCCAAGGGGGAGCAGGAGCAGGCGATGCTGAACGTCAACCGGGTGATAGACCGCAATCTGCTGCAGGTTGCGGCCATCGGTACGGCAGCGGTGCTCATCGCCATCCTGTTCGGTTTCTGGATCTACCGCTCAGTGCTGCTGCCGTTACGGCTGGTGTTGAGAGCTGTCCGCTCCCAGCAGGCCCAGGGGCAGGAAAAGGCCCGGCTTGCCGAGGCAGTCGCTGGCGGAGACCTGAACCGCGAAGTGAGTATCAGCACGGTGATTCGCCTGGAAGGACAGGAACAGAAACAAGATGAGATGGGTCAGGTGCTGCAGGCGGTGGTGGGGATGAGCGAAGCCCAGGCCACCCTGGACCGGGCCCTGGCTGATATGACCAGTTCGTTGCGCACCGGCAGGGACGATGATCAGCGCCGCGACCGCCTGAAAAGCGGGCTGCATGAGTTGAACAAAATCCTGCGGGAGGAACATACCACCGACGAACTGCTGGACTACTCGCTGGCCTTTATCTGCGCCTTTCTGGATGCCGGTGCGGGTATCATCTACCTCTATGACGAACAGAAGCAGCTGTTGCTGCCGAAAGCCACCTATGCTGTCTCGCTGCAGGACAGGCCGGAACAGGGTCTACTCAGCGCCGACGAAGGCCTGGTCGGTCAGGTGGTCTCCAGCCGGAAGCTGATCCATCTGACGGCAGTGCCGTCCGGTTACCTGCCGATCTCCTCCGCCCTGGGGGAAGCCGACCCGCTGCAGCTCGCCATCATGCCGATCATGCACAACGGCCTGCTGGCCGGCGTACTGGAGCTGAGCAGTTTCAAACCGTTTGACGACTATAGCTTCAACTTCCTTGAGCAGGCCCTGGAAGGAATTGCCGTTACAATCAACACCAACCGCTCCCGCCTGATGATCAGCGAGCTCCTGGAACAGACCCAGGTGCAGGCCGAAGAGCTGCGGGTACGGGAAGAGGAGCTGCAACAGACCAACCAGGAGCTGCAGGAGCGTGCGCGAATACTGGAAGAACGGATGGGGAACCATGACCGCCAGTGAGCTGATCGACCTTGAAATCAAACTGCTGATGGAGGGGATCTTTCAGGTCTACGGCTATGACTTCAGGGAGTATGCCGAGGCATCACTGCGCCGTCGGATGACCCAGTGGCTGTCCGGTTCCAGTTTTGCGACCCTTTCCGAAGCTCAATCCCGGCTGCTGCGGGAACCGGCCCTGTTTGAAAACCTGCTGCGCGGCATCACGGTTAATGTATCGGAGATGTTCCGCGATCCTTCGTTCTTCAAAGTTCTCCGGGAGCGCGTAATACCGCACTTGAAGACCTACCCCTTTGTCAGGATCTGGCATGCCGGCTGTTCCACCGGCGAAGAGGCCTATTCCATGGCGATCCTGCTGCGGGAAGAGGGGATGCAGGGGCGCTACCGGATCTATGCCACCGACATTGATGCCGAGGTGATCCGCAGGGCCCAGGAAGGGATCTATCCGCTGCAGGAGCTGCAGCGTTTTACCCGCAACTACCAGCAGGCCGGCGGCAAGGCCTCCTTTGCCGACTACTACACCGCCCGTTACAACCGGGCCATCATTGACCCCTCACTACGCGAAAACCTGGTCTTTGCCACCCACAACCTGGCGGTTGATGCCGACTTTGGCGAGATGCACCTGATCCTCTGCCGCAATGTGATGATCTACTTCAATCCGTCACTCAAAGAAAAGGTGCTGAACCTGCTCCACAGCAGCCTGACACCGGGTGGCTTTCTCTGCCTGGGGGCCAAAGAGAGCCTCAATTATCGTCAGCTGGCGTCCTGCTACAACGAGATCAGCCCCCGCACCCAGGTCTACCGGAGAAGCTATGGCTGCCCCTGAAAACCGCATCTTCAAAGCCGTGGTAATCGGCGTATCCACCGGCGGCGTCATGGCCCTGAAGCAGATCCTGACCGCCCTGCCGGCCGACTTCCCGATCCCGATACTGGTGGTGACCCACATCACCCCCACTGCCGACGACGGCCTGGCCCAACTGCTGAACAGTCAGTGCAGCATCCGGGTCAAGGAGGCCGATGAGGAGGAGCTGCTTGCCCCTGCCACGGTCTATCTGGCCCCGGCCAATTACCACCTGCTGGTTGAGCGGCGCGGCATTCTGGTGCTTTCGGTTGATCCGCCGGTCAACTTTGCGCGCCCTTCGGTGGATGTGCTGTTTGAATCGGCGGCCGAAGCGTTTGGCCACAGTCTGATCGGTATTATCCTGACCGGCGCAGGCCATGACGGCAGCCGGGGGCTGCTGCAGATCAGGCAGGCAGGCGGGCTTGTGATCGTGCAGGATCCGGCCGATGCCGAAATGGACTCCATGCCCAGAAAGGCGCTTGAGTTGCTTGTGCCGGATTATCTGGTATCTTTGGCTGAACTGCCGGCGCTGCTCTGCCGGCTGACGCACACTACCCATCAGGTGAACGTGATATGAGCAGCAACGAGCAGCTTCCCCCCATACCGATTCTGCTGGTGGATGACCGCCCCGAGAACCTGCTTTCCCTTGAAGGTCTGCTGGAGGGACAGGGATACGAACTGATCAGGGCGCTGTCTGGCAATGAGGCGTTGCGCCTCACCCTGAAGCATGACTGCGCCCTGGTGCTGCTTGATGTGCAGATGCCCGAGATGGACGGCTTTGAGACTGCCGAGCTGATGCGTCTCAATCCTAAAACACGTCATATCCCGATCATCTTTGTCACCGCCGGCCTGAAGGAAATCCAGTTCCAGTTCAAAGGCTATGATGCCGGCGCGGTTGACTATCTGCTGAAGCCGATCGAACCGCTGGTCTTGAAAAGCAAGGTACAGGTCTTTGTGGAGCTGTACCGGCAGCGCAAAGAACTGGAGCTGCACCGCAACCGCCTGTCCGAACTGGTGGAACAACGCACCCAGGAGCTGAACCGGGCCAGACTGAACGCCGAGGCAGCCAATCGGGCCAAAAGTCGTTTTCTTGCCACCATGAGCCATGAGATCCGCACCCCCATGAACGGCGTACTGGGGATGCTGGCACTGCTGCAGGGATCAGGACTGTCCGACGAACAGCAGGGATATGTCGGGCAGGCCGCTGCCTCGGGCAGGAGTCTGGTCAAGCTGCTGGATGATATTCTGGATATCTCCCGGATCGAGGCTGAAAAAATGGAGCTGATCTGCGCCGGCTTTGCACTGCAGCCGCTGATTGAACAGACCATCAGCCTGCTTTCCTCCCAGGCGCAGGATAAGGGACTCCGGCTTTCGGCAACCATTGATCAAGCAATTCCTGTACATCTTAAGGGGGATGCGGGACGGTTGCGCCAGATACTGATCAACCTGATCAGTAACGGGATCAAATTTACCCACCAGGGATCGGTTGCAGTGCAGGGCAGACTGGAGAGCCGACACGATAACCAGGTACTGCTCTGTTTTGAGGTGTGTGACACCGGCATCGGTATCCCGCTGGAAAAGCAGGAGGTGATCTTTGAGCCGTTTACCCAGGTGGATGACTCACCGACCCGCTCCTACGGCGGCACCGGCCTGGGGCTGGCCATCTGCAGGCAACTGGTGCAGTTGATGCAAGGCACGATCACGGTCAAGAGCAGCCCCGGCAGCGGCTCCATCTTCCGGTTCACCGTCCGCCTTGAGGCGGCAGATGGCCCGGTGCCGCAGCAGACAGACCTGTTGACAACCCCGAAAGAGACGGGGGCTGCCGACGATGTCCGACATTCCGGCCACTACCGGATTTTGCTGGCAGAGGATGAGCTGACCAATCAGACCGTTACCCGTAAAATTCTCATGAAGGCAGGATATCTGGTGGATGTTGCCAATAACGGTCAAGAGGCGCTTTTGGCGCTGGAGCAGCACGATTACGATCTGGTGCTGATGGACTGCATGATGCCGGTTCTGAACGGTTATGAAGCCACCGCGTTCATCCGTGATCCCGCTTCAAAGGTTCGCAACCATGCCGTGCCGATCATCGCCCTGACGGCAAACGCCATGAAGGAAGACCACGATGTCTGCCTGGCAGCGGGCATGGACGACTATCACGCCAAACCGATCGAGTATCCGCAGCTGCTGGCACAACTTGAGAAGTGGCTGAAACAGACACCTGCCTGACCAGTTTTCTGCCTGCAGTAGGGTGATCACCTTATATACAGAGCAGTTGCTTCTGTGCTACAAAGGGACGCTTGATACATTTCTCATTAGCCGGAACAGGTCTTGAACGGCCAGCATGTAATCTCCCTCTTCCCGCCACTGGACAGTGGACTTTTCAGATTTTTGAAAGAAGCTCAAACTCACTGTAGCAGACGCCTTTCGGCATATATAAAACTAGGTATGAGGTCGCCATGACAATCAAGACCAAGCTGACTCTCAACATTGTAATCGTGCTGGGAATCGTGGCAACTGTGGTTGCCACCAGCATCTTCGGTATGCGCTTTATCAGCGACAAACTGACCTATCTGACAGAAAAGAGTACCCCCTATCAGATGCGAACCCTGGAATTCCAGCGCGAAATCCAGGGCGTTACGGCAAACCTGTTCAAGGTTAATGCGGCTGCCACCCAGCAGGAACTCCAAACCTTCAAGGCTGAGGCTGAAAAATCACTGGCTGAGGTCAAGACATCCCAGGATCAGCTGGAACGGCTGACCGCCGGTGGCGGCAAACAAGACACCTATGAATCACTGCAATCGGTAGCAACCGAACTGTTCGGAATGGCTGCCGGCAAGCTGCAAGCTCAGGATGATGCAGTCAAGGCAGCAACCGAGCTGAACCGCAAGATGCTTGAGACCACCTCCCGGCTGCGACAGCTGGACACCAAGATCCGGGCCTTGCAAGGCAACCGCACCGGTGCCTTCAGCAGCGCGCTGGATGAATCAGGCAGAATCTCCGCCCGCCTGCGCGGTGTTGAATCGGTACGCCTGCAACTCAAAGAACTTCAGCTTGCCTTTTATGAAGTACAGAACGCCCAACGCCGTCCAACCCTGCTGATTGCGCGGGGTAAGGTAAATGCCTCAATTACCAAGCTGAACCAGAGTGAACACATCAAAAGCATGAAGGGGGGGAATGCCGACATCAAGCTGTTGGCTGAGCGGCTTGATGAATTACAGAAGGAACAGGGCAACTGGCTGACCAGCAAGGATGAACCGACCAAAAACAAGGTTGATGCCCTGGCACGTGAAATCAACGAAAAACTCGGCTCCCTCGCTCTGTCGGTTGAACAGGATGCCATTGCTGCCGGAGAAAAATTTGCCATTGAGGCCACTCGGCAAGGTGCCATGTTCGGTCAATCAAACCAGGCCAACAGCATCCTGATCGCCAATTCCGAACTGATGAGCCAGGGTTTGGCCATTGAGGCAGCAGCAGCACGGCTTTTCACCCTCAGGTCGCTGCAGGAGATCGACGCAGCAGCGCCAGCCCTCAGGGGCGAGTTTGCCAAATCAACAAAATCAATAACCTTTCTTGAAAAAGAACTTACCAGACTGGGGGTAAAACAAGAGCTGCAGATGGTGAAAGGGGCCGCTGCAGCCCTTGCCGGCATACAGGGCATGCTGTTCAGTGACAACGGCATTGTGGCCACCCTGAAGAAACGCTTCGAGATGGAGCAGCGGGCAGTGCAGGCATCCCAGAAGCTGCGTGAAATTGTTCTGAAACAGGCTGAAAAAGGCAACGCATCGGTTTCCGCAGCCAAAGGGGAGCAGGAACAGGCCATTGCCTCTGTCAACAAGATCGTCAAAACCAGCATCGCACTGCTGGTGGCGATCAGCATTGCTGCTGCGGTTGCCGGTGTTGCCATTGGCGGTTGGGTATTCAAGTCGGTATCATCACCACTGGCGCAACTGATTAAGGTTTCTGACCATGTTGCCAACGGTGATCTGAGACAGGTTGAACTTCGCTCCGGCAAGGATGAGTTCGGCAGGGTACTGTCATCAATGGGCAGTATGGTCAGCAACCTGCGTGACATGGCTGGCAGAATATCAGCCTCAACCACCACAATTGCAGACAGCTCAACCGAACTGGCACGTACGGCCGAAGAACTTGATGCCAGCTCCTCTGTACAGACCAGCCAGATCGAACAATCAGTCACTGCCATGACTGAAATGGTGCAGACCATCCAGGATATCTCGCAGAATGTACTGGCCACCTCTGATGCGGCAGGCAAGATGAAGGAGCTGACGCAGCAGGGGAAAAACTCCCTTGATCAGACTACCGCAGAGCTTTCCAGTTTTGCAGTCATTGTCAATGAATCTGTTGAACGGGTTGAAGCACTGGGGGTCCGTTCTGCCTCCATCACTGATATTGTCAACATGATCAAGGATATTGCCGAGCAAACCAATCTTCTGGCACTGAACGCCGCCATTGAAGCAGCCCGCGCCGGCGAGATGGGAGCTGGTTTTGCCGTAGTGGCCGACAGTGTCCGTCAGCTGTCACGCCGCACCACTGAATCAGCAGACGAGATCGCTGCCACCATCAAGGGAATGCAGAACGAAGTTGCCGCCTCGGTGCAGGGAATGCAGCAGGAGCGGACCGCTATTGAGAAAATTGTAGCGGTTGTAGACCTTACCCAGCAAAACATGTCCAGAATTCTGGAAAATGTAGAACATGTCTTTGAAATGGTGCAGACCATTGCAACTGCAACCGAAGAGCAATCCGCTACTGCTGAGGATGTCAACCGCTCCATGCAGTCCATCCATGAAATAACCCGCAATCTTTCCGGATCTGTTGAGCGGATTAAAGATGCCTCAGCCGGCTTTGACCGCTTGGCTCACGAACTGCAACAGATGGTGAACTGGTTTAAACTTACGTAACATCAAAGAGATAGCAGCAAGAATAACACCACACCACAGGAGGAATTACCATGAAACGAATCATTCTGTCCCTGGCCGCTGTTGCCGCCCTTGCACTTCCGATGGGTGCGTCTGCTGCCGAAGAGGTAACAGTAGCAACCGGTACCACCTTTATTGACAAGATTTTCAACCCGCTCAAGCCGCAGCTTGCAACCGCAGGGCTTTCCGTCAAGGTTGTCTTCAGCGATCCGACCGAGGCCATCAAAAACCTGGAGGCCGGCACTGCTGAGCTGGCAGGGGCCAGCATGTCTTTTGATGCATGGGTCAAGGCAGCAGAGGCCAAAGGCTATGCTGTCAAGGACAAGGCGGTGCTTACTCCCCATGTTGTAATTGAAGAAGAAACCGTTGTGGTAGTACACGGTTCCAACAGCGTCACCACCCTGTCAAAGGAGCAGCTGCAGGGGATCTTCAGCGGCAAAGTGCAAAACTGGAAAGAGGTAGGCGGAAGCGATGCACCGGTACTGGTGGTCTGGCCACGGGTTGCCTCCGGCGCATCAGCCACCTTCAGCAGTCAGATCATGGCCGGTGCTGCCGTTACCAAAGAGATTCTGGATGTTGCCTCCATCAATGATACTGTGGATGCCGTTGCCTCCAACCCTGAGGCGGTCTCCATTGCCAATGCAGACAAAGTAAAAGCAGGCACCAAAAAGATTGCAGCGCCGCCGCTCAAGCGCCCGCTGACCCTGTTGTCCAAAGGGGCACCAACGCCAAAGGTCAAGAAGCTGCTGGACTTCCTGCAGACCGCAGAGGCAAAGAAAGCTTTCAAATAGCCGGCACCGTGCCTCAGCAGCTGTATTCTTTCGCAACAAAAAAAGACCGGTCTGCACCGGTCTTTTTTTGTTGCTGTTCCTTGAACTGCAGTCAAGAGGAGGGTATACTCCCGTACCTACCCTACGAAACGCGAGGAAACCATGAAACAAGCCGAGCAGCCGACCGTCAAGGACCTGCAGCGTTCCTTCATCTATCACCTGCACCACACCCTGGTGAAGGACAAATACTCCGCCACCAAGGCCGACCTGTATCTGGCCCTGTCCTACGCAGTCCGGGATCTGCTGGCTGACCGTTGGCTGGACACCCAGCAGTCGTACTATATCAAGGATGCCAAACGGGTCTATTACATCTCCATGGAATTTCTGATGGGGCGCACCCTGGGCAACGCCCTGATCAACCTGGGGCTGCTGGAACAGTGGGATGAGGCCCTGACCGAACTGGGGCTGAAGATCGAAGACCTGCAGGAGTATGAGTGGGATGCAGGGCTGGGCAACGGCGGCCTGGGGCGACTGGCGGCCTGCTTTCTTGATTCCCTTGCCACCCTGCAGTATCCGGCCTACGGCTACGGCATCCGTTACGAATACGGCATGTTCTACCAGAAGATTGTGGATGGGGGGCAGCACGAGGTGCCGGACAACTGGTTGCGTTACCAGAACCCCTGGGAGTTTGACCGGCAAGAGCACCTGCACCCGATCCGCTATGAGGGGCGGGTGGTGGAATACACCGACAAAGACGGCTCCAGGCGCTGTTCCTGGGTGGATTATTACGAGGTTATGGCCTTGGCCTACGATGTGCCGGTACCGGGCTACCAGAACAACACCGTCAACACCCTGCGTCTCTGGAGCGCCAAGGCCAGCCGTGATTTTGACCTGAACTTCTTCAACCAGGGCAACTACATCGGCTCGGTTGAATCCAAAATGAAGACTGAAAACATTTCCAAGGTACTCTACCCGGCCGACCATATGCTGGAGGGAAAGGAACTGAGACTGCGGCAGGAGTATTTTCTGGCCTCGGCCACCATCCAGGATATCTTTTACCGTTTCCAGAAAAAACATGACGATCTGACCGAGCTGCCGGATCAGGTGGCCATCCAGCTGAACGACACCCATCCGGTGCTGGCAATACCGGAACTGATGCGGATCCTGATGGATGAGCGGCACCAGTCCTGGGAAAAGGCCTGGGAGATCACCACCAAGACCTTTGCCTACACTAACCACACTATTCTGCAGGAGGCGCTGGAGACCTGGCCGGTGCCGATGCTGGGCAGACTGCTGCCCCGCCACCTGATGATCATCTTTGAGATCAACCGCCGCTTTCTGGAAGAGGTTGAGCAGCGGTTCCCCGGAGATACTGCACTACTGCAGCGGGTCTCCATCATCGACGACCGTGGCGAAAAGCTGGTTCGGATGGCCCACCTGGCCATTGTTGCCAGCCACTCTATCAACGGTGTCTCGGCCCTGCACAGCAACATTATCAAAGACGATCTGTTCCGCGATTTTTACGCCTTGTGGCCCGAGCGGTTCAACAACAAGACCAACGGTATCACGCAACGCCGCTGGTTGAAGCACAGCAACATCTGGCTTTCCGATCTGATCAGCGAGGCCATCGGCGACCGTTGGACCATTGACCTGGATGAGCTGAGTAAAATGCGTCCCCTGGCTGAAGACAGCGAATTCCGTCAGCGCTGGATGGAGATCAAGCGCCGCAACAAACAACGGTTAGGAGAATACATCTACCAGCGGCTCTGCGTGCAGGTCTCGCCGGATGCGCTGTTTGACTGCCAGACCAAGCGGATCCACGAGTATAAGCGGCAGCTGCTGAACATCCTGCAGGTGATCGCCCGCTATAACCGGCTCAAGGAGTTTCCCGGCCTTGAGCTGCCCAGCCGTACGGTCATATTCGGCGGCAAGGCAGCCCCCTCCTACACCATGGCCAAGCTGATCATCAAACTGATCAACGCCGTTGGCAGCGTGGTCAACAATGATCCGGCAGTCAACCAGCAGCTTAAAGTCCTGTTCCTGCCCAACTACAACGTCTCCATGGCAGAAAAGATCTTCCCGGCGGCTGACCTGTCTGAGCAGATCTCCACCGCCGGCACCGAGGCCTCCGGTACCGGCAATATGAAGTACGCCCTGAACGGCGCACTCACCATCGGCACCCTGGATGGCG
>DIUB01000056.1:0-11683 GCA_002422265.1 Geobacter sp. UBA6169
TGGCCTGATTCCTTCACCTGGGGACCCGCTGCCGGTCCCTGGGTCTTCTTCCGGATCGGGTGAAGGTGTCAGCATGGGGACCGCTGCCGGACCGCCGGGAAGGATCACCACCGCCGGAACCGGACCCGTTGCCGTCCTGCTGGCCTGATTCCTTCACTTGGGGGCCCGCTGCCGGTCTCTGGGGCTTCTTCCGGATCGGGTGAAGGTGTCAGCATGGGGACCGCTGCCGGACCGCCGGGAAGGATCACCACCGCCGGAACCGGACCCGTTGCCGTCCTTCTGGCCTGATTCCTTCACTTGGGGAGCTGCTGCCGGTCCCTGGGGCTTCTTCCGGATCGGGTGAAGGCGTCAGTATGGGGACCGCCGGACCGCCGGGAAGGATCACCACCGCCGGGAAGGATCACCACCGCCGGACCCGGACCCGTTGCCGTCCTTCTGGCCTGATTCCTTCACTTGGGGAGCTGCTGCCGGTCCCCGGGGCTTCTTCCGGATCGGGTGAAGGTGTCAGCATGGGGACCGTTGCCGGATTGCCTGGAAGGATCACCACCGGTCCCCCTCTCCCCTGCCGGTAATTGATAAAGGCGCGTGAACAGTAAAGACACAACTTGAGGTTTACCCCTTCCGGTGTTCGCGGGTCCTTTTGGGCAATAACCACCCGAGGGGGATTGCATCCTTGATGTGTAAAGCCATTTGAAAGAATGAAACCTGATGGAAAAATGTATTTTTCGTGTTATGCGCCGTGGTTTTTCCGCTGTCTGTTCTGGTCCTTGCTTTGTGTTGCGGCTGTCTATTCCGGGCCTGGATCGGGCCGCCGGGGACCGCTGAAGTTATGGCCGGTTACAGGCCGCCCGTTTGACTGTCAGTCAAAAAAGCGGTTTTATTATCGATAAATTTCAATACGTTGCTTGTGCCTGTAATGTTGATTGTAATGTAACCGGCGGGCATGGTTTCTGTTACCAAAAACACAAAAACCCTCTTCTGCATGAAGGGGGTTTTCAGTACCTGGGACCCGCGCCGGATCGTGACCTTGAATCTTCACCCGGGATAAGTCCGATTATGGGGAGGGGCTGCTACTTTTTTTCTTGGGGATCGGGGACCGTGAGGCCGTGCTTCTGAAGGTATTCTTCCGCTGCTGTCTCTACAACCACATTCAGCGGCTGTTCAAGATCAAGGGCAAGGTGCTTCATTGCTTTGAGGATTTCAGGCCGTAAACGCAAGCCGGATTGAATCCTGATGGTGTCACTTTTGGGCCGGGGCATGGCCGGAACATACAGCAACCCGCCCGATATTGTCAAATCAATAAAAGGTAATAATGATATTGAAATATAATAAATACCGTGATAATAAAAATATAGATGTTACCAAAAAACAAGGGGGACAATATGAAAACCATTTATGACGAAATTGAAGACCAGGCCGCCGGAATTTTTGCCATTTGGAGCGGGTTGCATACCGCTGCTGTAAAGAATGAATCAGGTGAAGTTGATGATTTTCGTATCCGGGGACTGCTTGACCTGTTGCGTAACGCAAGCATTCGCCTTGAAATGTTTGCAAGGGATAACCGTGAGATAGCATCAATAAGAAACGCTGAAAAAAGTTTCCCGTGACAAGCTTGTCACTCGGCTTGTCACTCTTAAAAACATATTATTGCTAGTCGGTTATGACCAAATGACAAGAGTGACAAGCTTTTTTACTATATCTTTTGCTTTTGCGTTGCTGTTTTACTGAGAGGGTCCGCACCATGCCAAAAACACGAAAAACTAAAGGCATTTACCGCCGGGGCAAAAAATACTGGATCACCTACATGGGGCTTGACGGTAAACAGAAGCACGAAACCACCGGGAGCGACCTGAAGGCCGATGCTGAATTGATCCTTGCACAACGCCGCCTTGATGTTGACCAAGGCAAGGAACCAGTGACCCGCCGCCGGGATCGGCAATATACCTTTCAGCAGCTTGCTGAAAAATACCTTCTGTTTGTGGCAAGTCAGAAGGGGATAGAGTCAAAAAAGGTATTTGTACGGGAGCTATGCCGGACTTTCAGTTCAGTCAAGCTGTCTGCTTTTAATCTTGCGTTGCTGGAGGGTTGGCAGTCTGAGCGGCTTATTGTGCCGCGCCGTGGGTATGCAAGCGATACATTGAAGAGGCCGCCGCTAAAGCCCGCTTCAATTAACAGGATGCAGGCTTGCCTGAAGCACATGTTTACAAAAGCCCTTGATTGGGAAATGGTGTCTGAAGACGTAGTAAAGCGGGTCCGCAAGCTGAAGCGGGTTTCTGGCAGCGGGGAGCGGTTGCGGTACTTGTCGCTTGAAGAGTGTCAGCGGTTGCTGGCTGCTTGCGATAAACAGTTGAAGCCGATTGTTACTCTTGCCATTCATACGGGATGCCGCCGGGGTGAAATCCTGGGACTTACCTGGGACCGTGTTGACTTGAAGCATGGCTTCATATTGCTTGACGATACAAAGAGCGGTAAACGCCGGGAGATACCAATAAACGCCGCTGTCAGGGATGCCTTGCAAGGCGTTGTCAGGCGGCTTGATATTCCGTATGTCTTTTGGAACCCTGAGACCGAAAGGAAGCGTTCCAGTATCAGAGAGGCGTTTGCTACTGCTTGTAGAAAGGCGAAGATAACGGACTTTCACTTTCACGACTTGCGCCACACCTTCGCCAGTCAACTGATAATGAACGGGGTTGATATTACGACCGTCTCCCGTCTCCTGGGGCATGCAAACTTGACAATGACCCTTCGCTATTCTCACCTTGCACCGAACCATTTGAAAAACGCTGTTGATGTAATGAGCAGGCTTCAAAACGGCTTACATGACAATTTACATTACAATGACGTACTTGAAGCATAGCGATAAGGGGCTAAAGCATTGAAAATATAGAAGCCCTTGAGCTATACGCCGGGGGCTTCTGGTTTGACTGCTTGTCAAAGGAGCCGGGAACATGCTAGAACGGGGCAGCCTCGCCTGGTTGCTGCGGGGCCTTTTTATGGAAACGGGGAACCTATTGATATGACGCGTGAACTTACCATCGGATCGGTCAAGATCGGGGGAGGACGGCCGCTGGTCCTGATTGCTGGCCCCTGTGTGATCGAGAGTGAAGACGCATCCCTGCGCCATGCCGAGAAGCTGATGACCATCTGCAACGGCCTGGGGATGCCGCTGATCTTCAAGTCATCCTATGACAAGGCAAATCGGACCTCGATCTCTTCATTCAGAGGCCCCGGTCTTGATGAGGGATTGCGGATTCTGGACAAGGTAAAGCAGAATCTGGGGGTGCCGGTGTTGTCCGATATCCACTCGATCGAACAGGTGACACCGGCGGCCCAGGTGCTGGATGTGCTGCAGATTCCAGCCTTTCTGTGCCGGCAGACCGATCTGGTGGTGGCTGCCGCCAGAACCGGCAAGGTGGTGAATGTCAAAAAAGGGCAGTTTCTGGCACCGTGGGATATGCGCAATGTGGTGGGCAAGGTGGCGGCCTGCGGTAATGAGAACATCATCCTCACTGAACGGGGTGCCTCCTTTGGTTACAACAACCTGGTGGTGGATATGCGCTCCTTTCCGGTAATGCGTGGATTTGGCTACCCGGTGGTGTTTGATGCCACCCACAGCGTACAGTTGCCGGGCGGACAGGGTGATTCCTCCGGCGGCCAGCGGGAGTTTGTCGAAACTCTTTCCCGTGCAGCGGTGGCCACCGGTATTGACGGCATCTTTATGGAAGTGCATGAAGATCCGGCCTGTGCCTTGTGTGACGGTCCCAATTCAATTCCGCTGGCTGATCTGCCGGCCCTGCTCAAGCGACTGCAGGCACTTGACGCGGTGGTACGATGAACATGCTGGCTGAGGCACGCAAGCTGATCCAGGCCGAGGCTGCCGCAGTGGCTGCCCTGGCTGATCGTTTGGATCATTCCTTTGAACAGGCGGTGCAGCTGATTCTGGATTGCCGGGGACGGGTGGTGGTGACCGGCATGGGCAAATCAGGGCTGGTGGGTCAGAAGATCGCCTCTACCATGGCCTCCACCGGTACACCGGCTTTTTTCCTGCACCCGGCTGAGGGTATTCACGGCGACCTGGGGATGATCATGGGTGGTGATGTGGTAATTGCCATCTCCAACAGCGGCGAGACCGAGGAGCTGCTGCGTATCCTGCCGACCATCAAGCGGCTGGGGGTACGGCTGATCGCCATGAGTGGCAATCCCGCCTCCAACCTGGCCCGTGCCGCCGATCTGTTCCTGGATGTTTCAGTGGCTGAAGAGGCCTGTCCTCTGGGATTGGCCCCCACCTCATCCACCACCGCTACCCTGGCCATGGGGGATGCCCTGGCTGTGGTACTGCTGATTGAGCGTGGCTTTAAGGCTGAAGATTTCGCTATTTTTCATCCGGGAGGTTCGCTGGGCAAGAAGCTCTTGCTGCGGGTGGAAGATCTGATGCATACCGGCGAGTCGATTCCGCTGGTGCTCGATACCACCCTGATGAAAGAAGCGCTGTTCGTGATTACTGCCAAGGGGTTGGGGGTGACCGGCGTGACCGATGAGGACGGGGCGCTGCTGGGGGTTATTACCGATGGCGATCTGCGCCGCAGCCTGGAGCGGGGCGAGGATATTCTGCACAACACTGCCGGCAGTCTGATGCATCGCAATCCCAAGCGGATCCTGCAGCGTGAACTGGCTGCTGCCGGACTTCAGGTCATGGAGCGCCATGCCATCACCACCCTGTTTGTGTTTGAGCAGGAGCAGGATCGGACCCCCTGCGGGATCATCCATCTGCACGATATTCTGAAGGCCGGCATAGCATGAATGAGAAACTGAAACATATTGAGCTGTTACTGCTTGATGTGGACGGTGTCATGACCGACGGGCGAATCATCTGGGATGCCAACGGCACGGAGATCAAGTTCTTCAATGTCAAGGACGGTCATGGCATCAAGCTGGTGCAGCGGGCAGGTATCCAGGTCGGGATCATTACCGGACGCACCTCGCCGGTGGTGAATCTGCGGGCAAAGGAGCTGGGGATCGATATCCTCTACCAGGGGGCACTGCGCAAACAGGAAAGCTACCATGACATCAAACAGCGTACTGGCCTGACTGACCATCAGATTGCCTATATGGGGGATGATGTGATTGATGTGCCGGTCATGCGGCGGGTTCGTTTCTCTGCAGCGCCGGCCGATGCCCAGGCTGAAGTGCGGGCGGTTGCCGATTACGTGACCCAGGCCCGAGGGGGCTGGGGTGCGGTTCGAGAGCTGTGCGACCTGTTGCTGAAAGCGCGGGGAGCCTGGCAGGAGCTGGTGGTTGATCGTTACGAACTGTGAAGGTTATTCAAACTCTGTGCCAAAGAAGCGTTTTGTGCGGCGTAAGCTCTGGACAGGGTCCGGTTCCGATGCTATAGTGCCGCCATGAAGATGCCGAGCACCAGGCAGATCAGACGGATTCTGGCAACGGTCATTGTGATCATAGCGGTGGCCCTGACAGGGGCTGTCCTGATCCGGCAGCTCCGTTCTCCTTCCCCTGTATCTGTTGAGCGTCCCACCTCCCCTGAAATAGATATGGCGATCAACCGTCTGCAGTTTTCAGAGATGCGCGGCAGCGAAAAACTCTGGGATCTTGCGGCTGAGCGCGCTGAGTATGACAAGGATTCGGGCATAGCACAGCTTGAGACCGTGAAGGCCGATATCTACGAAGGCAAGGCCGGCGGAATGAAGATCACCTCAACATCCGGCAGCTTTGATGAAAAGGCCAAACTGGTGCAGATGCGTACCAAGGTGCGCGTGGTGACCCAAAAGGGGATGGTGCTGGATACTGAACAGCTTGAGTATCGTACTGTTCCAGGGGTGATCACCACCACCAGCCCGGTGGCAGTGCGGGATGGACGATTGACACTGCATGCCCGTGGTATGATCATGTCGCTGCATGAGGAAACGGTTCGTTTTAACGGGCCGGTTGATGCTGTTATTGAGGGATACCATGCTAAAAAATAGTCAGACCCTGCTGCTGGTGCTGGTACTGCTGCTGTGCAGCTCTGCAACGGCATTTTCGGCGCCGCAAACCACCGGCGGGACGGCTGCTGCACGCAAGGACCGCTCCAGCAAACCGATTACCATCAAGGCTGATGACCTGAAGGCTGACAACAAGGGCAAGACGGCCATCTTCACCGGTCGGGTGGTGGCACGTCAGGAAGATGTCACCATCTACTCCGACAAGCTGATCATCTACTACGGTGATGGACAGGATGAGGTCGACAAAATCGAGGCGGTCGGCTCGGTGCGGATTCTGCAGACCAATCGGGTCGGTACCGGCGGCCATGCCTTGTACGAGAACCGGGAAGGCAAGATCACGCTGACCATCAATCCGAAGGTGACCCAGGACAAGGATTCAGTTACCGGAAAGGTGATCATCTATTATCTTGACGAAGAACGGAGCGAGGTAGTCGGCGGTGAAAACGCCCGGGTAGAGGCGGTGATTCATCCCAAACCGGGCAGTGGTGCCCGCACAAGCGATGGAAAATCAAAGCGTTAAACGATCTCTGCGGGCTTCCGGGCTCTGCAAGAGCTACGGCAAACGCCGGGTGGTCTCCGGGGTTGAGCTGTCGCTGCAGTCCGGTCAGGTGATCGGGCTTTTGGGACCCAACGGCGCCGGCAAGACCACCACCTTTTATATGATGGTGGGATTGACCAAGCCGGATGCCGGTACGGTCTGGCTTGATGACGATGATATCACCGAACTGCCGATGCACCTGCGGGCCCGGCGTGGGATCAGTTATCTGCCACAGGAGGCCTCGGTCTTTCGTAAGCTGACCGTGCGGGACAACTTGCTGGCAATCCTTGAAACCGTAGAAGATGATGCCGAGCTGCAGCAGCATCGTGCTCAGGAACTGCTGGAAGAGTTTGGCATTGTACATGTGGCTGACACCAGGGGGTTTGCCCTTTCCGGTGGCGAGCGCAGACGGGTAGAGATCGCCCGGGCCTTGATCATCCGACCGGCCTTTATCCTGCTGGATGAACCGTTTGCCGGGATTGACCCGATTGCCGTGGCGGACATCCAGCAGCTGATTAACGGTCTGAAGCAACGCAACATCGGGGTGTTGATTTCAGATCATAACGTCCGTGAAACGCTGGGGGTCTGTGACGCCGCTTACATTGTCAACGCCGGAGAGGTGCTTGAGTACGGCACGCCGGAGCAGATTGCCGAGAGCAGGAAGGCCCGTGAGATCTATCTGGGTGAAGGATTCAGGCTGTAATCCCTGATACAACGGTGAGGTGAGCAGGTATGGCGATGGAGATGCGCCAACAACTGAAGATGACGCAGCAACTGGTGATGACGCCCCAGTTGCAGCAGGCCATCAAGCTGCTCCAGATGACCCGTATCGAACTGCAGGAAGTAGTTCGGCAGGAGCTTGAGGAAAATCCGATCCTTGAAGAGATGCAGGAGTCGGACGATTCCCGCGAGGCCGAGACAATGCTGGAAAAGGCCGAGGCCGAGTTTTCTGAAAACGATGCGCCTGCGTCAGAATCGTTTGATGAGGTGGCTGCCGGCGAAGAAACACTGCGTGACTGGGATAGCTACCTTGACGGCTACAACTACAGCTCAGGCGACCAGCAGCCCGGTGACGACGATGACAAGCTCTCCTTTGAAAACCTGTTGACCCGTAAAGGCACCTTGTACGACCACCTGCACTGGCAGCTGCAGATGGGCCGCTATACTGATGACGAACTGTGGGTTGGTGAAGAGATCATCGGTAATATTGACGATGACGGCTATTTCTGCGCAACCGTGGCTGATATTGCCCGTCAGTGTGAACTGTCTGAACCGTTTGTTGAAACCATGCTGCAGCGGATTCAGGAATGTGACCCCAGTGGAGTTGGAGCCCGTAACCTGCAGGAATGTCTGCTGATCCAGGCTCGCAGTCTGGGCATGGCCGGTAGTGTGGTTGAGGCAATCCTGCTCAAACACCTGCCTGAACTTGAGCATCGCAACTACAAGCCGATCGCCCTCAGTCTCAAGGTTGATCCTGAACAGGTGATGGCGGCCATCAGGGTCATCTCCGGGTTTGATCCCAAGCCCGGACGGCTGTTCAGCAGTGATGAAGTCCACTACATCTCCCCTGATATCTTTGTGCACAAAGTGGGGGATGATTATGTGGTGATGCTGAATGAAGACGGGTTGCCCAATCTGCGGCTCTCATCTTTTTACCTGGATGCCCGTTCCGGTGGTTCGCTCGATGCCAAGGCCGACGAGTATGTCAGCGACAAGATGCGGGCAGCCCAGTGGCTGATCAAAAGTATCCAGCAGCGTCAGCGCACCATCTTCAGGGTGGCGAAAAGTATTGTCAAGTTTCAGCGCGAGTTCCTTGAGCGCGGTGTCGAGGGGTTGCGACCGTTGGTGCTGCGAGAGGTTGCCGAAGATATCGGCATGCACGAATCAACCATCAGTCGGGTCACTACCAACAAGTACATGCAGACCCCCCAGGGGTTGTATGAGCTGAAGTACTTCTTTAACAGCGGCCTTTCCACATCAGGTGGGGGTGAAGATGTGTCGTCAGAGAGCGTCAAGAGCAGGATCAGGGAGATTATTGACAAGGAAAATCCTGCCAAGCCGTTGTCAGACCAGAAAATTGCCGAGATGCTGTCGGATGCCACCGTCAACATTGCCCGGCGCACGGTCACCAAATACCGAGAAATGATGCGCATCGGATCGTCGTCTGACCGGCGGCGGCATTTCTGATATACTTAATCCCTGCAGTACCACACACGAAGGAGGAGATCAACATGCAAGTAAGCACAACCTTTCGGCATATGGAACAGAGCGAGGCCCTGAAAACCTATGCCGAAGAAAAACTTGAGAAGGTGGCCGGTAAGTACCTGGATGAGCCGATTGCGGCTCAGGTCTATTTCACCGTAGAAAAAATCCGCCATATTGTGGAGATCGTCATTTCCGGCCGCGGTATCACCACCAAGGCTTCGGAAGCCACCAATGACATGTACGCTGCAGTTGATGCAGTGCTGGACAAGATCGAACGTCAATTGAAGCGCTACAAGGACAAGTTGAAGAACCATAAGCCGGGTAATGAGGATGCCGGTCGCAAACTCTCCCGCAAGGTCTTCGCTGCCGAGAGTATCGAGACCAGCCCCGACCCGATGGTGATTACCACCAAGACCCAGACCGCCAAGCCGATGGCTGTGGAAGAGGCAGTGATGCAGATGGACCTGCTGCACAAAGACTTCCTGGTCTTTACTGATGCGGTCTCCGGCGAGATCAACGTCCTGTACCGCCGTAAAGACGGTAATTTCGGCCTGATTGAGCCCCAGCGGGGCTAACCTGCAGCCGGGGGAACTGCCCTTGCAGCTCCCCCGGCTTCTGTAATGCAGCGTGGACACCATTACCCTCTCCATACAAGACCTGCTTGACGATCATGAATACGGCCTGGAGCTGCGGTTGCTGACCGGTGCAGCGGGGCTTGATCACCGTATCAGCTCGTCACGGATCCAGAAGCCCGGACTGGCCCTGACCGGTTACACCAACCACCTGCACCCTTCCAGGATTCAGGTCTTGGGCAATACCGAGGTATCCTACCTGGTGCAGCTGGATGACCACCAGCTGCAGGAGAATGCGCAGGCTATCTGCGCCTTTCCGATCAGCTGTTTTATTGTAACCACCGGGCTGAGACCGCCGGAGCCGTTTCTGCGGATTGCTGATGGACAGGGGATTCCGGTTTTGCAGTCGCCCCATCAGTCCTCCACCTTTATCTCGTTGATTACCAGGTTTCTGGAAGAACAGCTGCTGCCTGTCACCCATCTGCACGGCGTGCTGGTGGATGTGCTGGGTGTCGGGGTACTGCTGACCGGCAAGAGTGGCATCGGCAAGAGCGAATGCGCTCTGGAGCTGGTGATTCGGGGACATCGGCTGGTGGCGGATGACATGGTCTTTATCCGCAAAAAAGTGCCCGCCTCGCTGGTGGGTCAGCCGGTGCGGCAGATCCAGCATCTGATGGAAATCCGCGGTCTGGGCATCATCAATATCAAGGATCTGTACGGGGTTTCCTCCATCCGCGAGAAGAAAATTGTGGATATGGTGCTGGAGCTGGTTGATTGGGATCCTGATCAGGAGTATGACCGTCTGGGGATTGATGACCGGTCCGTCACTATTCTGGGAGTTGACCTTCCGCACCTGATTATTCCGGTGCGGCCCGGACGGAACCTGGGGGCGATTATTGAGGTGGCGGCCCGCAACTTTCTGCTGAAAGGGATGGGGTACCATTCTGCCCGTATGTTTCAGCAGCAGCAGCTTGATCTGATGGAAGTCAGGAATCTGGGAGATGAGGTGGAGTAGGCGATGCGGATCGTGGTCATCACCGGCATGTCCGGCTCAGGCAAGTCAACGGCAGTGCGGGCCCTTGAAGATGAGGGGTTCTACTGCATCGACAACTTGCCGGTGCGTCTGTTCCGCCAGTTTGTTGAGCTGATCGAGAAGTCCGGCGAACGTTTCCGTGGTATCGTGCTGGTAACCGATATCAGGGGCAGGGAACTCTCCAGCGGAATTATCGACTCGTTCCGCGAGCTGCGCAGCAGCGGCCATGACCTGCACGTGCTGTTTCTTGATGCCTCGGATGAGGTGCTGATCCGACGCTTTTCCGAGACCCGGCGGCGGCACCCGGCTGATGAGCAGTGCAGCGTGCCGGAGGGGATCAGGATCGAGCGCGAGCGGTTGGCCATCCTGCGGCAGAATGCCACCCTGATCATGGATACCTCCGAATTCAACGTGCACCAGCTGAAAGAACAGGTGATCAGGATCGTGCGCGGCGAGCAGGGCAGCAGCCGTTTTACGGTTGAGGTGGTCTCTTTTGGTTTTCGGTACGGCGTACCGCTGGAAGCGAATCTGGTCTTTGATGTGCGCTTCCTGCCCAACCCCCATTTTATTCCTGAGTTGCGTCCTCACAGTGGTCTTGAGGCCCCGGTGAGGGATTTTGTACTGGGCCGGCAGGAAACCGCTCTTTTCCTGGATCGTCTCTATCCGTTGCTTGAGATGCTGCTGCCGGCCTACCAGCGTGAAGGAAAAAGCTACCTGACCCTGGCGATCGGCTGTACCGGCGGCCGGCATCGCTCTGTCGCCGTCAGCCAGGCTGTTGCAGCACGGATCGAGGAGCTGGGGGCCATGGTGCGTGTTACTCATCGCGATAGTGAGAAGGGAATCTGACCCATGACAGGACTTGTTGTTGTTACCCATGCCGGACTTGCCACTGCGCTGGTGGCCGCCGTTGCCATGATCACCGGCTCCACTGAGCTGACTGAAGCGGTCGAGCTGCATGCCGATGATCCGGCTGACGGGCTGGTGGCCCGGATTGGCGAAGCGTTGGAGCGAGTTGGCGGAGACGGTGCCATTATTCTGACTGATATGTTCGGCGGTACCCCTTCCAACGCGGCCATTTCGTTTTTGCAGGAAGGGAAGGTTGAGGTGGTTACCGGCGTCAACCTGCCGATGATGGTGGAGTATTTCAGCCGTCGTGAGCGGATGGGATTTGATGAACTGTGTGCCTCACTGATGCGCTGTGGTCGCGAGAGTGTGATTGTAGCCGGTGAATTTCTGAAATAACAGGTGCTTCCATGCAACAACAGGAGTTTCAAATCGTTAATAAACTGGGGCTGCATGCCCGGGCCTCGGCCCTGTTTGTCAAGACCGCCGGCAA
>DIUB01000056.1:11749-21291 GCA_002422265.1 Geobacter sp. UBA6169
TCGTTTCTGAACGTCTGCATTTATCGGCTTCCCCTTGATCAATCCGTTATAACGCCCCGTTCACGCTGCATGGCCTGCGGTGCTCCGGTGGCCTGGTTTGACAACCTGCCGATTCTCAGCTGGTTCCTGCTGCGGGGCCGGTGCCGTTCCTGCGGTGCTTCCTACAGTATCCGTTATCCGCTGGTCGAGCTTGCAACCGCGCTGCTCAGTCTGTTTTTGTTCCTTCGCTTTGGGCCGTCACCTTCCTATCTGATCTACTTTGTCCTGGCTGCCGCGCTGGTGGTGATCACCTTTATTGATCTGGATCACCAGATCATCCCGGATGAGATCTCACTGCCCGGCATCGGCATCGGATTTCTGGCCTCGTTTTTCCTGCCTGAGCCTGGCTGGATTTCCTCTCTATTGGGTGCGGTGATCGGCTGGGGCAGTCTGGCTCTGGTTTTCTACGGTTATCTCTGGCTGACCGGACGGGAAGGGATGGGGGGCGGTGACGCCAAGCTGCTG
Source organism: Geobacter sp. UBA6169 (assembly GCA_002422265.1). Lineage (GTDB taxonomy): Bacteria > Desulfobacterota > Desulfuromonadia > Geobacterales > Pseudopelobacteraceae > Trichlorobacter. Next base: position 12,254 of record DIUB01000056.1, read on the forward strand.
GCCATGCTGGGCGCCTTTCTGGGGCTCAAGGCAGTGCCGTTCATCATCTTTTCTTCATCACTCGTCGGTACCGTGGCCGGGCTTTCCATCATGGCCCTGCAGCGTAAAGGCCGTCATCTGGCCATCCCGTTCGGCCCTTATCTGGCCTTTGGCGCACTGCTCTATATTTTCTACGGGCCGCAGCTGATCACCTGGTACCTGCAGCTCGGTAGATAGCCGATGCCCACGGTGCGTCTCAGTCTCACCTTTTCCATCCTGGCCTCATTGGCCTGTCTCTTGATACTCACCTGGCTGCTGTTCAGCCTGTTGGCCTTCAAAACAGCTGAGCGGGACCTGTACGCCCAGAAAAGCGACCACGCCCGGGTACTGCTAGCCACCTTTGTCAACCAGTTGCCTGAGCAACTGCCCAGTTTTCCGGAAGGGATGCTGCCCCTGGATGCCCCGGCAGCACTCTATGCCGGCAAGCTGGCTGATGAGGCCTCTTTTCAGCGCCTGACCCTGCTTGATCAGGCAGGCAAGATTATCTTTACCGTGGGGCGAGAAGGAACAGACCTCTACCTGCCGGTGTCGTTACCGGGTACCCAGGCTGAAGAAACCGGTATGCTGCCGCAGCATAACGGCCTGATCCGCACGGCACAGGTCATCAGGAACAATGCAATAGTCGGGCGTGCCGGCCTGATCCTTTCGCTGGATGATGAACAGAAGCGTATCAGTCGGACCCGTCAACTGCTGCTGACCTATTTTGTACTGGATTTTATCCTGCTGCTGGGGTTGGGAGCCTTTATCCTGGCGCGGATCGTAGTCAGGCCGGTCAATCGGCTTCTGACTGCCACTGAAAAGATCACAGACGGCGTCTACGGCCATCAGGTCACCGTGGCCGGGGCCAGCGAACTGGCCCGGCTGGCTGATTCCTTTAATGCCATGTCTGTGGCCCTGGCCCAGAAGCAGCAGGAACTGTCCGATCAGCTGCAGCAGCTTGAGGCCATGAACCGGGATCTCAAGCTGGCCCGAGAAGAGGCAATCAGATCTGAAAAACTGGCCTCGGTCGGGCTGTTGGCTGCCGGTACTGCCCATGAGATCGGCACGCCGCTGGCCTCGGTCATGGGCTATGCCGAACTGCTGGGGCAGGAACTGGCCGGGCAGCCGGTGCAGGCGGACTACCTGCGCCGGTTGCAGGAAGGTTGTAGCCGGATCGACCGGATTGTCAGGGGGCTGCTTGAATATGCCCGGCCCAAGGCGGCCAGTTGTGAGCCGTTTTACCTGCAGGCACTGCTTCAGCGTACGGTGGAGCTGGTGCAACATCAGGGGATGCTCAAGGGGGTGACGGTAGCGCTACAGGCTCCGCCTGATCTGCCGCCGGTCTTGCTGGATCCCCATCAGCTGCAGCAGGTGCTGTTGAACCTGCTGCTGAACGCTGCCGACGCCATGCCGGGGGGCGGGCGGCTGGAGATTACCGTCTCTGCCGGAGTATCAGGAACATGCCAACTGTTGCAGGTGCAGGACAGTGGCAGCGGCATAGCGCCGGAACACCTGCCCCGGCTGTTTGATCCGTTTTTCACCACCAAGGAGCCGGGCAAGGGGACCGGCCTGGGACTAGCCATTGCCGCCCGGATCATTGAAGGCTTTGGCGGCACCATCACCGCAACCAGCACGGTGGGGAAGGGCAGCTGTTTCAGTCTGCGCCTGCCGTTGCAAGGAAAAGGATGCATACCGCAATGATTCAGTCGCGCATACTGATTGTTGATGATGAAGAGAACCTGCGTCACCTGCTTGCCATCATGCTGCACAAGCAGGGCTATCTGGCTGATACTGCCGCTGACGGACGGGCCGCCCTTGAACGCCTGGGATCAACAGTCTACGACTATATCCTGTGTGATATCAGGATGCCGGAGATGGATGGCCGCACCTTTCTGCAGCAGGCCGTTGAACGGGGAATAACCGCTCCGATCATCATGATGACCGCCTATGGCACCATTGAAACAGCCGTGGACTGCATGCAGCTGGGGGCCTATGATTTCATCTCCAAGCCGTTCAAGCAGGATGAGATCGTGATAGTGCTGAAAAAAGCCGAAGAGCGTGAACGGCTGAAGCAGGAAAACCGCACCTTACGGGCCGAACTGGCAGGGGTGAACGGTTTTGCAGGCCTGGTGGGCCGTAATGCTGCCATGCTGAGCCTGTATGATCAGATACAACGGGTGGCCGACCTGAAAACCACCGTATTGATTCAGGGAGAATCAGGCACCGGCAAAGAACTGGTTGCCCGGGCCCTGCACAGCAACAGCAGCCGCAACAGCAAACCGTTTGTGGCGATCAACTGCGGCGCCTTGCCGGAAAACCTGCTTGAAGGAGAGCTGTTCGGCCATACCAGAGGGGCCTTCACTGGCGCCCATGCTGACAAACCGGGCCTGATCGAACAGGCAGACAGCGGCACCCTGTTTCTGGATGAAGTGGGCGAGATGCCCCTCAGCCTGCAGGTAAAGCTGCTGCGGGTGTTGCAGCAGGGGGAGGTGCGCAGGGTAGGGGCCACGATTGACCGGCAGGTTGATGTACGGGTGGTTTCTGCCACGGCCCGCAACCTGCAGGCAGAGGTTCAGGCCGGTCGCTTTCGTGAAGACCTGTTTTTCCGGCTGAATGTTTTTACGCTGAATTTGCCGTCGCTGCGGGATCGGGTGGATGATATTCCTCTCCTGGTACCTCATCTGTTGCAGGAGTGTGCCGGTCGGATCGGTCGCACACCCGTTCCGTCAGTCTCCCCAGGTCTGCTGAGAGAGCTGATGACCCATCCTTGGCCGGGCAATGTGCGTGAGCTGGAAAACATGCTTGAACGCGCTTTGGTGCTCTGCGACGGCCCCCGGCTTGAATCATTAGGCCTGCAGGGCACCCCTGCCGGTGATCATATTGTAAAGGCTGCTGCGGCAGCCGAGGAAGAAAACCTCTCCATCAAGCAGGCTGAACGGGCCATTGAAATTGACCTGATCCGCAAGGCACTGCACAAGACCGGCGGCAACCGCACCCATGCGGCCCGGATGCTGGAGATCAGCCATCGAGCGCTGCTCTACAAGATGAAGGAATATGACCTGGCATAACCGGAGTAACCCTGCAAAAGCTGCAGAGCAACTGGTTGCGGTAGTTGCGTACTATGAAAAAAAGTGTAAGCTGTAACCGTGGTTCAGACAGATGCCGCTCTATCATCTTTCACACAGAAAGGAACTCACCCATGCATCGAATTATCATCCCCCTGCTGCTGCTCAGTCTCTTTGCTGTTTCCGCCTTTGCCAAGATGCCGTTGGATAAAACCCAGGGGGGCTGCGGCACTCAGGAGTGCTCGCAATGCCACACCATGACCGTGAAGGAGGCAGGCGAGTTGCTTTCCTTTGCCGGCGTCACGGTCAAATCAGTCAAACCGGCCCCATCACACGGCCTGCATGAAGTCATGTTTGAGAAAAACGGCGGGGCAGGGATTGTCTTTATTGATTACGGCAAGAAACATCTGGTGCAGGGGATGCTGATCGACCTCAAGACCAAAGAACCGGTTGCTGCCCATGATAAAGATCTGCCCAGACCCAAACAGTTCAGCGGGGTTGACCCCAAGCTGATCCCGGCTCAGCATGGCGTGGTCATGGGTAATCCCAAGGCCGCCAACCGGCTGTATGTGTTTACTGATCCCGATTGTCCCTACTGCCGCCAGCTGCACCCGATCCTGCAGCAACTGGAAAAGCAGATGCCTGAACTGGCCATCACTGTCATGCTCTATCCGTTGCGTCAGCTGCACCCGCAGGCCTATGACAAATCCCGGGTTGTGGTGGCTGGTAAAAAACGCGACCTGTTGGACAAGGCCTTTGAAGGAAAAGAACTGCCCAAGCCCAAGGGCGATGAAGGCAAGGCAGCCATTGACGCCATTATCAAATTTGCAGAAGAACAAGGGATTAACGGCACACCGATGCTGCTGTTGCCCAACGGCAAACCCTACCAGGGGCCACGTGACGTAGCCAGCATCAAGAAGGCTATTGAGGGGAAGTAGGCTGCCTGACATGAAAAAAAAGCTGCCCATCGGCATACAGACTTTTCAGAAGATCCGCGAAGCTGACTACTACTAACGTGGACAAAACAGCGTTTGCGCTGCAGCTGATTACCCAGGGTAAATACTACTTCCTTTCCCGTCCCCGTCGGTTTGGCAAGAGCCTGTTTCTGGACACCCTGAAGGAGCTGTTTTATCTTCACTGAGGAGGTGGATTGGATGTCAAATTTCATGGAAGCAGTATCAAAAATACACTCCACTATTTGCATGTCGCGAGAGCAAATTTCTTTATTGAATAAGGAAATCAATCAGGCAGAAGAAGAATTAACGAAGATAGTTTCACAACATTTTTCCGGCCTTAACGCCTCATGGCACCCTGAAATCGGAGAGCAGGCGATGTATGCAGATTTTATGAATAACATTGCCTTTTCAGTACAAGTTTTTGAAATTCAAAACAGAACAGTGCGGGCGCGAGGTAATTCCAACTACAATACCGCAATCTACTCATGTACATTAGATCTTCCGACTACGGACTGGCATTCACCATGTTTGCTTCTTTCATCTGAAATATTTGCTCACTATAGATCACTGTTCAAACGAGTGTACATTAGAGATGATTCCTGAAGGTAGCCCCTTGTAGCAAGCTAAAGCAGGGCTATGCAGAAATGTAACGCGCCCTCAACCAGCCGATCCACCTGATCGGGGTCGAGTTCAGCAGAGACAGCCGGAATATTGTCGGATTTGAGGTGGAGGCAGGGTAGCCCTGCTCTGTCCCTCCAACCTCTAACCACACCCTGCCGCGTCACAAAGATTAAGATGATATAATTCCTTGATTTTGAGCGGCACTACGCTTGTATCGCGGCTTTTTTTGGGCTATAGTGCCGATCCACCATGCAACGACTTGTCATCCCCTTAAACATTCTTTTCAGCATTCTTGTGCTGCTGCTGGCTGCCAGGATTGCCGCTGATATCGCCGGCTACCAGCTGGGACGTCTTGGCGGCGGTCGTGCGGTGACATCAGTTACTCCCCAGGCTGCCCTGCAGCCAGCAAGCCAGGCTTCGCTGCAATCCTTTGCCCCTATTCTGGAGAAGGGCCTGTTTGGTCCTGCCACCAGGGGCAGTCTGACTCCGCTGACTCCTCAGACCGCAGCACAATCTGCCCCCACCACGAATCAGTCTGACCTTCAGTTGCTGGGAACCGTCTCCGGCCCACCCAGTGTCAGCTTTGCCCTGATCCGCAAGAACAGCAGCAAGGAAGAACGGGTCTTCAAGGTAGGGGAACAGGTCTTTGATCTGGGCAGACTGATTCTGGTACGCAAGGAGTCTGCCGAACTGCGCGCCGGTACCCAGACCATTACACTGCGCACCCCTGATGCACCGCCGGAGCAGGCCGCTCCCCAGCCTGCAGCCGCAGCGCAGCCTGTCCAGGGTGTGGCCGCCGGTGTGGTGCCGCCGACACCGGGCGGTACCGGTATCATTGATCAGCGCGCCTTAAACGCGGCCCTGGACAATATCGGCCAAGCCATGACCGATGCCCGCCTGCTGCCCAGTATCAAGGACGGCAAGGTGGAAGGGTTTCGCCTCTCAGAGGTCAAGCCTCAAGGGGTCTTTGGTTCGCTGGGGCTGAAAAACGGCGACATACTGGCCAAGATCAATGATTTTCCGATCGATTCTCCTGAAAAGGCGATTCAGTCGTTTATGACCTTGAAAGGCCAGAACCGGATCAAACTTGATATTATGCGCGACAGCGCCCCCACCACCCTGTCCTATGATATTCGCTAACCCTGGAGGTTGTGCTTGAAACGTCTGTTGACTGTTGTACTGGTACTGTTCTGCCTGCTGGTCTCCCCGCATTCGGTTGCCCTTGCCTCACCCAAAGGGGTGGTGATGAACTTCAGCGAGGTGGAGATTGCCACCATGGTCAAGTTCATCAGCGAGCTGACCGGCAAGAACTTTGTGCTGGATGAGAAGGTCAAAGGTAAGGTCTCGGTCTACTCGCCTTCAAAGCTCTCCATTGACGAGGCCTTTGCCCTGTTCACCTCTGTGCTGGAGCTGAAAGGGTTTACCCTGATCCAGACCGGCAAGATCTACAAGGTGGTGCCCTCTTCCGGTGCCAAACAGGCCGGTATGAAGCTGGTGGACAACGACCGGCTGCCGGCAGGGGATTCCTTTCTGGCCCGGGTCTTTCCCCTGGAGCAGATAGCCTCACAGGAGGCGCTGACCTTTCTGCAGCCGGTCATCTCCAGGGAGGGGCATATCGGCTCCTTTGGGCCGGGCAACATGCTGCTGGTGGTGGACATGGCCTCCAACCTGCAAAAAGTTGAAGACATCCTGAAACTGATCGACACCCCCCAGCGCCGTGAAGGGGCCGAGCTGGTCTACCTGAAGCACGGCTCAGCCGAGGCCGTAGCCAAGGTGCTGCAGGACTGGCTGGCCGGTCGTGGCTCCCGTCCGGTGGGGGCCGGAACTCCCGGCAGTACCGGTGCAGTGCAGCTTTTGGCCGACACCCGCTTGAACGCTCTCCTCCTGTTTGGCCCGGAAAAGGACAAGCAGGAGGTGCGCTCGCTGATCACCCAGCTTGATGTTCCTCCCCCCAGTGCCAGCAGCAAGGTCAATGTCCACTTTCTTGAGCATACCGATGCAACCGAGATGGCCAAGGTACTGGACGGGGTTGTGAAAGGGATGACCGCAGCAGCTGCCCAGCCTGGTGCTGCCCAGCCAACAGCTTCACCCTTTGATTCGGGCAAAATCACCATCACTGCTGACAAGGCTACAAATTCACTGGTGATCATGGCCTCACCCACTGACTACGTCAATCTGCTGCAAGTAATCAAAAAACTGGATCGGCGCAGCAAACAGGTGCATGTGCAGGTCCTGATCGCCGAAATTTCGCTGGACAAGTCGCGAGCTCTGGGAGTCCAGGCAGGTGCTGTTGCTGCCGGTGTTGTCGGTAAGTACCTTCAAGGGGGCGGACTTTTCGATCCATTCAATACCTTCGGCTCACTACTGGATAGCTCTACCGCCAGCGGCAGCGCCATATCAACCTTAATTACGGATAAACTCAAAGATGCTTCCCGCCCGGTAACCGGTATGGCCATCGTACAGGCCCTTGAGTCAGAGGGACTTCTGAACGTCCTCTCTACCCCCAACATCCTTACCTCCGACAACAAGGAAGCCGAGATCTTCGTGGGTGAAAACGTACCGTTTCAGGGCAGCACTACACAATCACAAATCACCACAACCTCAGTGGAGCGCAAGGATATTGGTATCAATCTCAAGCTGAAGCCGCAAATCAGCGAAGGCGACTATATCCGCCTTGAGATCAATCAGGAAATCTCGAATGTCAAAGGGACCATCGATGTCGGCCCGGCAGGAGCAAAAGACCTGACAACCACCAAACGCTCCGCCAAGACCAGCATCGTGGTGCGTGACAAGGACACAATCGTGATCGGCGGATTGATACAGGATCAGGAAAACGAATCGGTCAACAAAATGCCGTTACTAGGCGACATACCCGGCTTGGGCTGGCTCTTTAAAACCACCACCAAGACCCGCAAAAAGACCAACCTGATCATCCTGCTGACCCCACAGATCGTCAAGGATGGCGCTGATCTCTCCAAGGTCTCGGAGCAACAGCGAATTAAATTCAATGCTACCTCTTCGGGTATCGACAAACTGGATGTTCCCCGTTCAGTCGGGTTTCAAAACCAGCCGTTGTCTGTCGAGGAGCGCAAGACGCCATGACAGACGGCTCTGACCTCAGACAGCTGGCAGAGCGCCTGGGTCTTCCGTTCCAGGAGCAGATCGACGACAGCCGGACCGATGACACGCTGCGGGCAAAGCTGCCGCTCTCCTATGCCCGTTCACGCTGCCTGCTGCCGTTGGCAGTACAGGATGGGCATCTGCTGCTGGCACTGGGCAACCCCACTGATCTGCTGGCCCAGGATGAGGTGGCAAAGCGCTACGGCCTGCCGGTGCAAGGCCTGGTGGTGCCACAGGAGGAGCTGCAGGCGGCCATCAACCGTCTCTACACCCGCACCGCCGGTACGGCCCGCGATGTGGTGGAAAACCTGGCTGCCGAAGACCTCTCCACCATTGCCACTGAACTGGCCCGCCCTCAGGATCTGCTGGACCTGACCGATGAGGCACCGGTGATCCGGCTCCTGAACGCGATCCTGTTCCAGGCAGTCAAGGAACGGGCCAGTGATATCCATATTGAGCCCTACGAGCGGACCCTGGAGGTACGCTTCAGGATTGACGGTATCCTGCACCTGAAGCTGGACCCGCCCCGCATGCTGCAGGAGGCCCTGGTCTCGCGGGTCAAGATCATGGCCAATCTGAATATCGCTGAGAAACGACTTCCCCAGGATGGCCGGATGAAAGTGCTGGTGGGGGGGCATGAGGTGGATATCCGGGTATCGGTGGTTCCGACCCAGTACGGCGAACGGACCGTGCTGCGTCTGCTGGACCGCAAGCAAGGGATCAAGTCACTGGGGGAGATCGGCTTTTCGCCCCGCGACACCGCCATCATGGAGCGTCTGCTGGGCCGCACCAGCGGCATTATTCTGGTAACCGGCCCCACCGGTTCCGGCAAGACCACCACCCTGTATGCCGCCCTCTCCCGCCTGGATCGCCAGGAAAAAAACATCATCACCATTGAAGACCCGATCGAATACCAGCTGTCCGGCGTGGGGCAGATCCAGGTGCATGCCAAGATTGATCTGACCTTTGCAGCAGGCCTGCGGGCCGTGCTGCGTCAGGATCCGGATATCATCATGGTGGGGGAGATCCGCGATGCCGAGACCGCCGAGATCGCCATGCAGGCCTCGCTTACCGGCCACCTGGTACTCTCCACCCTGCACACCAATGATGCGGCCACCGCTGTCACGCGACTGATCGACATGGGGATCGAGCCGTTCATGGTGGCCTCATCCCTGGCCGGAATTCTGGCCCAGCGGCTGGTCCGTACCATCTGCCCCCACTGCAGGGAAAGCTATCAGCCTGAACAACAGCTGCCCGG
>DIUB01000056.1:21311-37273 GCA_002422265.1 Geobacter sp. UBA6169
GCCGTGTGCCGGCCGGGGAGATCAAGGCCTATGCCCTGAGTCGCGGCATGCGCACCCTGCGGGACGACGGCATGGCCAAGGTGGCGGCCGGTATCACCACCCTGGAAGAAGTCCTGCGGGTAACCCAGGAAGAGTATGCCGACTTACCGGTATAAGGGCTATACCACTACCGGTGCCGCTGCAAGCGGCACCCTGGAGGCAGATTCTTACCGGGCCGCACGGGAACAGCTGCGACAGCAAGGAGTGCTGCCTGCAGAGCTTGCAGCGGCTGATCAGGAACCGGCAACCGGCATCACCGGTCGTTTCAGAAGTCGGGTGCCGGTGGCAGAGCTGTCCCTGTTTACCCGACGCCTGGCAACCCTTACCGCAGCTGCAGTGCCGCTGCACGAGGCACTGACCGCTCTGCACAGCCAGGAGCGCCACCCGCACCTGAAAGGGGTGTTGGGCCGGGTCAAGGACCGACTGGCCGAAGGGGCCACCCTGGCCCGTGCACTGGGAGATGAGCCACGTGTGTTCAAGCAGAACTATGTGGCCATGGTGGCGGCCGGTGAGGCCGGGGGGGCGCTGGATGTGGTGCTGTTGCGGCTGGCTGATTTTCTGGAGCGCCAGGAAGCGCTGCGGCGTACCGTGACCAGTGCCATGGCCTACCCGGTGCTGATGGCCCTGGTGGGCGGCGGTGTGCTACTGTTTCTGCTGACCTTTGTCATTCCCAGGATTACCGGCATCTTTGCCGACAGCAAGGCCACCCTGCCGTTTCTGACTGTAGCCCTGCTGGCGGTCAGCCAGGCCCTGCGCAAAGGCTGGTGGCTGCTGGGCGGAAGCGTTGCTGTTGGTGCCTGGATCTACAGCCGCCTGCTGCTGAAACCGGCCTTTCTGGAGGCCCGTGACCGCTGGCTGCTACGGCTGCCGTTGATTGGCAGCCAGCTGCAGACCCTGCTGTTGTCGCGCTTTGCTACGATTCTGGCGCTATTGCTGGGGAGCGGGGTACCGCTGTTGCGTTCATTGGAGATCAGCAGCGATGCGGTGGTGAACCGGGCCTATCAGGCAGTGCTGCTGCAGGCCCGGACAGCGGTGGCAGAAGGTGGCAGTCTGTCGGCCACCCTCGGCGGTTCGCCGCTGTTTCCGCCGCTGCTGGTGCACCTGATCAGCGTTGGTGAAAAGAGCGGCACCCTGGTGGAGAGTCTGGAAACAGCGGGCCGGAGCTTTGAGCGTGAGTTTGAGGCATCAACCGCCCGGATGGTGGGCCTGCTGGAACCGCTGATGATCCTGGCCATGGGGCTGGTGGTGGGCTTGGTGGTCATGGCAGTACTGCTGCCGATCTTTGAACTGAATCAACTGATCAAATAATTTCAGGAGGAGAGATACATGCTACAGCAGATACGCAATCGTCGCGGTTTTACCCTGATCGAGATCATGGTGGTGATCGTGATCCTGGCCGCTCTGGCTGCCCTGATCGGCCCCAAGATCATCGGCCGCTCTGACGATGCCAAACTGACCGATGCCAAGCTGCAGATCCGTAACCTGGAGACCGCACTCAAGCTGTACAAGCTGGATAACGGCATCTACCCCACAACCGAACAGGGGCTGCAATCCCTGCTCACCAAGCCGACTGTTGGCATGATCCCCAAAAACTGGCGCACCGGCGGGTATCTGGAAGGCAAGAACCTGCCCAAAGACCCCTGGGGAACCGACTTTGTCTATCTGGCGCCCGGTGAGCATGGCGACTATGACCTCTGCTCCTTTGGTGTTGACGGGGTCAAGGGGGGCGAGGGACAGGGTGCGGATATCTGTAACTGGAACATCCAGTAGCAATCAGCGTTGTCCCGGTTTGGTTTTTGCATTTGTCCCCCTCCTTCCTTTTAAGGAGGGGTTAGGGGTGGTTGCCTTTGATTTTCATCAATCTTAAAGATCAAAAACAAGGTCAAAAGCGAAAACCCAACCACCCCCAGCCCCTCCTTTGTAAGGAGGGGGGCCTTATTACCACGCTATGCAAGTAGCTAACCGGACAACGCTGAGTAGCAATAAGGGGTTTACGCTACTTGAGCTGGTGGTGGTACTGGTGATCCTGGCCGGGGTGGCTGCCCTGGCACTGCCGCGACTGACCGCCCTGTTTGATGACGATGTCCGTTCTTCTGCCCGCACCACTGCCACGCTTTTGCGTTATCTTGAAGAGCGGGCCGTTGTGGGACGCAGCTCGTACCGGCTGAAGATTGATCTTGATCAGCAGCAGATCAGGGTAGTGCAGCTTTCAGGGTTAGGAGAGGAACAGCTGCCGGACGACCCCTTTCTTGCCCGTAATCCGCTGGTCGGCAAGACCCGGATCGCTGAGCTGACCAGTACACGGCTGGGCAGGGTGGCTGGCGGCACGGTAAGTATCTCTTACGGACCGGGCGGTCTGGCAGAGCCGCTGGTGCTGCGGCTGGGTGAGACAACCGGCCGACAGTACACGGTGCAGGCCCTGCCGGTCAACGGCTCGGTCAAGGTGGCGGAAGGCTGGCTGGAGTTGATTCAATGAACAGGAACAGCTGCGGTTTCACCCTGCTTGAGGTGCTGATCGCCCTGGCTATTCTGGCCGGTGTGATCACCACGGTGGTGGTCACCTTCAACCGTCATCTCACCCTGGCAACGGAAGACCGCGATACGACCACGGCTCTGCTGCTGGCACGGGCAAAACTGGATCAGCCTGATTTTTTGACGGTCACCACCGCAAGCGGCACCTTTGCTCCTGATTTTCCTGAATTCAGCTGGAAACGGGAAGAGACCGTGTCCGAGATCCCCACCCTGAAAAGGTATCAACTGACCGTTTCCTGGAACGGGGGACAACGTTCATTGCAACTGGTGCTCTATGGCACCTGACCGGGCAGGCTTTACCCTGCTTGAGCTGCTGGTGGCACTGGCCATCGCCTCAGTGGTACTGCTGACGGTGACCGGCACCCTGTTTTCGCTGAACCGCGCCCACGATCAGGTGGGCGATCGGATGCAGCAGCAGCGTGCCTTGCGGAACAGCCTTGATCTGCTGCGCCGCGAGCTCTCGTCAACACTGTACCGGTCAGGCGACAAACAGCTCCGTTTTCAGGTACAGGATCGGGATTTTTACGGCAAACCGGCTTCCATCCTCACCCTGGCCACCCTGGCTCCCCCGCTGGACGGTGAGGCCTCGGATCAGCTGCTGGTGCAGTACCAGCCCGAAGAGCAGGGACAGCAGATCCGACTGACCCGCGCCAGCCGCGACTACTTTCTGCTGGATTCGGTCAAGAGCACGGCCTACCCATTGCTGGAACAGCTGGAGGGGTTTCTGGTGGAGTGTTATGACGGCACCACCTGGGTCCGCACCTGGGATACCGAACTGACCAGGCGGCTGCCCAAACAGGTACGGGTAACGATTGCTTTGCAGGAGAGCGGTAAGACCGTCAGCTTTCAGATTGTTGCCGTGCCGAGGATTGAGCCGTTATGAACCGGCAGGGCGGTTTTGTCCTGGTGATTGTGCTGGTGGCAGTGGCACTGCTGGTCAGCCTGGTCACGGTCTTTATCAGCGAGGTCTACCTTGAGACCGGCTCAACCCGCTCCAGCCTGGAGATCACCCAGGGCAGCCTCTATGCCGCAGCCGGGATCACCGGGGCGCAGCGTCTGCTGACCACCGAGCTGGGCAACCGCTCCTACAGCTCACTGACTGACACCTGGGCCGCACCGCTGATGATCGCCGACCCCCAGGGGCAGGGGGCACTGCGAGTCACCATTGTTGAGGAAAACGGCAAGCTGAACTTAAACGCCATTGCCCTGCCCAACGGTACCCTGAACCAGGGTTACTACGAAATCGGCCAGCGGCTGTTCAGGGTGCTGAAGCTGCCAATGGACCCCCTTGATGCGGTGGCAGACTGGGTTGACGAAGGAGACACCCCCCATCCCGGCGGCGCTGAGATCAGCTGGTACCAGGGGCTGAAGCAGCCCTACCGGCCGCGTAACAAACCATTGGTAACCCTGGAGGAGCTGAAGCGGGTCAAAGGGATGGCCGAGCTGTTTACCGCTGTCAGCCCGTTTGTAACGGTCTACGGCGATCTGCCGGCCGGTTCACCGGCGGCACCGATCAACATCAACACCGCCCCCAAAGAACTGCTGATGGCACTGGATGACGGGATCAACGAGGCCCTGGCCCAACGGATCATCGACCACCGCACGGAGATGCCGTTCAAACACCCGGCAGAACTGGGGCAGGTGCCCGGCATGGCACAGATCACCACCGGGCTGTTGACCAGAATCAGCGCTAAGGGCAGCGTCTTCAGAATCAGGTCGGAAGGAATGATGAACAACGTGATCCGCGGGATTGAAGCGGTTGTGCGGGTAAACGGCTCCAACACGTCAGTACTCTACTGGCGGGAATATTGAGAACAGGTAGTCAACCATGCTCATACAGATCATTCAGCTTTCTGCCCAACAGGTAACCTGCGCCCGTTTCAAACGGGCAGGTTCACGCCTGACCCCGATCTTCGGTATCAGGTTTGATTACGCAGCATTTGATGAACTGCCGGGGCTGCTGCAGGAGCAACTGCCGGCCTGCAGCGATGATCTGCACACCATCCTGGCCCTGCCCCCTGCCCTGCTCTCGCTGCGGGAACTGCAGCTGCCGATCAGCGACCGCACAAAACTGAGGGCCGTGCTACCCCTTGAACTAAGCAGTGACAGTACAGAAGAGGGCAGCGAACCGGCCTGCGATGCGGTACAGCTGGGGCCAGGTTCGCAGCTTGCCGGCTGGCTCCCCCGCCAGACCGTTATCGAGCTTATCACCCTGCTGGCCGGATGCGGTCTTGAGCCTGAAGTAGTCACCAGCCATCCCCTTTCCTGGCATCTGCTGCAGCTGCCTGATCAGCAACCGGCTGCTGTGCTTGATGCCGAGGCACTGGCAATTGTTGACCAGGGCCGGCTGCTGTTCTGCCGTTTCATGGACACCGCTGATACTGCTGCCGTTACACGCACCCTGGCAGCGGTGGAGCTTGCCCGATCAATCACCACCTCCACCTGTTACCGGCTTGATACTGAGCCACTGGCTGATCAGCAGCCCCTGCCCCTGCCGCCGGAGCTGGCTGAACTGCCGTCACAGGGGGGTCTGCCGCCCCAGGCCCTGCTCTCACCCCTGGCCCTGGCACGGGCCTACTGCAGCGGTGATATCTTCAACCTGCGTAACGGCGCCCTGGCCTGGAGCGGTGCCCGCTCGCGGCTGCTCCGTCAGTTCCGGGTGCCACTGCTGCTGGGACTGCTGGTCCTGTGCGCCCTGTTTGCCGAGGCCGGTCTGCGCTGGTATCTGCTCCAGCGGGATCTGGGCGAGATCAACCGCTCCATAGCCGCCATCTACAAGGGGGCCTTTCCCACCCGGGCCAAGGCGGTTGATGAAATCGGCGAATTCAAATCAGAGATCAAGCGCCTGCGTGCAGCCGGGGGAGCCAACGGCGAGCTTCTGGCCTTTTTGCAGCTGCTGGCCCAGGCCAAGGATGAACAGATTACGGCCATCAGCGAGGTGGAGTACGATACGGAACGGTTCCGCCTGAAAGGGGACAGCCGCACCACTCCGGCTGTAACTGCCCTGGGCCGCAGCCTGACTGCAGCCGGCTGGTCGGTTAATCAGCCGGAACTGACCAGCCGCCCTGACGGCACCACCCTGTTTGTGCTGAAGGGGCAACGGGAGGGAACGCGCAAATGAGTTTCTATACCAACCTGCAGGAACGTTTTCTGGCCCTTGCGCCAGAAACCAGACGATTGCTGCTCTACCTGACCGCAGCAATACTGGTGCTGCTGGTGGCCTACAGCAGCCTGCACAGCCATCTGAACGGTCTGGGCACCAGGAAACAGGCCCGCGAACAGACCCTGAAAGAGCTGCTGGTACTGCAGCAACGTTACCGCGAGGCATCAGCCGATGCCCAGCGTCTGACCAACCGGGTGGCGAGTGTCGCCCCCGGCGATACCCCGGCCCTGATCGTGGAACAGCTTGGTATTGTACCCAGGGGCGGTATCCAGTCAAAACCGCTGCCACGGCAAGAACTGGGCAGCCTGATTGAAGAAGGGGCAGAACTGACCCTTTCAGGGCTGTCCTTAAACGAGACCGTCAACCTGCTGTACCGGATCGAACAGGGGGCCAAGCCGCTGACCATCCGCAAAGGGCTGTTACGCAGCCGTTTCAACGATCCCTCACGGCTTGATCTGACCCTGCAGCTGGCCCTGTTCAGGGCGACGACCGGCGCCCCCACCCAAACGGAAGAACCGTGAGCCGCCCTGCCCGCCTGGCTGCAGCTGTTGGCATCAGCATACTGGTTTTCCTGCTGCTGCCCTGGCTGACGGTCTCCTTTATCCCTGATAGCGTGCTGCTTGATGCAGCCAACCGTCAGCTGGCACCCCAGGGTCTGACCCTGCAGGCACAGCGCCTAGGCCGGCCGTTTCCCCTGGGGCTCAGCGCAACCGGGCTGACCCTGGCTGACAGCTCACAGACCTGGCTGCAGGTGGATCAGTGCAGCGTGCGGCTCAAGCCCTCTTCCCTGCTTCTGGGCAGACTGACCCTGGCAATCAGCGGGCAGGTTGGCAGCGGAACTCTCGGCGGCAGCTACACGGTCTGGCCACGCCCGGCCGGAAAACTGGCCATCAGCAACCTTGATCTTTCAGCGATATCGTTACTTACCAGCACCACCGGCGGCACCATGAAAGGGCTGGCACGGCTTGATCTGGATCTGCGGCAGCCGGACAAGGCAGCCGCACTTGCCGGCAGCGCACAGCTGCAGATTCGTGATGTTGAACTGCGCTCCATCAAACTAAGCGGCATGCAGCTGCCTGATGTCAGCTGCCCTGAGCTGCGCGGCATCCTGAAACTGCAAGGACAGACCATCAACGTTGATAATCTGGCCCTGCAGGGTAATGGCATCTACCTGCGACTGGGCGGCACCCTGCCTCTGGCTGCCACCGCCCCCCTCAACCTGCAGCTAGAACTGCTGCCCACTGCCGAATTTCTGGAACAACAGAAATCACTCTTCCTGATCATGCTCCCCTACCAGCAAAGCCCCGGTGCCTACCGCCTGAGGATAGGCGGCACCCTGGGCAGCCCACAG
Organism: Geobacter sp. UBA6169; assembly: GCA_002422265.1. Taxonomy (GTDB): domain Bacteria; phylum Desulfobacterota; class Desulfuromonadia; order Geobacterales; family Pseudopelobacteraceae; genus Trichlorobacter. Next base: position 28,397 of record DIUB01000056.1, read on the forward strand.
CTGCTGGGACGATAACGTCTGTTTTTCACCTGCACCTGCTGCTGCCTGCATCCATGAACCTGCAAACGGCAGTTCACTAACACAGAGACACAGGGAACACTGAGAAATCAACGACTTATTTTTTTATTGAAGAAGCTGTTTTTTAATCGTTTTTCAAGAAACAGTACGTTTTTTACAACCACCCCCATTTGTAACCGCACTCCACCCCCCAAATTATTCTCTTAAAAAACACCGTCAAATAACTATATTTTTAATTAAACAGCCAATAGTAATCATTTTTTAAGACCTGTAACGTTTTTTTGAGGTGCAATGACATTGGATACGACACAGAATCGGCAAGCGGGATATGCATTTCTGATCGAGATGTACGACGTGATCGTTTTGCCGAACTGGCACACGTCCTCAGTCAGCCCGACGGGGACATTGCGCTCGACTATTCAGAATGGGCAGGTGGCATCTGTCTATCCCCAATCTTATTGGCCTGGAGACGGGACGGGAGACCATCTGGATTGACATGACCGCTCAGGCGGAAGCGTTGTACGATTTCGTCAAGCTCACCATCGAGCACGAGCTGATGGAAGAACTTGATTTTCTGGCGAATTACGACAGGACCAAGCAGGCCATTCAGCAAATTGTAGACATGCCTGATCGCCTCATCGATCTCTTTATCCAACTCTGCCTGCAAAACAATGGTCGTCTTTCGGCAAGAAAGAAGGAATCGCATTTCGTGTTTCTGACCGATTGCGAGTTGGCCGCCATGGAAAATGCCGTCCGGGAAGGATACGCGAGGGACTGAGCTTCAAAGGGATTGGGACTCAACAAACCCTTCTGAGTAAGTTCCCTTCGACTCCGCTCAGGGAACAGTTTGTGCGCTGAGCGGAGTCGAAGCGCGTTTCAAGCAAGTTACTCTACAAAATAGAGCGACGTAAAACGGCGTGGACCGCTTGTTATTTTACGTTGCGGTGAAACTACTTTCAAGATTACCTCTACCCATCACACACGGATCGTTCCTGCATGGTATTTTACTTCACCGCCTCGTTCATCTTCTCTTCAATCACCTCCGATAGCGTCTTCAGCGGTTTCTTATCTCTTTCCTCATGCTCGGCAACCGTCTGTCGCAATCCGTCAATACGCTCTTTGATGTTGGCTGTTACTGAATAAGCAATATCGCGGTTAAATAGATACGCCAGCACTGCCAGCAGGCAGAGCATTGCCCATCTGAAACGAGACGCCCGGGCCATCAGGCCGCGTTGTTCAATTTTCAGAGAGGCGTACCACAAACCTGCTCCCAGCAGCAGCAACAGCAGCCAGTTGAATCTGAAGCCGGCGGCTTTTATGGCCACCGGTTTTTCTGCAGGGCTGGTGTCAGTTTCTGACAAGGTTGAATCGGCTGAACTGGTAGATTCAATGGTTTTCTTTCGTATCGGCTTGTTCTCAAACGGCACCAACACCGCCTTGCTGCGATAACGTGCCGGCACATTTGCAAGTTTGTCTGTCATGCAAACAGTGCCGGCATCATCGGTGTAGCGGTAATAGCCAGCAGCAGAAACAGGCAATGGCAGGCAGACCAGGATCAGCCAGAGCTGAAATACGATTACTGCGTGGTTCATGTTGACCTCATACCGGCGTTTTTCATGCAAAAAAGGGCGCCGAAGCGCCCTTTTTTGCTGTGTAATAGTCATTCAAACGACATCAATAATAAGAAACAGCAACTGTTTTTTCGACGTTGTTAGCATCTTTAACCGTTACAGTTGCATTCTGTGCTGCACCGCCAACCGGTGCATCACGCGTTAACGTTACGTTCGCAATATACTGAGAACCGCTTAAAGCAATTGTTGCATCAATATCTGATTTGTTAGAGGTAACAGTAAATGGTGGCTTACCACCAGAAATATTGACTGTTTTGTTAGCACCCAACTTATCCGTGGTACTAAACGCAACGGCTATCGGCGAAACAGACAAACTTAAACCCGTCCAGGAAAAAGTAACTGGAATGTCTGTGGTGTTACCATTTGGCGTCGTTACTGTAAATATGATACTCGAAGAGCTTGTATATGAACTGGAGTTTTCAATCGTTAATACAAGATTGGTTCCAGTAGTCGATGTTGAATCGACGACAACAAAAGGTGCTGCAGAATAAATCGGTGACCAGTTGAGCGCCCCTAAGTAGGAAGAAAAATTTGTCTTAACAGTCGTTCCGCCTGGCATTGCATTTCCGTTTGTATCTTTAATATTAAAAGACACTATCTTTGATGATTTCAACGATAATGTTCCTGGGTCAAGCGTTGTTGTACTTGGCGTAAAACTGCCAACTCCTGATGCGCCCATAACATGCACAACATTACTAAACACGTGTTTTGACTTGGTCGCACCTGCGGACTCAACCCCTTGTAACACTCCGTTGTACTTGCCATCCGGACCATTAAAGGTGCCATCTAGATTAAAATCAATAAACGTCTCTGAAATGTTTCTCTTCATGTCTTCATTATCATCGCGAAAAGCTTCTGATATATCGGTAAACTCTCCACAACTTCTAGAGGTTGCTAAATTAGTGCCATTGCCCATATCAGCGCATGAACCATCAGCATAACCGTTACCATTACTGTCAAGGAACGCTTCTTCACCAAGAGCATAGGCGAGAATCACTGCGCGACCGTTGGCTGGTCGCGGATTTTGACTCCTCCAGGTAACAGAACAGGCACCATCAATTGTTGTACAAGAGGGCTGAATAGAACCACCTGATGTTGTAAAATAGACTGCTGTACCGTTTGGAACAGGGTTATGAAAGTGATCAGACAAGCGTGCGGTAACAGTTGATTCAACACCATCATAACTAAATGATTCTGTGTTCAACTTTGACAAAGAAATTGACAGGCCATCCTGTGCAGGCACACCCGTAGAAACAACCAGTTGGTCAGACTGGGTTGAGATAATCGGTGTAACTCCAACCAGGGTAGCGGTTACCCGTACCGGGGTAGCAATAGTACCGGCCTGCACAATAGTTGAGACCGTTCCATCAGATGCAGTGCTTCCCGATGTTGCAACAAGTTTTAATCCACCTACTTCCGTATTCAGCTTGAAGCTTACCTGCTGATTGGCACGTGGCTGACCGTAGACATCCAGCACCCTGAAAGTAACGGTTGAAGTCTCAGTAATGCCAGCACCACCCATTCCCTTCAAACCTATGTTTGCAGGTACGGCCGATACATACTGAATTGAGCTGGCATCTGCGGGATTGACCGTTAAACTCGTTTGTACAACAGAATCACCTAAAGCAATGGTAATAGTATCAGAGCCGACAACGGTATTGGCCTTATAGGTAGCTGAAGCTACCCCGTTTACACTGCGTACGGTTTGCGGCAACGTAGCTTTGCCGGCTACAACCTGAGTTGAGGTGAAAGTGACATCAACATCTTGTGCAGTATACAGTGCGCCGTTTGCATCAAGAATGGACACGCTGACACTGGTTGAGCCGGCATACGAAAGGTTTGATAAGCCCAATGTTGGGCTTGAAAGCTTGAGAGGCGGCAGGTTTACACTAAATGAGGCAGACTTTGAGACCTGACGCCCCGCTACCACCGCATTAGCCGTTACTATACCCGTTCCAGTGATGCTACCCAAAACCAGTTGAGCCGTAGCAGTACCTGTTGCGTCAGTAACAACCTGGCCATTGGCCGGGTTCAAGGTACCGATAGACGTTGAAAATGTTGTGGTTATACCAGCTGCAGGATTTCCGTTTGAATCAACAAATTTAGCGGTAACCGTTGTTGTTTCATTCATCTGCAAAACCGTTTTAGCAAGCTTGATGGATGACGAACTGCTGTTTGTCGGCGGCGGGTTATCAATCGATGAGGGCGAGCCGCCACTACTACCGCCTCCACAAGCTGCAAGCAGCATAAACATGCTTAGATATATCAGGCGAGTGACAAGTGTTTTCATGAAGTTGCTCCTGTTATTGTTAGCGCCGATCAATTTGTTACGGTAAATTGCGAGCTACCTGTAAGGGTATAGGTATTTCCAGCGTAGTCAGTAGTAGCCTGCCAATTCAAGGTAATGACATGCTGACTGCCTGTAGCAGGAACAACCACATCAACAGCCATAGGGACGTTGGCTGTGCCGGTGTTATCCGTTACAGCCGTTAAAATCCCGGTAGGTGAAACAATGGTAATGCCTGGAGACGGGTAAAAAATGACCGCATCACCTGACCGCTGATTTGTTATGGAAGTAATAGTGACGTCAATCGGTTGGTTAACAATAGGATTTGAAGCACCATTTAGAAATTTCACCGTAGTACCTGATTGCACAACGCGCACAACTGAACCAGGAGTACCACCTGTTGCAGCGTATGAAGTTGCACCTGGCATGGTAGCCGTTAGCTTGGGGGCAACTACCGTAAGCGCTACAGATGGGCTGTTCGCCGTTACGTCAGAGCCGGCGCTCAGGTAAACTGACTGATCGGCTGCAAGCCATTTTGCAGAAAGGGTAACTTGAGCGACACCACTCATATTTGTTTTACCGGAAGCTGATGCAACAACATTACTATTTGTACTCATAACACGTATCGGAACATCATTAACCGGTTGGCCAGTGCTAGAAGTCAACGTAACGGTTGCTACAACTATCCCACCACTTTCTACAGAAGCTTTATCAATAGCTAAAGATAACGATCCTGAAGAGGATGATCCGCTTCCTCCACTCCCGCACCCTGCTAGTACCGCAACCGCAACCAGCAGCAGTCCGGCAAGAACCATCTTCAAACCTGTCTTCATCATCGTCTACCCCTTTCAGAATGTTTCACGTCTGTTTATTCCGCAAAAACCTCATTCAAATCAATGGTCAGATCACCCAGCAGCGGCACCGGCACAACATCAGATGCCGTGTACATAGCAGCCCTGCCGTACATCCCATCTTCGCCCAGCTTGAAGACCAGTACCGTCTGGTCATTGGGGTGGACGATCCAGTATTCCTTGACCCCATATCGCTGATAGAGTTCATATTTTTGTTTCAGGTCCCTGGATGCTGTTGCTGGTGAGAGAATTTCAACAATCAGGTCTGGTGCGCCGTGGCAGCCACGTTCATCCAACTTTGCTCTGTCGCAGACTACCAGAATATCCGGCTGCACAATGGTATCAACATAGTTATCGGCTGCATCCCGATTTTCTGAGAAACGAACATCAACCGGCGCTACAAAAGCCTCGCATGGTTTTCCATCCAAAAAATCGCCAATTTTTCTAAACAGCCGCCCAATCACTCTTTGATGATTCAAATTTGGGGCAGGACTCATAGCACTAATGCCGTTCCACGGATATGCCACACCGTCAATAAGCTCCCAGCGTTCATCGTTTGGCCAGGTAAGATAGTCGGCATAACTGAATTTTTGTTTATCTTTTAGTTGTGGCAGGGCCATCCGCTACTCCGCAAAACGTATACTGCAGACAACATCACAACCGGTTAAAGAACAGGGATGCAAGGGAAGCAAGGGATAGATATGGATATGATCAAAAGCGAGCAGATCTTAGGCTCATTCCACAATTTTTTTTAGAAGATTATATCCCCTTCATCCTGTGTATCCCTGTTTATGTTTTAAATTCCTGAATCTGTATTAACTGGTTTTATTATCACACATTTTGTATTCGGACGTATTGAACTTTTATCTTTATCAACCAATCTAGGCGTAATAAAAATAAGCATTTCAGTTTTTACTTTAGTCTTTGCGTTAGACTTAAAAAGTCCACCCAAAAACGGAACATCCATCAAATAAGGAACTCCTTGATCAAAGTCAGTTTCGCTATCTTGGAAAATACCACCTATTACGACTGTTTCTTCATCTCTTACTGTCAATAGGGTCTTAGCTTGCTTCGTATTAATAGGTGGTGGACTTCCTGCACCAGCTGAATCATTGCTAATATCTAAATCCAAAAGAACATTGCCTGAAGGCGTTATATTAGGTTTCACTTGCAACTTAAGAACCGCATCTATAAATTTTGTTTCCACTTTATCTGAAGTCGATGATTGATAAGGTATTTTTTGTCCCTGCTTTATCGTTGCTTCTTTTCCATAACTTGTTATCACTTTGGGGTTAGAAATTATTCTTACGAGGCCTGCAGAAGCTGCTGCAGATAAACGAGCGTCTATTTTTATATTACTTGCTAAAGTGCCAAATGAAATACCAGTTGCCAAACCTGGTCCAAAAGTGCCTGATGACGGAGGTGTCGCAGTTAAGCCGCCAAAACCAGTATCAAATGAGTTTATTCCCAATATTTTACCACTACCATCTCTGTAGTGCATACCCCACTGTACACCTAATTCTCTTGAAAAAGTTGTACTTGCCTCTACCATTCTTGCCTCTATTTGTACCTGTTTTATAGGAATATCTAAGCTAGAAATCATAGACTCAGCTTTTTCAATAACAGTCATTGTGTCATTAATGATTATCGAATTTGTATTATTATCAACTACTAAATCACCGTATTCTGCTGAATAGGATGCTTGATTAGACATTGATGCAGTTGCGTTTAAATTTTCTCTATCTGTTGAATTACTAACTAAAGGTCTACTTATTGTCCCAGATGAACCACTAGCATTAAGAAAATACTTTCCCTCTTGTTTTAGTACTAAACGCAGTTTTGATAACATCATATTTAATGGAGCAACAATTTCAGCAGCTGGAGTGTTCATGACTTGACAGGTTGCAGTCACTGGTAAATCAGGGAATATGCCACGTTCAATACTTTTCTTAGAATCATAATTCTTAAAATCTTCATTTTTTCTGATGAATATAATATTACCTTCCTCCCGCTTAGCTAATCCCTTAGAATCTAGGATGATGTCCAGCGCCTGATCCCAAGGTACGTTGACTAACTTAAGACTGATTGAACCTGTTATATTATCTCCCAGCACAAAATTCTTGTTACTGACTTCAGCAAGCAGCTGAAAAATTTTGCGCACATCAGCATCGGAAAATTCAAGAGTTACCTTACGTCCAGTATAGCGAGATTTTTCATAAATTTTCGACTCTTGAGCCTCCTGCAGCATCTGTTCTTCCTTGGCAGGGGCTGCAGCCGGTTCAGCAGCAGGGACAGCCTTCTGGGTTGCAGCGGTTTTTTGCGGTTCTGCGGCAGCTGCAGCCATCTCTGCCGGATGCTTGAAATCAAGGTAAAGGATATCAGCCTCTTGCCTGAAATCAAAACCGGCATCTTTTTTCATGGTTACCCGCACCAGCACATCACTACCGGTCTTGGTTCTGATCACCACCGGGGTAATACGCAGCACCGGAGAAACAAACTCACGGGCCTCAAGGGAGCGCTGCAGGTTGCGCGGCAGCTGGACATTCCTGATCCGGTAGGCCACACTGCCCGGCAGTTTTACCGGTTTCTCCACCACCGGTGAGCCGCTTACCTTGACCATGACCCGGCTGATGTCGCCCACCACCTGAAAATCAACGGCTGACACCTGGGCTGCATCGACAGCTGCTTCAGCACGCTTGACAGGCTTTGGCGTCGGTACAGCAGATGCTTTGGCAGGTGTACTGGCAACAACAGCAGCGGGTTCTTCGTGCGGTACGGCCACTGCCGGGGCTGCCTTTGCTGCTGAAGCTGCAGCTTGTTCCTGGGGGGCTACTGCTTTCACTTCGCGCCGTACCGGTTGCTGTGCCGGGAAGGTAACGTGCAGACCGGTGGCTGATCTGGTGATAACGGCGTCATCAAGACTGCCGTTGATCGCATCAAAGACAATTCGCACCTTGTCAGGGTAGCTGCCGATTCGGGCAGTGGAGACGCCAGCACTGTTCAGTACAACCAGTTTATCAGCCATGCCGACCTGGGCTTGGTGGATATCAAGAACCACACGGTCCGGCCTGGAAAGGCGGAAGGTCTTGAAGTCTGAAACCGGGCGGTTGGTGGTGATGGCCACCCCGTCTCCCAGCGATTTGATGCCGGTCAGCAGGGCCGGCAGACCTTCGGACTGATCACTGACGACCGGCTCCTGCTTGACTGCTGCTTCTACCGGAGCTGCATCGACTGAACCGGCTGCCTGCGGCACCACAGGCGACATTTCCTGAACAGGTGCTGCTGCAACCGCTGGTTTGGCATCAGAAGCATCCACATAGCCGGGGAAGCTGACCAGCAGCTCACCAACCCGCTCAGTGGACGGACTGATAACCGGATCAATATCCTGGCTTAAAAACAGCTCCATCCGGGTCAGAACGCCGGCATCGGTGTCAAAACGCTTGAGCGTGACTGCCTTGACCGGACCCTTGCTTATACTGAGGCTGTTCAGGGCCTCTGCCGGTGCTGTCTGGGAAAAATCGATCACCAGGCGGGCAGGAGCGGTTGATTTGTAGCTGGTGTAGGTTGTGGGTGCAGAGGCGGCAATCAGCAGCTCTGCTGCTGCCCCTTCGCCACGCAGCTGAACCGTCTGTATCAGGGTTGGTGCAGTTTGCTTCCGCTCAGGCGCTGCTGTGCCTGTTCCGACACCTGACCCCATGCTCAGCCAGATACAGAGCATACAGGCGACCACCGGCTTTACTGTTATCTTCCATTTCATCGGGAACACTCCTTACGGCTTCCTCAGCAAGGGAATTCTGATTGTTTCTTTGCGCACTTTATTGTTTTCATCACGAAACTGCTCAACCACCTCTACACCGGATGTATCGATCCGGGTTATCCTGCCCTCATTTTTGCCAATGGTCATGCCGACCCGCAGCACATACCCCTTGCCGGACGGATCAACCACCATGGCCTTGTTACCCTTGACATCATTGACAGCTCCGATCAGACGGAACTGGGAGACATCAAAGCTGTGGATCGGCAGCGCCGGCTTCAGATCCGCTTTTTGCCGAGCCAGTTCAGCCGGTGTTGCCGCCTTGACCGCGATAAA
>DIUB01000226.1:0-5582 GCA_002422265.1 Geobacter sp. UBA6169
GCGAGAAAGACCCCGATCAGGATTGTGTGCAGTCTGGACCGTGTCATAGCAACCCCAGCCATTTCCAGTAAGGAATCGAGAGATAGGCAACCACCACCCTGGCCAGGTTCATGACCTGATTGTACCGCATGAAGCCACCCTGATCGTACCGTGAAGCAAGCCCCTGCGAGAGTACCTGGGTATACTGGGAGCTCTGGTATGGCTTGAACCAGATGTCGCTGAACATGGCGGTCATGAAGATTGCGATCCACTGATGGATCCCCTGGGCCTCGGCCACCGGCAGCAGGATAATGGCAGAGACCAGCATGCCGGAGGTGATCGGCAGGGCCAGACGGATCACCAGGGTTGTGGCCAGGGCCGCCAGTATGAACAGCTCAATCTTGCCTCCCACAAAACCGAACCAGGCAGTCATGGTCTTGGCCAGCACAACATCAAGCCCCAGGTGATCCATGATGCGGGTGATGCCGTCCATGCCCAGCAGAAAGAACACCATCGGCCAATCCAGCTGATCGCGAAAGGCCTTCTTGCCCAGGGCGCCGGAGATCAACAGGCCGATCAGGACACAACCGGCAATCCAGGCAGGCGGGATATGGTGATACGAAACCGAGGCCGAGGCTGCCAGAAAAAAGATGAAACCGGTCAGGGCGATCCGCTCGGCGCTGGTCATTGACCCCAGCAGCGCAAGCTGCACCCGGATCCGATCCTTGGGGAGCGGTTGCGGATTTTCTGACGGAAAGAGCATACGTACCGCGATCAGATGGATCAGGGTCAGGCCGACTGCTGCCACACAGGAGCCCACCAGCCAGTAGATGCCCAGAAACTGCTCCTGGATCTGCAACGGCAGAAAATTGACCGCAGTAATGTTGGATGACTTGCTGGTGGCCAGCATGGGGGAAAAGAGCATGGCGCCGGAAAAGGTTGCAGCCATCAGGGCCGTGGCACCGGCTCCGCCTTTGGGCAAGCGCAGACCATCCAGCATGTCACGATACAGCGGCAGCAGCAGTGAAAGGCGGCTGTTGCCGGAAGGGGTGATCGGCGAGAGCAGGTAGCCGCCGGCAAGCAGGGTTGATTGCTGCCAGACCGGTCGGTCGGGCAGCAGGTACAGCAGTTTGAGCATCAGCCGGTAGCTGAGGCCTGATGAGCCAATGGAGGCTGAAAGGGCGAACACGCCGATCAGGGTCATCATGCCGGGAGAAGAGAACCCGGCCAGGGCCACCGGTGCCGGTGCCAGTCCAATGAACAGGGTGGCGATCAGGGCAACCAGCGGCGGAATGAATTCATCTACCAGGGTAAAGACCCACATCAGCACTGTTGCCGCCAGAATGGCCGAGAAAATGGCCCCCTGGGTGGTAAAACCGTGGCTGCGGCAGAGCAGGTAGAGCAGCGGCGGCAGCACCAGCAGGGTACACCAGCCGATGATGTCAGACAGACCGACGCTGCTGCCTTTGGCTGCCTTGACCGGAGCGGGAAGGTGTATCGGTTCACCGCCCACGCGGGACAGTAATGCCTGCACTGCTTCTGAGCCAAAGCCAGGCTTGGCCTTGGTCAGATCAGCCAGGGCAGCCCTGGGGATCCGCAGCAGTCGCAGCTCGGTTTGTGCCTGTGCGGTGCAGACATAGCCCTCCATCACCACCGCTTCTTCGCCACAGCGCGCCTCTGCAAGGGTAATCTCCCTGCCTGACGGCGTGGTGAGTTGCACCTCGCCCGTTTCGATCAGGTACAGGTAGGCGGCCTTGTCCTGATGACGGTAGAGATACTCGCCGTTTGGCAGGCAGACTTCTTCAACGGCCCCCAGCAGGCGGGCCATGGTGCTGTTCGAAATACCGCTGAAGAGCGGGTCAGCCTTCAGGCGTTGCAGCAGCGGTGATGTCTCTTCAGGTGTCATGGTACACTCGTATCTTTACAGTGATGATGTGGATAGCTTACCCGGTAATGTTCGGTACGACAAGCGCCTGACGAAATTTTTGCTGGAAGCTGCACAGACGTCTGGTCTGATTGACAAGCTGCAGTACTCTGCTAGCTTTAGTGTGCAGCAGGCACCGGACGAGGTGATCACGGCAGACGGCTCAGGCATGTATTCCTGTAACAAAGAGAATCATGATAGCATTGACGGCGGCCTCCTGTTTTCGTCAGGGGGTGCCTGATATCCTAAGGAGGGACAATGGATAAACGAACCATTTGTTTACGATGCGTTCCAGACTTTCGGAGCCTTTTGATCGTCATGCACTTGACGATGCTGTTTCTACTGCCCGCTCAACCGGCCTGGTCCGATTCCGACGGAGATTCGTATGTTTTACGACAGGTCGTGCAGGAGGCCCACGCCCTTTTCAGCGGCATTACCGAAGGGGCCAATGCCGACTATATTCCGGAGCTGTCCAGAGTACCTTCCGAACTGTTCGGCCTGGCCCTGATCACGGTGGATGGCCGGGTGTTTACAGCCGGTGATGCTGACTACGAATTCTCGATCCAGTCGGTGTCAAAACCGTTCACTGCAGCACTGGTGCTTCAGGAGTTTGACAATCCTGCAGTTATTGTTGAAAAAGTTGGTGTCGAGCCCACGGGCTTGCCTTTCAACTCCATCCTGGCCATGGAGTTGCACCCTGCGCGTTCCGTGAATCCGCTGGTGAATGCCGGGGCCATCGCCACGGTCAGCCTCGTGCCGGCAGAAAACAACGCCAAGCGGTTTTTGAAAATCAAGCAGTTCTTTGAGGCTCTTGCCATGCGGGAACTGAACGTGATCACGGAAGTATACCGTTCAGAAGCGGCCACAAACCAGAGCAACCGGGCCATTGCCCATCTCCTGAAAAAATATGGGCGCATCTATGCTGATCCTGAAGAGACTCTGGATGTCTACACCCGGCAATGTGCTCTAGGGGTCTCGGCACGGTCCCTGGCCATGATGGGCGCCACCCTGGCCAATGACGGCATCAACCCGGTCAACAAGCAGAAGATTCTGGAAGGCCGCCATATTCCAAGGATCCTGGCCATAATGCAGACCGCCGGTTTCTATGATGAGTCCGGCCAATGGAGTTACAACGTGGGGCTTCCGGCTAAAACCGGCGTAGGCGGCGGGATCGTAGCCGTTGCCCCGGGCAGGATGGCCATAGCAGCCTTTTCACCCAGGCTGAACCGGTCAGGCAACAGTATCCGGGCTATGCGCGCCATCGAGTACGTCAGCAGACGCCTGGCTTTAGGCTTATTTCAACCCCTTCGGGAGAAAGGTATCAGACGATGAACCGTTCAATCTTGCGCTGGATCCACCTGCTGCTCGTAGTTGTCCTGATTCTGCCGGGCTGCTCTTTACCGACAAAGACGGTCGCTGAAATTGCGGATTCGCACTTTCACAGCGCCAATTATGCCATGCAGGGGATTTCACTGAAGACCCTTGTCGACCGCTATATGGGCGAAAAAATTACCCGCTCAGTTGTCTTTGCCCTGCCGCTGCAACAGAAATGGGATCAATTCGAACAGTATGCGGATAACCGGATTGCCCCCAATTATTACATCGGGCCGCAAGCCGGCATGTACTACTACTCGTTTGTGGATGCCATGCTGGCCATGGATTATCTCACACTGCCACCGGCTGATCAGGCGCGCCTTGACCCGATGATCGTTGGTTTCAATCCGATGGATCAGTATGGTGTCAACCATATCAAACGCACCCTGCTGCTGTTTCCCGGTGTTTTTGCCGGAATCGGCGAGTTTTCAGTCCATAAGGAGCTTGTGGCTGAAAAGATCAGTGACGACAGGATCGTTTCCTTTATGAAGCCCGGACAGACGGTGCCGCCGGATATCAACAGCAACAGCAAAAACAGTCTCTACAGTCCGGCCATCAGAACCATCTTCAGCTTTGCTGCCGAAGCCGGGCTGATCGTCAGCCTGCACAGTGATATCTATCCGGTCACGGTCACCCATGACGGCACACTGATCGCCTCCCATGCTGATCAACCCTACACTCCGGGGATGAAGCAGCTGTGCCGGGATACCCCGCAGACCACGGTATACTGGGCTCACACCGGGCTGGGCCGCTTTGTCAAGCCCACAAGCGACCATCTTCGCCGGGTGGCAGACCTGCTTGATGCCTGCCCGAACTGGTACATAGACCTCTCCTGGGACATCATCCAGCAGTACATCATTGCACCGGGTCCGGCTATGCCGCCACTGACCGAATGGGCTGCATTTGCCCGAACATATCAGGACCGGATCCTGTGGGGTTCCGACACCGTCATTTTCACCAGGAACAAGATTGACAGCAGCGGCAAACCGGTTGCAGGCGGCCTGATGCCGGTAGACGAGTACCGCTCGGTTGCGGACCTGCTTGATCCGCTCTGGAAGTTGGTCGGCCCCGAGGCCACCCGCAAGATTCGGTACACGAACCATGTACGCCTGTTTGATGCGGCCAGGGCAAAGGTACGCGCCTGGGAGGCCACTCACCGCGTCGACAATGTCTGGAACCTTGATTGAAGCTTTTGGTTGATCATGAGCTCAAGCCGCTGTCTGGCGGAGCGCAGGCAACCTCGCTGCAGAAAAAACGGTCTGCGCTCAAGGCACTGCCCGACAAGGCTGGAAACGGTTGCCGGTTGCATCAGGAGATGTCCGGATTACCGGTGAGCCTCTCAAGCTGCTCTTTCAGCGCGGTCATCATCACCGGCTTGCTGAGGTAGCCGTCAAAGCCGGCGCTGAGCAGCTCTTCTTCTGCACCTTTCAGCGCATCGGCGGTAAGGGCGATAATCGGGATATGGCTGCCTGATCCCTGCTCGTAGCGGCGGATGGCTGTCACCACCTCTGTGCCGCTCATGACCGGCATCTGCACATCCAGCAGCAGCAGGTCGATTCCCCCTTTTCGCCATCGTTCCAGGGCCTCTTGGCCGTTATTGGTAATGACGGCCTGGTGGCCCAGGGTGCGCAGCATCAGCTCTACAGCGCGCTGGTTCATCGGATTGTCTTCTGCCACCAGAATGGTCAGCGGGCGGAGCGGCTGCTCCTGCAGCAGGGTGCGGATATCTTCGCTCTGGTGTACCTGACTGGTTGTCAGGATAAAGGGCAGCTCCAGATGGAAGCTGCTGCCGCTACCGGGACTGCTTTCTACCCGGATGGTGCCCCCCATCATTTCGGCCAGGTTGCGGCAGATAGTGAGCCCCAGGCCGGTGCCGCCAAAACGGCGGGTAGTGCCGGCATCAGCCTGTTCAAAGGGGTTGAAGATCCGTTGCAGTGCTTCCGGTGTCATGCCGATACCGGTGTCACTGACGGTCAGCCGTATCACCAGGTTCCTGTCATGCTGATCAAGCACGGTGGCAGCAATGGTGATAGAACCGGTATCAGTAAACTTGATGGCGTTGCCCAGCAGNNATCTGCTTGATCCGCAACTGATCCCCCTGCACAATGCGAGGCAGCTGATGCAGCTCTTTCTGCAGGGTCAGCCCTTTCTGATAGATCCTGGATTTCTGGGTCAGGATCACATCCTCAATCGCCTTGTGCAGCGAGAAATCCGCATATTCAAGCTCGATCTTGCCGGATTCGATCTTTGACAGATCAAGGATATCGTTGATCAGCTGCAGCAGGTTGTCTGACGAGATCTTGAT
>DIUB01000226.1:5600-25065 GCA_002422265.1 Geobacter sp. UBA6169
ACTGACTCTTGGCCTGGTTGGCTGCATCGGCAGCCTGTTTGGATTCACGCAGCGACTGTTCCATCAATTTGCGCTCAGTAATATCCAGTACGGTGCCAACCACTGTGCCTTCTTGCCGACGGGACAGGTCTGCCCGTTCATGCAGCCAGCGTACCTGGCCTTGCACCAGAATGCGGTGGTCGATCTCATACAACCCTCTGGCTTGCAACGCCTGCTGCCAGGCTGCTTCAACCGCAGCGCGATCGTCAGGATGAATCAGCTGTAGAAACAGCTGATAATCCATATCAGTGCCCGGTTTTCTGCCAAACAACCGGTAGACCTGATCCGACCAGGTCAGCCTGCCGTTACGCAGCTCAAGAACCCAGTGACCCACCCCGGCAACCGTTTCAGCCTCTTGCAGCTGTGCCAGGGCCTTTTGTTCGGCAGCCTGGCTGCGGGTAAGTCGACGCATTATCAGAAAAGAGGATACCATCAGCAGGAACGCAATAACCGCAGACAGGGCGGTCTGACGGCGCCAATCCGCAAGGTAATGGGCTTCTGCAAAGGCCACATGAAAGTAGAACGGGTGGGTTTCCATCACCTGAAAGCTGCCCAGTTTTCTGATGCCGTCTGTGCTGGCGGTATAGCTCAGGGTTCCCTGGCGTTCTCCGGCAGAGATCCGCATGCGGACTGAGTCATCGGCCGGCAGGGGCTGGTTGAAGTCTTTACTGTTGTAGACTGGATAACGGGATATCAGGACGGTTGAATCACTGCGGCGCAGCACAACAGCCCCGCCGGGGCCGGTATCTATGCTGGCAAGCAGACTGTCAATCGGCTCCAGATCGAGAATGACATCAACAATTCCCTGAAATCGGCCCTGCTTGTCCCGGAGGGCACGGGCCTGCGCCAGTGCGCGCAGGCCCGTGGTACGGGAAACGATGATGTCGGAAAAAGCGCTCGGTGCCTGCGGGTTGTTTTTGAGACGCTGGAAAAAAGCGCGATCAGCAATGTTGACGGCTGTAGTATGAGTGCGTGATGAAAACCGCAGGTTTCCCCCGGCATCAAAGACGTTGATAGCTTGTATGGCAGGAAAGCTTTTTTTAAGAGTGAGCAGTTTGCTGTTGAGAGATGGTTGCTGTTGAAGAAGCTGTGCCGATGATGAGTCAAGACCTTCAGGAAACGAACCGGTCAGGAGATGTTCGGCATACTGCAGTATACCGTCAACATGGGTAAAGTCGGCCTCCAGTTGCAGGGCCAGGGTGCGGCTTAAGTTTCTGGTCTGCAATGTGGCTTTCTCAACGGAATCCTGATGTTTCTGCCAGCTGGCATAGGCCATCAGCCCCAGAATCGGAATCAGGATAAGTGCAAGCCAGAGCAGACCGCGCAGCCATATCTGACGATATCTGTTGTTGAAGACGTTCATGGGGCGATCAGCGTAATCCATCGGACCACTCGGGGGGGGGCTTTGCAGCAGTTGCCTGGCTTTTATCGGTCACAGGAGGCTCCTGTACGAATTGGTATCTGCTATCCAAATAACAGGTTTACGGGGGTTGTCAACTGGCTATGGAACTGTTTCTTCCAGGCGGTGATCTGATTCGGATCTACGCTATCTTGTGTTGCGCGTTCGTTAATTGTCTTGTCAGCTTGATTCCCGGCTGCATGACTCCAGGGAAGGGTCAGTTGCTCAGATAGATATACTGCTTCATGACATCCACCTTGCCGAGGGTGGCGCGAAAGGGCGGGATCGGCGGGATGGTGTAGACCGGGTTCATCCGCTTCTTCAGCTCTGCCACAAGCTGTTTGGGCACCAGAAAGTGGTTCAGGATCAGCTTGTCCGGGATGGCGTTGACCCGGTTACCCTGCAATTCCAGTCGCACAGCCGCGTACCCGGCCAGCCGGTTGTTGCGGATGAACCGTTCCACCAGCTTGCGGTCCTTGGGAGGCAGTGAGGCGGTCTCAACGGTAAACTCCAGCTCTATATGGGGAGGGGTGAATCGAAGCGCCGTGACCGTGAACGGCACCTTCAGCCGCCGTGAGGCCTGCTCGAACTCGTGCCGCAACGATTGTTGGGAAAACAGCATCCCGATTTTAACAGCGGACTGGGACTTGACGTTCAGACGTTTCTGCTTGCGCAATGCGGGCAGGTCGATAACAGGACGTGTGTACTGTACCGTGACGGTCTCCGCCGGCAGGCAGGGACCGGTCACCTGCTTGAGTCTGATCAGCATCTGTGCAGGGTTGGCCTTTTTCTGCGGGTCTCCCTGCAGTTTTACATCCACCTGTGCGCAGCGCATCTGTCTGGTCAGGGCCTGGGCAATCTCAGCCTCCAGCCGCCCCCAGGCATCTGCGGCCCCTGCCGTGCAAAGCACCAGCATCATCGCAAGCGCCGACAGCAGCACGGCCCAGGGTGTCCGGGGCTCTGCGGCTCTAGCGTATCCTGAGGGTGTCGTTTTCAATCAGAAACTCCTGAAGCTGATAGCGTGCCGGGTCGGGCACACTGATACGAAAGCCCGACTCCAGTAAGGTGTAGCGGTAAGGCTGACCGCTGGCAGGGTCGCGGCTCACCTGGTCGATGAACTCTGGCACCAACGCCTCCAGCTGCCGGGGATACTCAAGATTCTTGGTGAAGGAGGCTTCCACGGCCCGTGCAAGGTGCTGCAGGTCGGCCTGGGCCTGTTCTCTGGGGGCAAGGATTGGTTGCTTGGGAGGAGTGTAATTGCTTTCATCACCCTGCCGGTAAAGCTGGGCACCATAGAGTGTCAGTATAACCAGGACAGCGGTCAGAAACGCTGCAAGCAGGACAGATAGTTTTTTTCGCATACAGGTGTGATCATTTCGGTCTGATTCAGTGCAGCTGCACCAATGTTCTCAGATTGCGCCGCAAAGGTGGCGCAATCTGCCCGGTTGTTCCTACCATGGGGTCTGGAACTGGCTGAAGTCGGTGCTCTTCCATTCAGATATGGTTAATATGAGTTTGGTGTGTCCCGTGTTCGACAACGATGTGCTGTCGCGGTTAAATGAGACCAACAGGGTGTAGACCAGAGGACCGTCTACAAGCTGGATCATATTGCTATCTTTGGTTATCACCGGCGGGGGGGCAAAAAGCTGACCGTTTGTCACCTGTGCCGGAGCTGTTGCAGCGGACGATAACAACATCATCTCCCAGTATGTCTGAGTGTTTTTGACATATGAGTGCAGCTGAAAACCTGTCACACCGGCCACTGCCGGACTGAACAGTATCCTTCCTCCATCTTCGCTACCTCCTTTGATATAGCATGAGGTGTCGATGGCTGTGCTGTAGGGGCCAAGCGGATACTTGAAGATATCCGGATGGGGCCACCCTTTGTTCTGCCAGGTAATATTGTAGGGAGTGTTGTTGTAAATGATAAAATCCCCGTAGGTGCTGTACTCTTTTGAATCAAGGTATATCATCAGCAAGTATGCCTTTGCCTCCGGAATGGCGATAAAGGTCAGAATGGCAAAGAGTAGTGATGCTATTGCTTTCATGGCGAACCTCCTTTGTTCTTTACTGTTACTGGCAAGACACCGGGAACGGCAGCGTGGTCGTGCCGTCAGTCAGATTGATTGTGGCGGCTGTCGGTCCCGTGCAGGCAATGGTGACCATGCAGGAATTTTGCTTTCCGGTGCAGGAGATATTCTTAAACGATACGCTACCCAGCTGCGAGGCTGTAACCGTCCCCTGGGTGTTACTCATGGTGACCTGCTGAACGGCTGCATCGCTGAAATTATTTAACTTTGCATAAAGCATAGAGGGATTTGCCGTCATGGGTGGCGGCACACACTGGACAGCAAGGGGTACGGTATTCCAACCGTCTGATATGGTTACCACACCGTTTGCCTGGAGCGGCGCAGATAGAGTGAAGCTGCATGATTTCTGTGCCGATGTGCAGGTGTTTGGACTGAATGTTACACCGTTGAGGCTGGTCGTCGCTGTCAGGGGGCCCTGGCTGTTGGTGGCGGCAACGCTCCAGGTACAGGTGGGGCCGGTCTGGCTACCCATGGTCAGGGCAAGCGGATTCAGGCCGAGCGATTCCGATGAGCAGGAATACGGAAATTTTGCTGCCCAGTACTGGCACCATGTCTGCCCGCTGGAATCTGCCATCATATTGCAGCGCAGGTCAAAGTTGTTGGCAAAATCAAACAGATCATAGACGCTGCTATACGAAATCTGATTTGTATCCCTGACGGACTGCATGAACCCTTGGCTCTTGTCTGGACTCTGACAGACAGTGGTGTCGTTCGGGTCGGATGGATTTGCAAACACACGAGCCATGAATTTGGCGTAGTCTCCGGTCAGATACTGGGTGCCGTTTGAGGGATCCCGCCAGTCATTGAACCGTTTCAGAGACTGGAGCCCGAAGAAGGTGTTGTACTGGTAAAATTTCAGGTCAACCTCACCAGGGACAGAGGAGGCTCTGGAAGCACTCATCTCCACAACCAGGCTGCTGCTGTCTGATATGGCGTAGGAGTCGCCACCGCAGAAATCGCCGCCAACCGGGCTCATGGCTTGGCCGTTATAGGTTCCGCTCAACTTTGAGACATAGAAAGTTCCGGTGCCGGGTGGCAGTTGATTGCCGGTGGGGGCATCACCCGTTGCTCCGGTTACCATGTCTTTGGAGCCGGAGGCAAAGTCGTACAGTCCGCCAAAGATGTCTCCATCAGCAAGATCCAGAGTGCCTTTGATGATATCCACTGCCCCTTTCAGGAAGTCGAACCAGTTCATGGAGGTTTCAGCAGGGGGCGGCGCGTTGTACTTGGTGCTGTTGGCTACGGTGATAACGGCCTTGCCGTCGGCGCTGGTCAGGTTCATGTTGAAATGAGGCAGGGAGGGGCCACTGGTACTAACCGCTCCGGAGGGGAAGTAGGCCATGAAAGACTGTGTCGTGTCACCGGTGGCCTTGTTTGCGGGCAGGATGGCGGTACCACCCGGTATCAGCAGCGGCTGGGTACAGCCATCACAGGTCATGGTATTCGTGTAGGATATGTTCCACTGCCCGGTATCCGTGTTCACCAGCGAGAATTTGACAAATCCACCCTGATAGCTGTTCCAGACCCCGCTTTCAACGCAGCCGGTACCTCCTCTGGCAGTGGCAGTTTTGGAAAGCTTCTGGGCTATGCCCAGATTGCTGCCGGACTTGTCAATGTAATAGGTTGTGTCGCTGGTCCTTACCAGCGCCTTTCCGCCGATGAACGGTGAGGCGCTGTCAAACACGGCTGTGTGGATACGGCCACCGGAAGGGGTTATATAGAAGAACTTTCCCCCTTTCATGACAGCGGCAACCCCTTCTGAAAAGGGCGTGGCAAACTGGTAGGTATCTGCTATGGCGTACTTGCCGCCGGTGTCTATATAGGTCCATGAACTGCCGAATCTGACCGGCGCCAGACCGTTACTGAATTCAAACGCCTCATCGTAGATGGCCGGCAGCTTCATGGACCCATCCCTTGCCATGAAACCATACTTGCCGTTTTGCTGGGGTTTGACCAAGGCAAGCCCATCTGTGGTGAATCGATATGCACGGTAATGATTTGTTGTCAGAACAACCGAGCCTGCGCTGTCAATATACTGCCACTTACTGTCCTTGTAGACCGGTGCCAGTCCCTGGGAGAATGAAAGCGCCTTTTCAAATTGAGGCTGAATGGCAAAGCTCCCCTGTTTGTTGATGAAGCCGAACGGCTCCCTTGATCTGCTTCTGGCCGTTGCAAGGGATTCTGAGAACGGAGCGACAGTGCTGAATTTTGGTGTTATGGTCAGCGCCCCGCTTGTATTGATAAAACCCCACAGACCACTTTCGTCAACGCCGGCAAGCCCTTCAGAGAACGGCAATACCCGAGAGTACCTGGCACCGATGACGAGACTACCGTAGCTGTCAATGAACCCCCACTTGCCGTCTCTTTTCACCGGTGCAAGGGAGGATGTCGCTGAGTCTGAGAAGGGGCCGAGCTCCTGGTACGTCGGCGCAGAAGGCTGAACCGGTGCATTGTCAGAACCGCTGCAGCCCCCACTGAGCGCTGCGGCAGCCAGCAGCGCGGCTGTGTAAAAAGGGCGGAATCGTGCCATAACCTTTTTCTCCTTTCGCGAGAAGTACACAAGAAAGCATGTATGGTTTGCTGGTTATGGTAGGCGAAATGGCACACCTGCGGAAGCCGACGAATACTGACAGTTTTTGTGAAATCTGACAAAAGACTGACAAACAGGGAGGCAGGGAGGTGGAGGAAGGAGTCAGCTGAGGATGACCGGCGCGGAGAACAGGTAGCCGATGCCGTGACGGGTCAGGATCGGGGCATGGCCTGCGGTCTGCTCGATCTTGCGGCGCAGGCGGCGGATCAGGGATTCGAGGGCGTTCTGGGAAAATTCATCAAGGACGTAGCCCATGGTGGCGAGGATAGTATCGCGGGGGATTGTCTGGCCTCCTGCGGCAGCGAGGATCTGCAGAAAGGCGATCTCTTTGGTGGTAAGCGGGATGATGGCGTTGCTGGGTGAGACCAGGGTAGCATGCAGACGGTTGAGTCGCCAGCAGTCCTCCTGGTTCGACTCCCTGACCGGCTGGTCTGCCGTAGCCCGTTTGATCTTGCGGGAGATGGCGGCTGCCAGTTCCCGGCAGTCCACCGGTTTGACCATGTACAGGTCGGCCCCGGCGTCGTAGCCGGCAACCCGGTCGTCCACGGCGTCGCGGGCAGTGAGGATGATGCAGCGCATGGTGGTGTTCTGATGGATGTAATCGGCCAGCTGCAGGCCGTTCATGTCCGGCAGCCCCAGGTCGATCACCGCCACCTGAAAACGCTGCTCAGCCAGGGCGTGGTAAAACTTGAGCCCGGTATCCACCGCCACCACCTCAAACCCGACGCGGGTCAGGTATTCGGCCAGCATTTCGCGCAGTTCATGGTCATCCTCAACCATGATTACGCTGCCCTGGAAGGCCGGGGCAGGGGATGCGGCCTGCTGATCTATCTGGCTGGTTATTGGTGTCATGGTACCCATGATGCGCCGGTTTCGGGCGCGTTGCAACCGACGAAAACTGACAATTCTTGATGGTTAGGGACTCGGAACGTGCTCATATACCGTTTTACATCTCATCTTTAGGCCGTCTTTGCCGCCCCTTCAATCTCAAAATCCTCAGCGTAGCCCTGCTACGCCTGCGGTTTTGCTCAATCAGGGACGACAAATCCAGCCTAAATCTGAGCGTAAAACCTGGTACATCAGCACATTCCAAGTCCCTTATGCCGACAACGGCAGGCCGATGGTGGCAACGGTTCCCTTGTCCGGGCCCGGGGCCAGGGTGATATAGCCCCCCTGCTGCTCAATGATCTGACGTACCAGCCACAGACCCAGCCCGGCACCGCTGGTCCCCTGGCTGGCACTGCCACGCCGGTATTTCTCGAAAATGCTTTCTGCCTCGCCGGATGAGATACCGCTGCCCTGGTCAGTAACCGTGACGACCGCCATCTCGCTGTCGGTCCGGCAGGTAATGGTCACGACGGTTTCCGGCGGTGAATACTTGCAGGCGTTGTCCAGCAGGTTCAGCAAGGCGGTCTTCAGCTGGCCCGGATCACCCTCGACAATCGGCGAATCACCGGCAGGATGGAAGACAAAGAGGCGATCCGGCCAGAATCCTTCAGATTCATCGATCACTTCATCAAGCAACGGATGCAGCGTCATCCGCTGCCTTGTGCCGTAGGGGTTCGGTCCCTCAAGCCGTTCTTTGTTCAGAGAAGTTTCCATCACCTCTACCAATCGCCTGACCGCACGCCGCATGCTGCCGTGGCGCGGCTCCGGAGGCTGGCCATCCTCACGCTGCTGCAGTTCCAGCAGATCAAGATTGGCCTGGATAATGGCCAGCGGGGTGCGGTATTCGTGGGAGAGCATGGCAAGGAAGCGGCTCTTCTGTTCAAGCGCCCGATGCTCGTTCTCCAGGGCTTCTTCAAGGTCATGCTGCTTGTGACGCAGCTCCCGTGTCATCTCGCCCGCCAGTTCAAGAGCCTTCTCTTCGGCATTGCGTGCCGCGTTGAGGGCCGCCTGCTCGGCGGCATGCACCCGCTCGGTCAGGGCCAGGGTCATCAGCACCATGTTCAGCAACGTTGCAACCTGCACACCGTGCAGGTTCCACCAGGCAACCGGCAGGACACTCAACAGCCGCAGAAAGTGGACCGCATACCCGATGTTGCTGACCCCGAAGGCTGCCAGATAAAGCAGGGCCCCCGGCTCCTTGCGCCTGACCTCCCTGATGCTGAGCCCCACCAGCAGGAGGATGGTGATTAAAAGGGCTATCAGGGTGACCGGAGCCACGAACCCGTACAAGTCTAACGGCACCGAGAGTATCACCAGGCAGCCCAGGATGAACTGGAGGAAAAAGTACCGATACAGCCATGAACCGGGACGCAGGCGAAACAGGCGGATGGCAAACGGTGTAAAGACCGCTGTTGAGAGGCCGAAGCCGCCGCCGGTCACATAATCAGACAGGAGATGGGTCTGCCCCGGAAGCAGCAGCGGCAGAAAACCGGCCATGCCGATGTGGGCGATGAACAGGGCCAGAACATACAGGGCAAAGTAGAGAAATAGTCGATCCCGCAGCCGCAGGAATACTACCAGATTGATCAGGCCGATCACCAGAGCAACGGCAAGATAGCCGCCGTTCAGCAGGATGCTGCGGTTGTTGAAACTGATGATGGATGCCGGGGTGTGAATAGCGCCGGCTAAGGTCACAGCGCTGGTGGACTGCACCCGGAGATAGACCGTACACGGGGTGTCCGGCAACAGGGCAAACGGGATCAGGTAGTCGCTGGAAAGAGGGGCCTGGTCATCGAGCGGGGTATGGTCGCCCACCCGGATCGTGCGGTAGGCGGCAGGATCTGCCGGGTTGCTGCCGGTCTGGATATGGATCGTGATTGAGTCGAGGAACTGTGGCCCCAATCGCAGGTAGCCCTGCTCAGGGAACAGGGCAGTGCGCTGCATGGTGAACCGCAACCAGACCGTATCCCTTGTATAACTGCGGTTCAGGTTACCGGGGAGCGGCTTGAAGCGAGCAGCCAGTGCCGGAGTCAGCAGATCGTCCAGGGTCAGCTTGCCGGTGGGGTCAACCAGCTGCTCCTGGTGGCCGGCCAGCGGATAGGAGGGGGCCTCCCCAAGTAGGATCGGTGCTGCAGCGGCATCAATCGAAGAATGCAGAAACCCTGATAAAACCAGGGTAAGCAGTACCAATGCCAGTCGATTCATGGGGGCAGACCCGGCCTTTCAATCATGGAGTGAGGTTTTGTTTCTGTTTCAGAGCCCTTGCCTCGGCGGAAGGTTGTTTGATTGTAGCTGAAAAGGTTTTTTCTGCAACCGGTTGCAGAGACGGAGTTGTCTGCTATTGTGTATCAGGAATGTCTGGTCTGACAAAACAGCTACTGGCAGCAGGAGGGACAGATGAAGAGCAGATTTGCTGTAGTCAGCATAGGAGCTGAATACGGACAGGTTGCGATGAATATGCTGTGGGTCATGCTGTTTGCCGTTGTGTTGAGCATAGCAGGGTGTGGCAGCGATTCAACATCGCAAGCACCTGTAGACCCAGCATCGGCTTACAAGAGTGCCCTGCTTGATGCCACCTGGGCAACACCGGCCGAGGTCTATACCGGGTTGACCCCGATTACTGCCGACAACACAGAGCTGATCTGGGAGAACAATGTGGTCGGCAGCCGTGTGCTGGTTGCCTCATGGATCAAAACCAGTGATGCCAAATGGTATAACGGCACTGCTGATCCGACCTGCAAGCCGGAAAACTGTCCGGTCGGGGTGGATCTGTGGGTTACGGTGGCGCCGGAAATGAAAGATTTTTTCAGCGGCACGGTGCCATCACCGTTGCGAGTTGCGCAGCTGCTGGGGGTGACGCCGGAAGCAGCTCTGGAAGACCGCAGTTTTGTTGAACTCTGGGTCTCGCCAAAGGATCTGTTCCGCCCCTGTCCTGATCCTGAAATAACCGACCGGCAGTGTCAACCCTCCAGTTATCCTGTTCAGTCCGCTGACTATCCTTACAGCATGTTCTGGAATTTTACCTCCGATGAAAAGGTGCTGGCAACCGAAGGCGGTGTCTGGGAGTACCGTGACTACAAGGGCTGGTTTGAGAACCGGACCCAGTTTATCTACAGTTATCCTTATCCGGCTGTCTCTGCCGGTGCATCACTGCCGTACCCCTGGACCAGGCTGGGG
The DNA here is from genome assembly GCA_002422265.1 of Geobacter sp. UBA6169. Taxonomy (GTDB): domain Bacteria; phylum Desulfobacterota; class Desulfuromonadia; order Geobacterales; family Pseudopelobacteraceae; genus Trichlorobacter. The sequence goes on from DIUB01000226.1 coordinate 15,784, forward strand.
TATACCTATGACTGGGGCAATCCCAATCATATCGGCCTGAGTGAGTTTGTGCTGCATGGCAGGCGGATTGACCAGCAGGGGCAACGGAAGCCGGCAATGGTGGGAGTCAGATCAATCAAGACCACGGTAGAATACTTTGCGCAGTAGGTGCAGGATGATGTGAAAGGAGCAGACAATGGACCGCTTCATGCAGGCAGCCATTGCAGAGGCAGAACAGGGATATGCCGAAGGTGGGATCCCGATCGGTTCAGTTATTGTCCATAACGGTGCCATTATTGGCCGGGGGCATAACCGTCGGGTACAGAAGGGGAGTGCCATCCTGCACGGTGAGATGGATGCTCTGGAAAACGCCGGCAGGCAGCCGGCAGCTGTCTACCGCGAATCGGTGCTGTACACGACCCTCTCTCCCTGTCCGATGTGCAGCGGCGCGATTCTGCTGTACGGTATCCCCAAGGTGATCATCGGCGAGAACCGCACTTTTATGGGTGAGGAAGAGCTGCTGCGCTCACGCGGCGTTGAGGTTCAGGTGCTGCAGGACAGCCGCTGTATCGCCCTGATGGAGCGCTTTATTGCCGAAAAGCCGGAGCTTTGGAACGAGGATATCGGCGTCTGAAACCGGAGTCGAGGCCGGTATGCTGTTCAGTTTGCAGCAGCGGCAGGTCTGAGTACCTGCTGTCTGGTCATCTGATCAGTCAGGGCCTGAATAACCGAGCGGATCAGCTCATGATCCGTTCCCTTGATGGTGGTCTTTGATTTAGCCGACCAGATCAGCTTGTCAAAGGTCACATCATAGAGACTGGTTTCGACAATGGCATACTCTTCTTCCATCAGATAGCCAGGGGTGTACATGAAGTCGTAGCTGGACCGGTAGTGGTACGACCAGCCGCGATACCCAACCGGCATGGGGTCCAGGCTGCCCGGCATATAGCTGGTTTCCGTTTCGACACGGAGCAGCCGGGTGATCAGTACGCTATCAGCCCCCTGTTGCTTCAGGGCTGCCACGATGGCGTCATGGTTTTCCGTTAATTTACCGGCCAACAGCGTATAGCTTGCAACTGCGTCAGTCCCCCGTGCCTTGATCTGCGTGACGAACGTGTCCTCAAAGACTCTGCGGTTGGTGGGCTCCTTTGCCATGCCGATCACCATCACCTTGCGAGGTGGTCCCTGATAGGACGGATCCTTCCATGATGACGAGATACGGGTGGTCGAACAGGCCAGCAGAGCTGACATCAGCAGAACAGCTGCCAGTAGATAAATCAGACGTTGTGATGAACGCATCGGTTCCTCCTGTATGTTTGGGTGCTACCCGGATTACTCCAATATGTCAATTCCATCGCAAAACGTATCGTCGGTGATATGTCTTCTGCTCATTGACGTACTGCGGGTACGCCTGTGTCGCCAAATTCCTGACCGTCTGAAAATGTCCTTGTTCCGGAATCGGGATGAGCTGCTCTTTTGGGCAGTTGTTCCGAGTGTAGCGTAAAACAGACAATCTGCAAGCGGACAGATTGCAGCAATCGGATAATCTGGTATGGTAAAGCAAGGAGAGCACAATGCCGCTACTGAAAAATCAAGATGTGGAGCTCTACTACGAGCTGCACGGCAGCGGGCCGCCGCTTTTGCTGATTGCAGGCCTGGCCTCTGATTCCCAGAGCTGGTTGCCGGTGCTGCCGGCTCTGGCTGAACGATATACTGTGATCCTGTTGGATAACCGTGGGGCAGGGCGGTCAACCCAGGCGTGTGCAACCTCGATTGAGCTGATGGCAGAGGACTGTCTGGCTCTGCTGAGCCATTTGGGGCTGCAAAAGGTCCACCTGGTGGGGCACTCCATGGGGGGAATGGTGGCCCTGGAGCTGTCGCTGCGCTGCCCGGAGCTGGTGCAGAGCATGGTGCTGCTGGCCAGTGCTGCCCGTAATTCGCGCCGCAACAACCTGCTGTTTGCGGACTGGGCTGACGCCGCTGAAACGGGATCGGATCAGGCCGCCTGGTTCCGTACCATTCTGGCCTGGATCCTCACGGAAGGTTTTTTTGATAGCCCGGCGACGGTGGATGCCGTGCTGACCTACCTGCGGACCTATCCCTGGCCCCAATCAGCCGCAGCATTTCGGGGGCAGGTTGAGGCTATTGCCCGGTATGATGCAACCGACCGGCTGGGGCAGGTGACCATACCTGTCTGCGTCATGGCCGGGGAGCAGGATATCCTGCTGCCGCTGCAGCACTCAGAGCGGTTGGCCAGGGAAATCCTCGGTGCGGAGTTGCAGGTTGTTGCCGGGGTGGCTCATTCGGTACATTCCGAACAGCCTGCAGCTTTGGTGGCTGCCGTTGTCAGCTGGCTGGAGCGCGTTACCAAGGGAGGTTGTGTATGATGCGCCTGTTGGTGGTTGTCCTGCTGCTTATGATTGTTTCGATACCGGCCCACTCTGCCGGGCTGGTCTGTCAGCAGGGGGCCGATCAGGTGCCTGCCGCCTACCAGTCTGCAGACGGTAGGAAACTGCAGGCCTGTTTTGATCTGAAGCAACAACGTGTGACCGTCCGGCTGCCCGGTGGCGCACAGGTACAGCTGCCGGTTGCGGTTTCCGGCTCAGGCGCACGCTATAGCGACGGCACCCGCACCTTCTGGGAACATCAGGGGACGGGGCGTTATTTTGAGGGAGAAACGCTGCTGTTTGAGGGGGCCGTGACGGACCAGCCCCCTGCAAAGGGTGCAGTTCACTGACACCACCAGGAGGAACCTGTGGATTATACTGCTCCAGAACTGGTTACCCGGTTGCAGCTGCTCAGGCATCCGGAAGGCGGCTGGTACCGTGAAACCTACCGCGCTGCTGAACAGATTGCCGGATCGGCACTGCCGGAACGCTTCGGCGGTGACCGTGCCCTGTCTACCGCCATCTATTTTCTGCTGGAACCGGGAGATTTCTCAGCCCTGCACCGGATCAAGGCCGATGAACTGTGGCATTACTACGGCGGGTCATCAGTGCTGGTGCATCGGATCGATCCGGACGGCAGCTATCATGGCCTGCAGCTGGGGCCCCGTCTTGCCGCAGGGGAACAGTTCCAGCTGATGGTGCCGGCAGGTTGCTGGTTTGGGGCTGAACCGGTTGGCACTGGTTATGCCCTGGTGGGGTGCACGGTTGCTCCGGGGTTTGACTTTACCGATTTTGAACTTGCCGGGTGTGCTCAGTTGATCAGTTGCTACCCGCAGCATGCCGAGCTGATTACGCGGTTGACTCGTGCATGAACCTTAAAAAAGCAGTNNCGACACAACGTTTAAAAACAAAGACGTATGAAGATGAGATCACTCACCCGAAAGGTGAAGCCACATTTTAAGTAAAGCTTCGATTTTCTTTGCGTTCGTAGCGGCGTTGCGTGAGTAAATGCCGTTTTCAGGATGAATGCAGTTCCGGCTTACTGGTACCGCCTTGAAAGGAGTCATACCATGCCGTTTCTGATTTTGGTGGTCTGTTCACTGCTGCTGTTGCTGAGCAATCCTTTGTACGCACTTGAGCTGACCGAGCGGGATCACGGCAGAACCCTAACCATTGCTGCCGGAGAGCAGGTGACCCTGCGGCTTGAGGGGAATCCGACCACCGGGTATCTGTGGGAGCTGCTGCGCTATAACCAGGAACTGCTGACCCTGGTGGGCGAGACCGGGTTTGTGCGGGATGCCGACCGGCCCGGTGCGGGCGGCAGGTTCGTATTCCGTTTTGCTCCCCGGGCTGCTGGTGAAACCCGTTTGCAGCTGGTCTATCTGCGCCCCTGGGAGAAAAAGGTCAAGCCGATCAGGACATTTGAGGTGGTGCTGAAGATCCAGGGTTCGGGTGGCGCTGTTGAAGAACAGCCGCTCTACCAGCCGATTTTCAGACGTGTTGATGATCTGACCCTCTTACGGGTGACCCGTCCGGTGGAGCCGGTGCGTGCAGCTCAGTTGACCGGAATGCTGGCCGCGCCGTTGGGCGTCTACCGGGCCGGAAAGCTGCAAGGCACTGAAATCCTGCTGGTGCTGCGGGGCAGGCAATCGGCTCTGAGCCTGAGCGTACCGTCCTATTCCGAGCGTCCGCTGGAGGCACGCTGGCTGAATGCCAAACTGCTCTATCTGGAACTCTGGTTTAACCCCCGCAACGGTGTCTACTGGATCTTTGATGTAGAGCAGGAACGGTTGGTTCTGCATGAACTGATGCAGGACGGACGTGAGCGATAAGCGAGAACGGAGGGTACGATGGCAGCACTGGAGATTGTTGAACAGCACCATGATGCTGTAGTTGCCGGGCTTCTGCAGGGAAAGCTGGATGCTGAAAGTGTACCGGTCTTTGATCAGTGGCTCAATGCCCATCTGGATGCCGGTGTGCAACGGGTGGTGCTTGATCTGAGTGGGCTTTCGTATATCAGCAGTGCCGGTCTGCGCAGCATTATGAGTGCCTCCAAGGCATATAGCAGGCAATCAGGTCTCGCCCTGTGCGGCCTGTTTGGTATGGTGGGACAGGTGTTTCAGGTGTCGGGTTTTGCCGAGATACTTGAGCTGCACCATACCATGGATGAAGCGCTGAAGGCCGGTGCCCGGTCATGAGGCCCGGGCAGCTGGTGCGATGTGAACTTCAGGCCGATACCCGGCTGCTGGCCGGGTTGAAGCAGCAGCTGGTGGATGCAGTCGCTGAGTTAGGCTGGTCATGCGATGACCTGAACCGCTTTGAACTGGTGGTTGAGGAGGCAGTCATCAATATTATGCTGTATGCCTATCCGGATGGTGGTGGCTCGCTTGCCGTGGAACTTTGGCAGGGTGATGGTCAACTGCTGCATTTGCAGCTTGAGGATCAAGGCCCACCGTTTAACCCGCTGGAACCACGGAAGCTTGATCTTTCGGCACCGCTGGAGGAACGCAGTATCGGCGGACTGGGCGTGCATCTGGTGCAGTCCTTGAGCGACGGGATGTCGTACCAGCGCGAGAACGGGAGCAACCGGCTTGAGCTGGTGTTCAGGCAACGGGTGACGGCGCAGGAAGAATCGTGATCAAAAAAACAACCGGTGTGCCGATAAGAAAACAGTTAACCCGTTGTTCCATCTCCCCTGATCAATGAGGCGCAGAGTTTATGGCCGCAAAAGCAGCCAAACAATCACCAGGGTATACCGAAGATGCCGAGTATCGTTTTATCGGCAACCTCTTCGGCATGCTGATAGCCTGTGCCGGACTGCTGGCAGGGACCATGGTCCGCGAGTTCAGTCTTGATTACTGGCTGGAGGATATTGTGCCGCTATTGTTGCTGGCGTTAACCCTGCGCGGATTAATCAAAAACGGTCTGGATCTGGCCAAGGACAATATCTTCTACGAGGAGCAGAAAAAACAGGTGGCAGAAGCTCTGGCCCGCCAGCAGAGCCAGATGGAAGCGATGGCTGACCTGGGAGAACTGCCAAAACTGGCTGCCAAGCCGAACTATACCGAAGAAGAGGTGCTGGAGGCAGTCAGCAAGCGGATCGAGCAGCAGCGTGAAGATGCTGCCAAGAAGAACAAGATGGCGGGTAACTAGGTGCCCGGTAGCGCGTGAAAACAGGGCCGGTGCTGACCATAGCCTATCTGACGGCAGTGTTGCTTGAACGGAGTCTGCTGACTGAAGAGCAGCGGGCCACGGTGCTGGCCCGGGCCAAATCCCAGGAGGTCAGGCTGGCAGCCGGACCGCACACCGCCGGGCGTCGTCTGCATCGCAGTGGCGAAATTCCTTCACCGGCTCAGGTGCTTGCTTCGTTTAACCTTGAAGTTCCGGGTGGCAACGGGCGTATTCTTTCGGAAGACAGCATCACCGAGGCGCTTGCCGCCAGTCTGCAGATTCCCTACCTCAAGATTGATCCCCTGAAACTTGATCTTGATCTGGTCACCTCCTATATCTCACGCCCCTTTGCCCTGAAACATCTGATCGTGCCGGTTGGCGGTGGTCAGGGAACCTTGACGGTTGCGGTTGCCGACCCGTTTAACGATGATCTGCTGCGGGAGCTTGCTACTGCCCATCGTCTGACGGTTCAGCGGGTACTCAGCTCCACCACCGATATTCAAAAAATCCTGCGGGAGTTTTACGGTTTTCGGGCCTCGGTTGCTGCTGCAGAGGCTGAATCATCTGCCGTGGTTGACCTGGGCAACCTTGAGCAGCTCTTTAAACTGCGGGGTGAGCAGGAGCTTGAGGGCAATGACCGGCATATCATCTCGGCCGTAGATTTTCTGCTCTCCTACGCCTTTGACCAGCGGGCCAGTGATATCCATATTGAGCCCAAGCGGGAGAAATGTCTGATCCGTTTCCGGCTGGACGGGCTGCTGCACAATATCCACCTCTTGCCCAAACCGCTGCATGCACCGATTGTATCGAGGATCAAGATCCTCTCACGCATGGATCTGGCGGAAAAACGGCGTCCCCAGGATGGGCGGATCAAGACCAGTCACAACAACAAAGAGGTTGAACTGCGGGTCTCAACCGTGCCGACGGTCTTTGGCGAGAAGGTGGTAATCCGGATATTTGATCCTGACATCCTGCTGCAGGAACTGGACTCAATCGGTTTTTATGCCCGCGAATACAGTCTGTACAACGGTTTTATCCACCGCCCCAACGGCATTATCCTGGTAACCGGTCCCACCGGATCCGGCAAGACCACCACACTCTATTCAACGCTGCGCACCCTGTCTTCACCGGAGGTTAACATAATCACCATTGAAGACCCGATCGAGATGGTGATGGAAGAGTTCAACCAGATTGCGGTTCAGCAGGGGATTGGCGTCACCTTCGGTACCATTCTGCGTACTGTGCTTCGTCAGGATCCGGACATCATCATGGTGGGTGAGATCCGTGACAAGGAGACGGCTGATAATGCCGTGCAGGCGGCCCTGACCGGCCATCTGGTCTTGTCTACCCTGCATACCAATGATGCTCCCTCCTCCATTGCCCGACTGCTTGATCTGGGTGTGCCGTCCTATCTGATCAGCGCCACAGTGGTGGGAATCATTGCCCAGCGCCTGTTGCGCAAGATCTGCAGCCACTGCAAAACGGCCCGCCTGCTTTCTGCTGATGAGCGGGCCTATCTGCAGTTGGGGGATGAGGAGCGGACGGTCTGGCAGGGCGAAGGATGCAAGGAATGCCGGGGTACCGGGTACAAGGGAAGAACCGGTATTTTTGAGGTGCTTGAAATCAACGACCGGATCAAGCCGCTGGTGGTGGATGAGGTGGATCTTGCCATGCTTGTTGCAGCGGCTGAGCAGGATGGTTTTGGTTCACTACGCCGGCTTGCTATCCGCAAGATGCTGGAAGGGGTGACCACCTACGACGAAGTGATTTCGGTAACCGGCTGATACTGTGAAAAAGCCCGCATGGTGCGGGCTTTTTAAACCAGGACCGTGGTTCCTTGTCGTCAGCAGCCGGCGCTTTTCTGGATCGTCTTAATAATCTTGCTGTCACCATCATAGCGAATCCGCAGTTCATCACCAACCCGCACCTTGCGATCCTTGATCTTCTCCATGGTTGCATTATCTCGCGCCTGCAGCACAATCTGTGCTTCAGTCTTGCGATCCTTCAGGATCATTTCTGCACCGGCACCCTGCATTTTGATGGCGGTTATGGTGCCGATCATCTTCATTTCTGCAGCAAAAACAGCTGTAGACAACAGCGTTACCGTTACTGCGACAACCAGTGAGAACAGCCTTTTCATGATGCTCCTCCTCGATCTATGCCGTGATGCGGCCGGTAGTAGTGACAGACACGCAAGTGAGTGCTGTCTTTGGTGCCGATGCGAGACGGGCCGCAGTATAACGCAACTGATTCAGACGTCAATCGTACCGTTGTTCTATTATGAAAATTTAACATGACTGCCCTGAATTGCAGACCAAAAGCGTGCCTGCGGCAACCGGTCCCGGTTGACAAGGAGCCGTGCTGCATGGTACCCAACCGGCATGAACCCAGACCATCTCTATCAGCTTGCTGATGCCGTAATTGCCGGGCACCGGCTTGACCTGGACCAGGCCCTTGCACTGGCAGTGTTGCCGGATCATGAGTTGCCTTTACTCCTGGCTGCCGCCTCCAGAGTCAGGCACCATTTCTTTGGTGACCGGATAGCCCTCTGCAGTATTGTCAATGCCAAATCCGGCCTCTGTGCGGAAGACTGCGCCTTCTGTGCCCAATCATCATTTCACACTACCGGTGCCGTTACCTACCCGTTGCTACCGTCAGCAACGCTGCTTGCAGGGGGCCGGGATGCTGTTGACAACGGTTCGGCCTGTTACGGTATCGTTACCAGCGGCACTGGCATCAATGCAGGCGAAGAACTTGAGCGGATCTGCACCGTGGTACACCAGCTGGCTGCCGATGGTGAGCTTGCGCCGGGTGCTTCACTGGGTATTCTTGATCAGCAATCGCTGCTGGCACTGAAAGAGGCCGGGCTGGTCACCTACCACCATAACCTGGAAACAGCCCGCAGTTATTTTCCTCAGATTTGTACCACCCATGCCTACGAGGATGATGTCGCCACCGTTCGGCTGGCCAAACAGGCAGGGCTGCGGGTCTGTTGCGGCGGACTGTTCGGCCTGGGTGAGACCATGGAACAACGGATTGAGCTGGCATTTACACTGCGGGAACTGCAGGTTGACTCGGTGCCGATCAACTTTCTCGACCCGGTGGCTGGTACACCCCTGTCCACCATGCAGCAACTGACACCGCTGGCCTGCCTGCATATTATCGCTCTCTACCGGCTGTTGCTGCCGGATTGTCATATTACGGTCTGCGGTGGCAGACAAAGCAATCTGAGAGAATTGCAGTCATGGATCTTCCTGGCCGGTGCCAGTGGTGTGATGACCGGTGATTACCTGACCAAAGAGGGCCGTCGGCCTGAAGATGACCAGCGGTTGATTGCCGATCTGGGGTTGACGGTTACTAAGGAGTTTGTGCGATGAGCCTTGGGCTGTTTGTAACCGGTACCGATACCGGTGTTGGCAAGACGATAGTTACGGCAGCCCTGGCGCGGGCATTGCGGTTGCGCGGGGTGCGGGTGGGGGTAATGAAGCCGGTCACCAGCGGCTGCAGTGAACGTAATGGTGAGCTGATCTCCGACGATGCCGAGCTGCTAGCCTGGGCGGCCGGGGTTGAGTACGATGAGGATATAGCCCCTTACTGTCTGCGGGAGCCGATCGCGCCGGTGGAGGCGGCAGAGCGGGATGGTGTGCGGGTTGACTTTGACCGGATCGTCTCCTGTTACCGTCGTCTGTCAGCGAAGTCTGATTTTATGCTGGTGGAAGGGGCCGGAGGGCTGATGGTGCCGCTC
>DIUB01000179.1:0-5997 GCA_002422265.1 Geobacter sp. UBA6169
CAGGCAATGGCGGTGGCAGAAGGGTCCGGCAGCTTGCCATGCTCCAGATCAGGCCGACCATCCCGGGCACCTTCCGCAGCCATGACCACCTTGCCCGGTATTCCCACCACTGTGGCATTTGGCGGCACCTCTTTTACCACCACCGAATTGGAACCGATCTTGGCCCCCCGTCCCACGGTGAACGGCCCCAGAATCTTGGCGCCGGAACCGATCACCACCTTGTCCTCCAGAGTGGGATGCCGCTTGACCTTATCCCAGGTTACGCCGCCCAGAGTTACCCCATGGTAGATGGTTACGTCATCACCGATCTCGGCGGTTTCACCGATCACCACCCCCATGCCGTGGTCAATGAAGAAACGTCTGCCGATCTTTGCACCGGGATGAATCTCTATGCCAGTCAGAAAACGGGAGGTCTGGGAGACGAAACGGCCCACAAAGAACCATTCATGTTGCCAGAACCAGTGGGCAATCCGGTGCAGCCAGACCGCATGCAGACCTGGATAGCAGAAGATTATCTCCAGGGCGCTGCGGGCTGCCGGGTCACGGTCATAGACCGAGTTGATATCATCACGAATCTGCTTGAACATGGGAACACACTCCCTTCTGCTGATGATTTCACGCTAGCATACCGGACCAAATGAGTCAACTTTAGCAACATATTAAGTTCAAGTGGTTACGTCAAAAATCGCTTACAAACAAAACGCTTGTATTTTACACCACAAATCTACAATAAAATCTGCATAGAGAGCATCGTCAACTCAGCAACTTAAAACGACCGCCTGCCGGGAAGATCAGATCAATTCAGGCTCCAGCACCCCATGAATGCACTGTTTCTCGCTTTTACCTGCTGTTTATGACAAGGAATACCGCTATGTTCAATCTGCAGAAAAATGAATGCCAAGTCCAGATACACGCAGACAGCCTTGACCCCAATGCCGCTGAACAGATTAAACTGATTGCCAGCCATCCGGCCCTGCACGGCCTTATCTCCATCATGCCGGATGCCCATCCCGGGGCCGGCTGCGTGATCGGCTTTACCGGTATGTTCAAAAATGCCGTCATCCCCAACATCGTGGGTGTGGATATCGGCTGCGGCGTTGCCTGTCATCCTTTGGAAGGAATTCAGGATATAGACTTCCCAGCTCTGGACCGTCACATCCGCGAAAAGATACCCCTTGGCATGAACTGGCATGAAGGCTCGTCACACCTTGACCAACCGGATGTTCCCCCAAACCTGCGCAAAGCCATTGTCAGGCTCTGCGAACATATTGAGGACGGCTTCTACAAGGAGAATAAGGTCGGCAAACATATTCAGGCGGTCAGGCAGATCGGCACCCTGGGTGGCGGCAATCATTTTATCGAAATCGGCCAGGATCAGGAGGGCGGGTACCATCTGATCATCCATTCCGGCTCCCGTAATCTGGGCAAGCGGGTGGCCGAGTTTTTTCAGGAAAAGGCAACCAAAGTGACACAGGAAATGGGCGTGCGTGTTCCCAAAGGGCAGGAGTTTTTACCCTTGAGTGCCGGTGGTGATCAGTACATGAAATGGGCGGCAACGGCTCAGACATACGCCCGCTACAACCGCCGGATGATGCTGATTGCTACTCTTGCCTTTTTCGGGGTTCGCTTTGATGAAAAGATGGTAATTGAAAGCGTTCACAACTACATCTCAGAGGTTGACAACATCATCCGCAAGGGAGCCATCTCTGCTCACAAGGATGAACGGGTCATCATCCCGCTGAATATGGCTGACGGCACGATACTTGGCACCGGCAAGGGGAACAAGGCCTATAACCTGTCTGCCCCCCACGGTGCCGGCAGGAAGCATGGGCGGATGGATATGTTCCGTCGGCTCGACAAAGGGGAATTCAGTATGGAGAAGTTTCATACATCCATGCAGCATGTCTACTCCACCTCACTCTGCCGGGAAACCTTTGATGAGAGTAAGTTTGCCTACAAGCCATTCAGCGACATTGAGCAGTACCTGCTGGAGACGGTGGAGATTACCGGAAAACTGACACCGGTGTACAATCTGAAGGCGGCGGGGGAATAAGGGACTTTAAGGGCGTAGCTGTTGAAATACCTGCTTGCTGGAGAAGACAAATTGCCAACTTAGCACTCGACAAACAGGCCTGTTTTGCATACTATGCCGAAGATTCTGTATACACTACCGGACACTGTTCCGAACCTCATGACGAAAGGAGTATCACCTATGTCGACCAAGCCGTTCGTGTACCAGGAGCCGTTCCCCCTTGCCAAGGATGAGACCAGCTACTACAAGATCGAAGGTTCGGAAAAATACGTTTCCGTTGCTGAATTTGACGGCAAGCCGGTGGTCAAGGTTGATCCCGAGGCACTGACCGTGCTGGCCAACCAGGCCATGAAGGACCTGTCATTCCTGCTGCGCCCCAGCCACAACGAGCAGGTTGCCAAGATCCTGGCCGATCCGGAAGCATCCATGAACGACAAGGGTGTTGCCCTGGCCTTCCTGCGCAACGCCATGGTTTCCGCCAAGTTTGAGCTGCCGCTCTGCCAGGACACCGGCACCGCCACCATCGTGGCCAAGAAGGGCCAGCAGGTCTGGACCGGCGGCAATGACGAGGAGTATCTCTCCAAGGGTGTTTACAAGACCTATACCGAAGAAAACCTGCGCTATTCCCAGACCGTGGCCCTGGATATGTATGAAGAGATCAACACCGGCACCAACCTGCCGGCCCAGATCGATATCCTGGCCACCAGTGGTGACTACTACAAGTTCCTGTTCATGGCCAAGGGGGGCGGTTCTGCCAACAAGACCATGCTGTATCAGGAGACCAAGGCACTGCTGACCCCTGACAAGCTGGAGAAGTACCTGATTGAGAAGATGAAATACCTGGGTACCGCTGCCTGCCCCCCCTACCACATCGCCTTTGTGATCGGCGGCACCTCTGCTGATGCCTGTATGAAGACCGTCAAGCTGGCCACTGCCCGCGATCTGGACGGCCTGCCCACCGAAGGAAACGAGCACGGCCAGGCCTTCCGTGATGTTGCCCTTGAAGAAAAACTGCTGGTGGCTGCCCAGAAACTGGGGATCGGCGCCCAGTTTGGCGGCAAGTACTTTGCCCATGATGTCCGCGTGATCCGCCTGCCACGCCACGGTGCCTCCTGCCCGATCGGCATGGCGGTCTCCTGCTCGGCCGACCGCAACCTGAAGGCCAAGATCACCAAGGATGGTCTGTTCATTGAGCAGCTGGATCGTGATCCAGGCCGCCTGTTGCCGGAAAAGTACCGCATGGCCAGACATGAGCATGGCCACAAGGTTGATCTGTCCAAGCCGATTGCCGAGACCCTGAAAGAACTGTCCGGCCTGAAGGTTGGTGATGCCCTGCTGCTGAACGGTACTATCGTGGTGGGCCGTGACATCGCCCATGCCAAGTTCAAAGAGATCCTGGACTCCGGCAAGCCGCTGCCTGAGTATCTGAAGAACTACCCGATCTACTACGCCGGCCCGGCCAAGACCCCGGCTGGCAAGCCCTCCGGCTCCTTCGGCCCCACCACGGCCGGCCGGATGGACTCCTATGTTGACCTGCTGCAGGCCAATGGCGGTTCCATGATCATGATTGCCAAGGGTAACCGCTCACAGCAGGTTACCGATGCCTGCCAGAAGCATGGCGGCTTCTACCTGGGCTCCATCGGCGGACCGGCGGCCATCCTGGCTGACGAGAACATCAAGAAGGTTGAGTGCATTGACTTCCCTGAACTGGGTATGGAAGCGGTCTGGAAGATTGAGGTAGAAAACTTCCCGGCCTTTATCCTGGTGGATGACAAAGGGAATGACTTCTTTAAGCAACTGGGTCTGTAATTCCGACAGATCTGCGCAGATGACAAGCCCCTGGCCTCAAAACCAGGGGCTTGTCGCTTTTGGTGCACAAAAGGAGACAACGATGAAAAAGACACTGATACTGCTGTTTGCGCTCTTGGTGCTCTGTCAGGCAACCCCGGCCCGCGCCGATCTTGACGGTTTTCTGGCCAACCTGAACATACAGGCCCGCGCTGATCTGCCAGGTTTCAAGGCCGGCCTGTCGGCCCAGTTCGGGGTGCCGCTGCCAAAGGTGGAGGCAGTCTTTGCCCAGGTCAGCGCACCGGCAGACGTCTTTATGACCCTTCAGTTGGGTCAGATGTCCCGCAAGCAGCCAGAAGCCGTGCTGCAGACCTACAAGGTCAGCAAGAACAAGGGGTGGGGTGCCATGGCCAAGGAGTTGGGGATCAAGCCCGGATCGGCAGCCTTCAAGGCCCTGAAAAACGGTGATCTGCACTATACCGGGCAGCCGGCTGGCAGTGACGAAGGCGACCACGGCAAGGGAAAAGGCAAGGGCAAGGGACACAACAAGTAAGATAGGATTGCATTGTTTTCATCACACCGCCCCTGCCGGAATGGTCCGGCAGGGGCGGTGTTGTTAATGAGCAAAGTGGTGCGACTTCTCCAGATAATATTCGTAGTTCCCTTCATAGACCCGCATCTCGCCGTGATCCACCTCCAGCACCCGATCCACCAGATGGCGCAGGAAGTGGCGGTCGTGGCTGACCAGCACCACCGTGCCGGCAAAGCTCTGCAGGGCTTCCAGCAGCATCTCCCGTGAGCGGATATCCAGGTGGTTGGTGGGCTCGTCCAGAATCAGGAAGTTGATCGGCCTGCCCAGCAGGGTTGCCAGTACCACCCGGCTCTTTTCACCGCCGGAGAGGTTTTCAATCCGCTTATCCACCGCATCACCGGAGAACAGGAAGGCCCCCAGCAGGTTCATCAGCACCCCGCGATTGGCCAGCGGCATAACCTCCTGCACGGTTTCAAAGATGGTCTTCTTCGGGTCAAGAATCTCCATGGCATGCTGGCTGAAGTATCCCAGTTCCACATTGGCACCCAGATTGATCGTGCCGCTGGTGGGCTCGGTCTGACCGGCCAGCACCTTGAGGAAGGTTGATTTACCGGCACCGTTGACCCCCACCACCGCAATCTTGCTCTGGCGCTTGATAATGCCCGATACCCCGGAGAAGACCGGCTTGACACTGCCATCCGGCAGGGGCCACTCTTTTCCAAGACCATCCATTACCACCACATCGTCACCGCTGCGGGGCGGTTCGCTGAAGGTAAAGCGCACCACCCGCTCTTCGGCCGGAATCTCGATCCGCTCGATCTTTTCAATCTTCTTGACCCGCGACTGCACCTGGGCAGCGTGGGAGGCCCGGGCCGCAAAGCGGGCTATGAACTCCTCTTCCTTGGCCAGCATATCCTGCTGGCGTTTGTGACTGGCCAGCAGCTGCTCACGCCGGATATCCCGTTCCCGCTCGTAAAAGTCATAGTTGCCGCCATAGGTGGTAACGGTCTTGTTGGCCACCTCCACGATGCGGGTCACGATCCGGTTCATAAAGTCCCGGTCGTGGCTGGTCATCAGCAGAGCGCCATCAAAGGTATCGGCCAGCCATTCCTCCAGCCAGACAATCGACTCCACATCCAGGTGGTTGGTGGGCTCGTCCAGCAGCAGCACATCCGGCTTCAAGGTCAGGATCTTGGCCAGGGCGATCCGCATNNCCGGTCAGCACGGTCTGGGCCCGGGTGTCCAGGTCATAGCCGCCGCGGTGCTCAAACTCCTCCTGGGCCACACCGTAGCGCTCCAGCAGACCGGCCATCTCGTCATCGCTCTGGGGCTCGCACATGGCCGCCTCCATCTCCTTCAGCTCGGCTGCCAGCCGCATGGTCTCTTCAGAACCGGCCATCACCTCTTCCAGGGCGGTTCTGCCGGACATATTCCCCACATCTTGGGAAAAATAGCCGATGGTGGTACGCCTGGCACGGGTCATCTCACCGCTGTCCGGCTCTTCTTCACCGGTGATGATGCGGAAGATGGTGGTCTTGCCGGCACCGTTGGGACCCACCAGACCGGTACGGGAACCGGGCAGGATCTGAAACGAGGCATCGCGGAACAGGACCTGCGAGCCGTGTTGTTTGGTGATGTTGGAAAG
>DIUB01000179.1:6112-33568 GCA_002422265.1 Geobacter sp. UBA6169
ATGTTGCCTGGCTCCTGGAGCAGGCTTGGCTCCGGCTGGTTTGTGCTCAGGGCGGGCTGATGCTGCCGGTTTCTGCTCTGGTTTCTTTGCCTTGGGCTGCGGACGAGGCGGACGGGGTGGCCGGGCAAACTCATCATCCTTGCGTGGAGCCGGCACACTGTAGTCAAAGCCATCAACGGTACAGCGCTCAATGACACTGCCCAGGGTCTTTTCAATGGCCCGCACCATGGCACCATCTTCATCAGTTATCAGGGTAAAGGCATCGCCGTTTTTGGCTGCCCGACCAGTACGGCCGATCCGGTGGATATAGGCCTCGACCGTGTCCGGTATATCGTAGTTGATCACGTGAGAAACCTGGGACACATCAATCCCCCGTGCCGCGATATCGGTGGCCACCAGTATCTGATAGGTGCCGTTACGGAAGCCGTCCATGGCTGCCTGACGCCGGTTCTGCGAGAGATTGCCCTGCAGTGAAGCAGCGGTATAACCGGCCTTTTCCAGCTGTTCCCCCACCCGCTTGGCCCGGTGTTTGGTGCGGGTAAAGATCAGCACTGATTCGGTATCAGTATGCTTGAGCAGCTGCAGCAAAAGCGGGGTCTTCAAATGCTGCCCCACCGGATACAGGGCGTGGCTGACCGTGGCTGCCGGGGCAACGTTGTCCACCTGTACCGTGGCCGGATCGCGCAGGATCTCTCGGGCCAGGCCGCGGATCTCCTGCGGCATGGTGGCGGAGAACAGCATGGTCTGTCGCTGGGCAGGCAGATGCTTCAGGATACGGCGGATATCCGGCAGAAAGCCCATATCAAACATCTGGTCTGCCTCATCCAGCACCAGCAGTTCCAGATTGGTCAGGTCGATCGTCCCCTGGTTGATATGATCCAGCAGGCGGCCGGGACAGGCCACGACAATTTCCACACCCTGCTTCAATTTTTCAATCTGCGGATTGACATTAACTCCGCCATACACGGTGATACTCTTCAGCCGGGTCTGTTGCCCCAGTTCCAGTATGGCATCGTTGATTTGCTCGGCCAGTTCACGGGTTGGAGCAATGATCAGGGCCCGCACCTGCTTGCGCGGCCCCTGCATCAGACGGTGCAGGATCGGCAGGGCAAAGGCAGCGGTCTTGCCGGTGCCGGTCTGGGCCAGTCCCATGATGTCATGACCGTCCATGATCTTGGGAATTGCCTGGGCCTGAATCGGGGTGGGTGTGGTGTAGCCCATGGCAGTGATTCCGGCAACCACCTTGGGGTGTAAACTGAATGATTGAAACGGCATCTACTTCCTTCTTTCTGTGGTGCCCAAGAAAAAAGCCCCGAAGGTTTTCCGGGGCTGACGAATGCTGTAATACTCGTAATCTTCCTGGAACAGCTGATAATGGTAGAGAGAGTAGCAGCTGGACCGGCAGGCTGTCAAACAGAAAGCCGATTACCGCAGCATCCTGTGTTGCCTTCAGAATAAAGCCTGCAGTATACTTTCTGCGTAGTTGCACACTCCAGGCCTCTCTGCAAGGATAACCACACCATTCATCATGAAACGATTCCTGCTTCCATATCTGATCTGCCCTGCCTGTCTGCCCAGGGAATACCCGCTCAACCTGTCAGCTGAACGTGAAACAGAGGGGGACATCACGACCGGTACCCTGGCCTGCACGAAGTGCAAGAAACGTTTTCCCATCAAGGAAGGGATTGCCCATCTGTTGCCTGCCCCTGACAGCTGCCTTACCGGCTCACAGCGACGCTATGAAGAAAAAGAGATGACCGACCGCTACCTCTGGAGCCATTACGGCGATCTGCTGGATGATGCGGTCCGGACGGATACTGCCGCCCACTGGGCAGAGTGCCTGTCCAACGCTGCATCAACAGGCTTTGATGCCGGTTGTTCCGTGGGCAGGATTACGTTTGAAATGGCCAACCGCTGCAATCTGGCGGTGGGGTGCGACCTTTCCCGCAGCTTCATCAAGACCGCCCGCACCCTTGCGCACAGACGGGAGCTTGCTTTCAGCCTGCCCCTGGAAGGGAACCTGACCGAGACCTTTCACCTGACGTTGCCTGTTGCATGGCGTACCGAAAATGTTGAATTTGTGGTGGCGGATGCGCTGCGACTGCCGTTCAGCGCCAACAGCTTTGAGCAGATCGCCTCACTGAATCTGCTGGATCGGGTCAGCTATCCTCTGGCCCACCTGTTTGAGATGAATCGGACAGCAGCGCCTCGGAACGCCTCGTTCCTGTTTGCGGACCCGTTTGCATGGTCCACCATGGCAGCACCGGAAGAACGCTGGCTGGGAGGCACCACAAGCGGCCCCTACCCGGGGAGAGGTGGCGATAACGTGCGCGCCTTGCTGGAGGGAAAAGACCGGATTCTGGTACCGGCCTGGACCATTGCCCGGGCCGGTACCCATGCCTGGAAGATGCGCACCCATTGCAACCATTATGAGGTTGTTACCAGCGAATACCTGGTTGCCTGTCGGTAAGCCGCTCCCTACAACGCCCCCAGCACCTTCATCAGGTGCGGCACCATCTGTTTCTTGCGGGACATGACCCCTTTCAGCTCATACAGGTGCGGCTCCAGCTGGGGATAGCCCATCAGGTGGGCCAGCTCATTCTTCCCTTCTGCCAGAAAGAGGGTGGTTTCACTGTAGATATCGGTCACCATCAGCCCGGCCATATCGAGCTTATCAGCCTGTTTGACCTGCCGCAAGATCTCGCGCAACTGCCCCTTCAGCCCATGGAACTCATCAAAACCGACCACCTCCACCTGTCCTACCCCGTAGACCGTTTCGCCGGCTGCAAACTGTTTAAAATCAGCACGCACAGCTTTTTCCAGATCAGAGTGGGCTGAAAAACCGCTGCAGGAGGCAAAGATATCCCGACCAAACGCGGCATGGTCAAGCCCTGCAATCGGCTCCAGCCAGTCAACCAGCTCACGGTCTCGAACCGTGGTGGTGGGGGACTTGAGGATGATGGTATCGGACATGATGCCGGCCAGCAGCAGGGCCGCAATCTTCGGTTCGGGCTGCATCCCCCGCTCGCGGTACAGGGTAGCCACAATAGAACAGGTACTCCCCACCGGTACCGCCATGAAGGTAATCGGCTGATGGGTAGGTGGATTACCCAGTTTATGGTGGTCGATCACCTCCAGAATTTCCACTGACTCGGCACCGGGCACCGCCTGGGACAGTTCGTTGTGGTCAACCAGGATCAGGGCGTAGGGCAACTCCTTCAACAGCGATGACTTGGTGGCCACGCCGGCAATGGTGCCGTCCTCCTCCACCGCCACCACTGCCGGTTCGCCGGAATGCAGCAGCTTCAGCCGCAGATGCTCCAGTGGCTGGGCAACACCGATCTTTTCAAACTTCTGCTCAACAAAACAGGACAAGGGGGATGACAGACGTGCCAACCAGGCGGCCGAGGCGGTATCGTGCGGGGTTGACAGCACGGTTATCCCCCGCTGCCCTGCCTGGGCCAGCAAATCATCACGGACCGGAAGCCCGCCGGTCACCACCAGCAGACGTACACCGGCATCAATGGCGGCCTGCTGGATCGATGGACGGTCTCCGGTCATGATCAGCAGTGTTGCCGGATCATATCCTTCAATCCGCTTGCTGAACGACTCCTCGGTCATGGCGCCGATAAACAGGTGCAGGTGCTCCACCTCGGCAGCAAGATTGCCGGTCAACACACGCGCTTCAAGACTACCCGCCAACGACTGCAGCGAGCTGTCGATGCCCCGCCGCCGGTCGGCACCTGCCACCAGATACTTTTCCGAAAGTTTGAGGAGCGAGACCACCCCCACCGGCATCCCGGCATCATCCACCACCGGCAGCACCCGGATAGAGTGTCGGTGAAACAGTTCCAGCGAATCCTTCAGCGACGTATCCTGGCGTACCACAATCGGCCGGCTCCCCAGCACGTCACGCACCTTGGGATGCACATCAGCCAGATACTGCGGGGCAGGGATGCCAAGCCGTTCAAGAATATACCTGGTCTGGGGGTTTGGTCTGCCGGCCATGGCCGCCCGGACGTTGGTCTGGCCCAGCATCTGCTTGAAAGCGGCATACCCGATGGCCGATGCAATGGAATCAGTATCAGGGTTCCGGTGTCCGATAACATAAATCTGTTTCTGCATAACGGTTTCCTTTTGCTACAGAATCTGCTGCTGTTCGTCGCTGCAGGTCAGTCCTTCCAGAATATCAAGCAGGCGTTTGTCAAAGGCATCCTTCATCTCATTACGCATCACCTGTAGCGTCAGGTAAGGAGGGAGCGCCGGACGCCCGGAGCGGTCGATGGTCAGCGTGCAATACACATCGCAGAGACCACCGACCTGGGCGCTGCGGGAGATCTCTTCCGCCTTGATACCGCGCGGATAGCCGTTGCCGTTCAACCGCTCATGATGGTCCCGCACAATGGCCAGACTGATCTCGTTCAGACTGGTGTTTTCCTTGAGGTAGGCATACCCTTCCTGCGGATGCCGTCTGATGATGGCCACCTCTTCATCGGTCAGCTTGCCGGTCTTGTTCAACAGCTCAGCCGGGATGAATATCTTGCCGAAGTCATGCAGCAGGGTGCCGATTCCCACATCCACCATCTCGTCACGGGCCAGCATGTAGGCCTCGGCATGCAGCAGCAGTGAAAGGGCCGTCACCTGCAGTGAATGGACAAAGGTGTAGTAGTTGCGGCTCATGACCGTTTCAAGAGATTGCAAGGCATCACGGTCACTGGCCAGGTAGGACATCAGGTTCTCGATCAGGCGTTTGCTGCGCTGGCAGTCACCGGCCTTTTTCGGATGCTGGAAGATATCACCCACAAAGTTGATGGAGGTCTGATAGATGATCTTGCCCTTGGTCTTGCCGTCAAAACTTTCATTGGCCAGAAACCGCTCGGCATTGGCCTCCATGTACTGGTTGATGACCTCCATATCTGCCGGGCTGACATACAGCAGGTCGGTGCTGTTGGCCATCAGGCGCTGGGCATCCTGTTTGTTGAAAGAACGTCCGTTGCTTTTGTACAGCACATAGTTTCTGCCGCTCCTGAGGTAGAGCGCCACATCCGGAAACAGGTCCGGCTCAATACTCTCAATGGTCACCGGCACATAGTAACCTTGCTGCATGACGATACCTCCTTTTGAAGCGGCTTGCCTTTGCCTGTACATCGCACATAATAGCACGCCTCAGCTAAGGGGCAAGCGTTGAAAGCGGCTTAACAGGTTTGCATTTTAGACAGTATCAGGCGTATGCTTGCGCCGGGAGGAACCGAAGATGACCCTGGCTGACATGCTTGAGGAACTGCACCAGCGAAAGTTGATCCTTGATCAGTTCTGCTCTGCCTGGAGCAGCGAATACCGGCAGCGGGGCGGCACGGTCTACTGCGGCAAAGGCTGCAGCGGCTGCTGTTCGCTTGTGGTCAACTGCACCCTGCTTGAGGCTCTGCAAATTGCCGCTGTCTGCACGCCACAGCAGCAACAACAGCTGCAGAAACTGGCCCAACGGCTCAAGGCAACGGCCGATCGCTGCGGATCTCTCAAGGAATGGCTGGCAGCCTACCGCTCGCAACTGGGCCCCTGCCTGTTCCTTGCCTCCGACGGCACCTGCTCGGTCTACGAGGTGCGTCCCCTCTCCTGCCGATCACTGCTTTCCACCTGCAGCCCGAACTGGTGTACCACCGATTTCAGCAGCCTGAGCAGCGAAGAAAAACAGACCTTTATGGCAGGGCTTGATCGTTCGGCCGCTGCCTTCCCCACCCATTATGCTGCCACCACCCAGGAGATCGGCAGGGAACTGGAAGAGGCCACCCTGCGTCAGATGGAATCGGCCTACGGTTTCTCTCTGGTGGGTTGCCTGCCGTGGCTGGTCTGGCTTGAACAGGAACACCGGATCAGCGGTCTGCTTGCTGCGGGAGAAGAAAACGTCAGACGCTACCTTGCACAGCATGACCTGGACAGCTGTTTTCTGCTGACAGTCTGTTGAGCAGCACAAAAAAAGGCCCCGAGATCATCGGGGCCTTTTTTGTGCGCTGCCGCGAACGGCAACCAGCGTTTCTTAAACGCGGGTTACGTTTGCTGCCTGCAGGCCTTTGGGGCCTTTTACTACTTCAAACTGAACCGTATCGCCTTCAGCAAGGGACTTGAAGCCGTTGCCGTTGATGGCGGAGAAATGCACGAAAACGTCTTCGCCACTCTCCTGCTCCAGAAAACCAAACCCCTTGCTGTCATTGAACCACTTAACCCTGCCTTGTGTCATACCCTACTTCTCCTTCTGCATTCTGCTTGTGTAATGCACCCGTACGAAACGGATGTTCGGAAACAAAAAAACCTTGGTAACCTTTAAAGTCACCAAGGTACAACTTCAAAAGATGGGACACCCTAGCACACTATCCAGGGCGTGTATGCAAAAAAATGCACCAGCCATTATTTTTCTTTTTTCTGTAGCAGCCCCAGCCCTGCCAGCAGAGCATCAACAGACTCACTTACCGGCAGTGAGGTGTCAGGACGCAGCAGCAGCGCTTCATCAGCAGTGGGTAGTTCAAACTGCAGTGCCTGCTGGAGGTACACCTCCCAGGTACCGTCAGAAACCGCATCCCCACGCTGCTGCCGCTCGGCCAGGCGCTGCCGGATCACTGCCTCGGGACAGTCCGGCCAAAGAATGACTGCCTGAGCATTGCAGGCTCTGGCCAGGTCAATGGCAGCTACACGTCCCTGACGACTGCGGAAGGTGGCATCAAGAATCACGCTGCGCCCCTGTGACAGCAATGAGGCCCCACGGCGGTACAGCTCCTGGTAGGTCGCGTAACTCCACTGGTCGGTGTAGATGCCAGGGTTTCGCTCTGTAGGAGCGACCCCTGCCAGACGCTTGCGCTCCATATCTGAAGCAATCAGCTCAAGCCCCAGCTGGAAGGCCAGTTCTGCCGCAACCGCGCTCTTGCCGCAGCCGGTCAGACCGCAGGTTATGAAGAGGGTCGGCTCAAGCCGTTCCCGCAGGATATAGCCACGGGCCAGGTTAAAAAAGCGTCGTGCCCGTCTGGCTGCAGCCTCCTTTTCCGAGACGGGCATCAGCGGGTCATCCAGCCGGAAACTCTCCACCTTGCCCCGGATAAAGGCCCGGTTGACCAGATAAAGCGGCAGCACCCCGTGCAGACCGGTATCACCGCTCAGGGTCAGGTAGTCGGCAACAAACTGCTCTGCCAGGTCGCGCCTGCCGTGGTTTTCCAGATCCATCGCCAGAAAGGCCACATCAGCCGCCGTATCACTGTATCGGAATTTTTCACTGAACTCGATGCAGTCAAAGATATGCACCTGACCGTCAAGGCAGATGTTTTCACTGTGCAGGTCACCATCGCAGTCACGTATGAACCCTTGCTGCACCCGCTGCTCCAGCAGCTCACGCTGTTGTTCAAGGTAGTTCATGACCCATACACTGATCAGGCGATGATCAGACGCTGAAATGGTCCTGCCAACATAGGGCAGCATCTGCTGCAGATTTTCATTCCAGTTTTCCCTGATAGCCGCAATGGCGCCAAAAGGGGCGATGGCGGCACCACGCTCTGCTGTTGCATGAAAGCCAGCCACCTTCTCTGCTATCCGGGTAATATCAGGTGTTGTCACGCCGCCCTGTTCCAGCAGCCGGGCCATGATCCGATCTGCCGGCATACGCCGCATCTTGACGGCATACTCACGCACCATGCCGTCACCGAAGAAGGTCAGACCTCCCTGACCGTCATCCCGCAGCGCCACCACATCAAGGTAGATGTCTGGTGACAGACGGCGGTTCAGGCGCAACTCTTCATGGCAGTAGAACTGCCGCTTCTCAAGGGAGGTAAAATCAAGGAAACCGAAATCAACCGGTTTTTTAACTTTGTAGGCGTACTGGTCGGTCAGAAAGATATGCGAGATATGGGTCTGCAGGTGTTGCACCGCGCTGGTCGGCTCCGGATAGAGTGCAGGGGTACAGAGGCAGGTGATCTGATGCTGATCCACGGACATTCCCCTTTCAGATGGTGGTAATGCCAGTGTACACCGTATTGATCGGCGGCACAAATACAGAGGGCCCCGAAAATCGGGGCCCTCTGACAGCAGTGGCACAACACTGAATCAGGCGCGGCCTTTTTCTATGGCATCCCAGTTGCGTGGAGCACGCACCTTGGGCTCTTCCAATCCCAGGAACACCTTGAGCCCCAGGGAAAATTCGGCCCAGAACTCCTCCCAGCGAGAAGGTGCTGCCTCGCCGGCAACGGCTTTTTTCTTGTCTGCCAGGAAGATCGAAAGGGCGGCTCCGCAGGCCAGTAACACGCCGGCTGCAATAAAGGCGTTGGTGTTGCCGTTGGGCATTGCCTTGATCTTGTCAGCCGCCTGCACCAGCACAAACCCGCCCAACCCCCAGGCCGTAAAGAGAGCGCCGTAGTTGAGACCGTAGTTTTTCAATCCCCAGTAGTCTTTGACAAAGGAGGGGAACAGTGCCAGGTTCGAACCATAATTGAAGCCCATGAAGGTTGCCAGCACCACCAGCAGCATGGCATTGGGGTTGGCAGTGATCGGGATAGCCGCAAACATCAGGGCTGCCTGGAAGGCCAGCATGATGAACAAGGTGGCCCGACGGCCGATCCGGTCGGACAAGACCCCGGCAACCACCCGACCGGCAGCATTTCCAACAGCAGCAATGGCAACCGCCACAAAGGCCATCTCACCCATGCTCTGTTTGGCCATACCGGCCACACTGCCGATCACCATCAGGCCGGCACCGGCACCGATGAAGAAGCAGAGCCACAACACGTAGAACTTGGGAGAACGCAGCACTTCGCTGACCGTTGCGTTTACTTCTTCCTTCTTCTTCTTTTCTGCATCAAGGGCAGGATAGTAACCGCGCAGCACCTCGCGGGGCACATAGCCTTTGGGTGGGTTCACCAGCAGGAAGGAAAGACCGCAGACCACCACCAGAAAGCCGATACCGAGGATCAGCATTGAGTTCTGGATGCCGAAGTTGTTCAGCAAAAACTTGGACAGCGGGGCGATATAAACCGGTGCCAGACCAAAACCGGCCACCACAATTCCGGCCACCAGACCGGTCTTGGCGGATGAGAACCACTTGATGGCAGGCGGGGTTGCCGCAGAATAGCCGAAACCGAATCCGGCGCCGGCCAGCACGCCAAACCCGAGTACCCAGCCGATAAAGCTGTTCGTGAACCCCAGCAAGACAAAGCCTGCCCCCACCAGCAGACCACCAATCAGGGCGGTCTTGGCAGGGCCGATCTTGTCCTGTGCCTTGCCAGCCAGGATCATGGCAAAGGCAAAGACCAGGCAGCTGACCGCATAAGGGGTACCGACCGAAGCCAGCTCCCACTGGAAGGCACCAGGTCCACCGGCTTTGATAGACGTGACAATCGCCTCTTTGAAGATACTCCATGCGTACAGCACGCCCAGGGCCAGGTTGATGCCGGTACCGGCAATCACCACCTGCCATCCTCTACTTTTGTGCGGATTCTGGTCAGACATGAACACCCTCCTTTAGTGGATGAAAAGATGCGTCAACAATCACCCCCACAAAAAGCAAGCCACATGCCAATTCAGGCTTCCGCGCTTATTTTACCGTTACCAACTGAAATCATTGTGGTATACAACTCACCGTAACCAACAGTTGATGTGCCATCAAAGATGTTGCTCGCATAACTGCAAACAGTGTTTTCATACGTCCAGGCAGCACACGACAGCGTATACATATTATTTGCCTTTGTGCAAAAAACTGGATACACTCTTCAAAGTAATTGCATTTTTGCAATCAGTCTTGCCATGCCAGAGAATGGAAAACGCCATGGCGGTATATGAATACCACTACCCCGCTTGCCACATCTTTTCGTGGTTCGGCCTGCACCGGATCACCCGCCGTCATGCAGCCTGAGTCGCCCCCTACCCCTCTGGTGCTGCTGGTTTGCCGCAGTGCCAGCCGCAGTCAGCTCTACCGGGCGGTGATGGACCGCAAAGGAGTGGCCTGCCTGATGGTCACCTCATTGAAAGAAGTAAACGCACTGGCTGCAGGAACCGCCTTCAGCGGGCTCTTGCTGGATATGCCGGTCATGGTCAAGGCAACCCCGTCAGAACGCCTGGCCCTTGAAGATCTGCAGCGGGCCTTGCCCTGTGCCTACCTGAATATTGCCCCGGCCAGCGACTCTATTAAACTGATGATGGTGAATGACCTGCAGGGGACAGCGGCCACTATCGAGGAATTCGCCGAACTCAGCACCCGATTCCCTGCCCGCTGCGTGGCACCCAAAGATCGTATCACCCTGCACCTGCATACGCTGTTACAATCAGCCGCCGCAACATCCCCTCCCGAACAGACTGTCACCCTTGACCTGTCACCCGGCGGCTGCTTTCTCTTCTCGGTTGATCCGAGTCTGCAGACAGGAACCCAGCTCTCACTTCAGTTCATTGGCCTGAATGATCCTGCACCGATTAATGCTGCGGTCTGCTGGCGTAATCCCTTTGGCGCCCCCGGCAAACCGGGACCCGGAGTCGGGGCCAAATTTGTACAGATCAGCCCGGCCCAGCGAGAACAGCTGATGGAACTTCTGCAACAGGCTTCACACGAGCCGTAACCAAGGACACCCGCCTCCCATGTTCAATGCACTCATACTTAAAATGAAACTGCGCAGCAAACTGCTGCTGCTGGTGCTGCCGCTGGTAATCGTGCCGATCATCGTGGTGGCGCTGATAACCGGGTTTATTGCCAACCAGAAGGCCTATCTGGGGATCACCCAGACCAGCAAGGACGACCTGCAGCACATGGCTGAATTTACCATTGACCTGTTGCGTTCCTACGACAAGCAGTTCCAGGACTACCGGCAGGCCATCAGCGGAGATCTTGAGACCGAGTTCAGCTCAGAAGCGTTCACCGCCCTCAAAGAGAAGATCAAGAACAAGCGGGTGGGCAAGACCGGCTACATCTACTGCATTGACAAAAACGGCATCCTGCGGATTCACCCCGAGTCCGAGGGGAAAAACATCATTGATGCCAAGGACAGCAACGGTAACCCCTTCATCCGCGAGATGCTGGAAAACAAAAGCGGCTGGATACGCTATCCCTGGAAAAACACCACCGACAGCAAGCCCCGCATGAAAATTGTGCGCTACGAACATTTCAAGGTCTGGGACTGGATCGTGGCGGTAAGTTCCTATGAAGATGAGTTTTACAAAGAAGCCAACTCCATCAAGCATAACATTTTTGTCAGCACCCTGATCCTGATCGGCATCGTCGGTTTCATCGCCACACTGCTGGTTTTTTTCGCCTCTACCGTGGCCACTAACCCGATCACCCATATGATTGCCACTATCCGCAAGGTGCGTAAAGGGGATATGGATGCCAGGATGGAAGTGGTGGGCAGCGATGAACTGGCTGAAATGGCGGCCGCTTTCAACCGGATGACCGACATCATCCAGCGCAACAAACAGATGGAGAACACCCTGGCGCAGCAGGGCAAGATGGCGTCGCTGGGGGTGCTGTCCTCCGGTGTGGCCCATGAGATCAACAACCCTCTGGGGGTAATCCTGGGCTATGCTGCCTATCTGGAAGGAAAGTTGCCCCCTGACGACCCCAACTACAAATATATCCATGAGATCAAGCGGGAAAGCAAACGCTGCAAAAAGATCGTGCAGGATCTGCTCTCTTACGCCCGTACCCCACGCCCCACCCTGGAGCTGACCGATCTGAATGAGCTATTGGGCGAGATCGTCGAGTTTGCCGCCAACCACACCGACATGCGCGGGGTCAAGATCGTCTCAGGCTTTGAAAAAGGGCTGCCCAAGGTGATGCTGGATGGAGACCAGATGCGTCAGGTGGCCATCAACCTGATCCTGAATGCCGGCGGCGCCATGCCGGAAGGGGGCACGCTGCTGGTCATCACTGAAGTAGGACCGGAGCAGACCGTAAAGATCTCCTTCAGAGACACCGGCAACGGCATCCCGCCGGAGAGCCTGGAAAAGATCTTTGAACCGTTTTACACCACCAAGGCCCGCGGCACCGGCCTGGGACTGGCCATCACCCGCCAGATTGTCGAGATGCACCACGGCGAGATCAAGATAGAGAGCGAGCCGGGTAAAGGCACCACGGTTACCGTTACCCTGCCGATCGATTATGAGGAGCTACTCTGATGGAAAAACAGCGGATTCTGTTGATAGATAATGAAGAAGGGCTTTGCCGGATGATGGAGCAGGTACTGCTGGACAACGGCTATCTGGTGCGGGCCTGCACCAATCCGGTCCAGGCCGTGGCCGAATTCGTCCCGAATGCCTGGGATCTGGTGATCACCGACATCAANNATCAAGATGCCCGGCATGACCGGTCTGGAGGTGCTGCAGCGGGTCAAGGAACAGGCCCGTGACCTGCCGGTCATCATCATTACCGCCTATGCCACGGTGGAGATGTCGATCCAGGCCCTGCGCAAAGGGGCCTACGACATGCTGACCAAGCCGTTTGAGCCTGAAGAGCTAATCTATCGGGTCAAAAACGCCCTGCAACAGGCCATGCTGACCGAAGAAAACCGGGAACTGCGGCGTGAAATCGAAGAAAAGCTGCAGTTCGACAACATCATCGGCGCCTCCGGTGCCCTGCGCAATGTGCTGGACAAGGTGGCCAAGGTGGCGGCCCGGGACACCTCGATCCTGATCACCGGCGAGTCGGGCACCGGCAAGGAGTTGATCGCCCAGGCGGTTCATTTCCATTCCAACCGGAAAGACAGCAAATTCATCGCCATCAACTGCGGCGGCCTGCCGGAGAGCATCCTGGAGAGCGAGCTGTTCGGCTACCGCAAAGGAGCCTTCACCGGCGCCCTGGAAAACCGTCAGGGGCTTTTGGAGGCGGCCGACGGCGGCACCCTGTTTCTGGATGAGGTGGGCAATCTGCCGATGAACGTCCAGAAGACCCTGCTCCGTTTTCTGCAGGAAAAGGAATTCCGCCGGGTGGGGGACACCACCCCTACCCGGGTTGATGTCAGGATCATCTCTGCCACCAATGCCGACCTGAAGGAAGGGGTCCGTACCGGTGCCTTCCGCGAAGATCTCTACTACCGCCTGAATGTGGTCAACCTGCACCTGCCGCCGTTGCGGGACCGGATTGACGACATTCCGCTGCTGGCAGCCCACTTCATCCACCTGCAGAACCAGAAGTTCGGTACCGCCGTCAAAGGATTTGAACGGGAGGCGATGGAGATCCTCTGCGCCTTCCAGTGGCCCGGCAACATCCGTCAGCTGCGTAACGTGATCGAGGCCTGCATGGCCCTGGAAGGGAGCGATTACATCTCGCTGGACACCCTGGGGCAGATCATTGACCTGCCGGAAGGACGGGTGGTGCCGAAGACAACCCAGGCCGGCCCGGTGCTGGCCGATGACCTGCCGTTCACCGAGGCGCTGGAGCGGTTTGAACGGGATCTGCTGCGGGATCTTTTGAAAAAACATGGCGGTGCTGTGGACAGTGCAGCGGTCGAGGCCGGTATGAATGTGGCCACCCTCTACCGCAAGATCAAGAAGTACGGCCTGAAAAAGGAAGAGTACAGCGAGTGACACCGTTTACGCAGCCATGACCCTGCACACCCCCACCATCGTTATCCTGTCGTTACTGACCGACCTGCTGCTGGTGCTGATCCTGCTGCATGCCTGGCGCACCCGCACCACCTACCCCGGTTTCCTGTACTGGGTTGCCGGTACTGCCTGCTGGACCGTCGGCTCATTTTTCAACATGGTACTGGCCGACCTGCAGCTGGTTTTCATTCCACGTATCATCGGCGTTAGCCTGATCCTGCTGCACCCGATCCTGCTGTACGAAGGACTGGCTCGCTTTTACGGTCTCAAGCGGCGCTGGTTCAGAACCCCGCTCAACCTCGCCCTGGGGGGGCTGCAGCTGCTGATCTCCCTTTACTACAACTATGTTGTTGATGACTATGCGCTGCGCTCAGCAACCTTTGCCCTGGTTTTCGGGATGCTGTTCGGACGGATTGCCCTTGAGCCGCTGCTACATCGCGACATCCGTTGCCATTCGATGCAGTGGCTGATGTCGGTCAGCATTCTGCCGCTCATCACCCTGATGCTGCTGCGGGCGGCCTATTTTTTCGGCAACGCCGATGCCATCTCCCACATAACAACGGAACTTTCAAGCGATCTGCTGCTGCGCTGGATCCTGATCTACGGTTTTGTGGTGGAACTGGTCATTGCTTACAGCTACCTCTCTCTGACCAGTGACCGGGTAGAGCGGGAACTGCATGAGGCCCGGCAGACAGCCGAAGCGGCCAGTCGGGTCAAAGACTCATTCCTGCAGATGGTCAGCCACGAACTGCGCACCCCGCTGGCAACCATCACCGGCATCGCCGACCTGTTGAACCGCCGTGCCTCTGCCGACGACGAGCTTCCCCGCATGTTGCAGCGGGCGACCCTGCAGCAGCAGCGCCTGATCAACGACCTTCTGGACAGTGCCGCCATCGAGACCGGAACGATCACCATCACCCCCCACCCCTTCAGCCTGCGTCAACTGCTTGATGAATTCCGGGAAACCTACCTGCCCCGCACCCGGGCCAAAGGGATCACCTATCAGGGAATCCGCTCAGACGATCTGCCGGACATGATCATGGGTGATCGGCAACGGATCTTTCAGGTCTGCGCCAACCTGTTCGAAAATGCCCTGAAATACACCCCGCCGGGCGGCAGCATCATCGCCCGGGCCGAGCTTGTGAAGGATCAGACACCACCACTGCTCTGCTTTTCAGCCACCGATACCGGCTGCGGCATCCCGGCTGATCAGCAGGAGGCCATTTTCAACCCTTTTGTGAGCCTGGAACCTGGCAATGCCGGTCTGGGACTGGGACTGGGGCTGGCCATCTGCCGGCAACTGGCAGCGGCCATGGGCGGCCACCTGACCTGCGAGAGCACACCAGGGGCCGGAAGCACCTTCAGGTTCACCATTCCCTGCGAACTGCCGCCCCCGGACTGGCGTGAGCCTGATGTACCAAACGTGTCGAATATCTGTCTGCAGCAACCGTTACAGATTCTGGCGGTGGATGACACCCCGGAAAACCTGCAGCTGCTGGAACTGTTGCTACAGGGTACACCGGTCAGCCTCACCCGGGCATCGTCGGCACAACAGGCATTGGAGTTACTGGACCAGCACCGGTTTGATCTGTTGCTAACCGATATCCGTATGCCGGGAATGACCGGCCTGCAGCTGGTGCAGGCTATCCGCAACAGTGAACAGCAGCAGGGCCGTCACCCGCTGCGGATGGTGGCTATCTCGGCCAACACCTCACCGGGAGAGATCCAGGCTGCCCTTGATGCTGGCTGCGCCGGTTACCTGCCCCGCCCTTTTACCCTGCAGGCCCTGCTGCAAGAGCTGGCCCTGGCAAAACCGTCTGCAGAAACGGTGCCGCCGGTTATGACGGAAGATCAGACTGAACAGTTCAGCCGCTTGCAGGAACAGGCTCGTCAGCGGATCAGCAGTGCAGGGCTGCTGATTGAAGAGGCGTTGAAAAACGGGGATGATGCTGTCATCAGGGAGGAAGGGCACCGGATCAAGGGGCTGGGGATGACCTTTGGTCTGGCAGATGCCGAACGGATCGGCGGCCTGCTGGAACAGGCCGAACGAGCAGAGACAGCAAAGCTGCTGGAAGAGCTGCAACGTTATTTATTCCTGCTGAAGACGCAGCCAGATTGACACCATCTCGGCTGTGGTGGCTGCCTGCAGCTTGCGGCGGGCCTGTTCGCTGTGTTTCTCAGCCGTACGCTCGCTGATCCCCAGCTCTTCTGCTATCTGCTTCAAACGCATACCGGTGCTTATCCGGCGCGCCACCTGCTTTTCACGTGGTGTCAGCTGCGGCTGCGGTGACCGTTTTCGGCTTCGCTCCGCCAGGTAGGCCCGGGCAATAATGGCGCTGACCGATGGCGAGAGATACGGTTCGCCCCCGGCCACGGTGGTGATGGCCAGCTGCAGCTCCTGGGGCGAGGCCTTCTTCAGCAAAAAACCATCCATCCCGGCCTCCAGGGCCCGGGTGATCAGCAGTGGATCCTCCTGGGCGGTCAGGGCGATCACCCTCACCTGCGGCATGACCCGCTTGATCCGGCGTGTGGCCTCAATCCCGTCCAGATCAGGCATCCGCAGATCCATCAGAATCAGGTCCGGCCGCAGGGCCTGGGCCTGCTGCAGCGCCTCACGCCCCGATCCGGCAGAACCGGCCAGCGCCACCCCACCACTATGCTGCACCAGCAGACAGAATGCCGCACGGATCAGCTCGTCATCCTCAACCACCAATATGGTCAGCAACCGGTCATGCCTCATAGAGCCTGATCTTCCTGGTTGAACTACGTGCTTTCCCGTACTTTGCCTTACGGGGTTTCACGATCTATTCATGAGCTTTGTCAGTGTGTTATCAGTGTATACGAGAAAATAGCCAAAGAACGCAAGACTGCTTTTCAGGCACCACCATGTATCCATCCGGAGGAACAGCTCATGCAAAAGAAACTCGGACATCTCATCATGGTAGCCATTATCAGCCTGCTGCCGGCCTGCGGCAGCGATCAGCAGCAAACAGCCAGCTCAACAGATGCCCTGGCCCTGGCAATGCTCGCAAACCCCGATCTGGCCACCCAGCTGATGCCGACGTTCCACCTGGACCCGCTGGACAACACACCGTCACCAGTCCCAACAAAGGCTGCGGCAACAAAGCCCTGGGTCCCGGAAGGGCCGCTGACCGTTTCAGTGGCCGATCTTCAGACCTCGTTCGAGATCAAGTTCTGCCAGCTCAACAGTCAGAAACAGGTGACGCTGCAGTCACCACAGTGTCAGGCCAACATAGACTTCATCAAACAGCAAAGCGGCACCGGCTACTTTGACCTGACCCGGAAACCGATCCTCAACAACCCGTTGGGGGTAACCGGGGTTCTGTTTCAGACCCTGCAATACCCCACCCAGGTCACCCTGCCCCAGGGCCCCCGCAGCTTTAATGTCTCCGGCGGCCTGATGCTGCCCCAGGGGATCAGCGGCTCACAGATCAAGGGAGTGGTGGTCTACTTCCACGGCACCACCTTTGACAAAAGCGTGGTCGGCTCCAACTACACCACCAACGGCGAGACCCGTCTGAACGCCCAGGTCTTTGCCTCCCAGGGGTACATCGTCCTGCTGCCCGACTACGTGGGACAGGGAAAGGACCAACAAAGCGTCCACCCCTATGTGCTCTATCCCCAGGTAAGCGCCAAGACCGCCGTGGACATGCTGGCTTCTGCCGCGCCCCTCATCAAGAGCCAGTATAATTTAAGCGATTCCAGTATATTGAAGCTGTTTTCAGCCGGCTATTCCGAAGGGGGGGCCTATTCACTCTGGTTCAACACCTACCTGCGCCAGAACCCCGGCACCCTGCACAACTTGTATCAGCTCACCCATTCGGTGGGGATGGAAGGGGCCTACAGCACCTCAAAGGTCACCAAGGGCTTCCTGTTTGACGATGTCACGCTGGGAGGCGGCAACAGGTACAACATCCAGAGTCAGGTGGTCACCAACCTGGTCAAACCGCTCTTAAGCGCCGACGCCTTCCTCTCCTACGCCACCTACCAGTTGAACGGCGACATGCTGGCGGTCTTCAATCCTGACTTCTACAACCTCAAGTGCCTGGTGCTGGCCCCTTCGTTCTGCTCTGCCAACGGCAGCCCGACAACCATTGACCGGGCCTTTGTGGATGTGCAGAATGTGGCAAGCCTCATCCTCAGCAGTTCGCTCAAACAGAGCTCCAACGGCCATACCTACCCTGCCGATCTGGCGCTGGCAATCAAGAACAGCGTCTATGCCCTGGTAAGCACCAGCTTTGTCAGCAGTGCGGCCCAGGCACAACTTGATGCAGCCCTGCGCGCTGCAGATGTTGATCTGTCACAGGTGCCGGATAACAGCGTCAGCATCATCTCCTTAAGCCATGATTCGGTGGTGACCCCCAACAACTACACAGCACTGCTGGCAGCCTATCCGTCCAAGATCCGCTACAGCTACCTGCTGCCGGAGAGCCGGCTACAGGTGGTCTCGCCGTTCAGCTACGTAACCGGGAAAACGCCGGTGTATGTGAATGTGGACCATATGCAGGCCCTGGTCTACGAGTTTCTGTACGCCCTGAATATCTTTAACCAGTACTGACCTGCAAGAGGTACCCAATGAAGGAGGGAACCATGTCACACAATCCGTCAAAGCTGTTGTCAGCTATCTGTTGTCTGGCTGTTCTGGCACTGGCCGGCTGCAGCGGCGATACCATCTATCAGACCAGCGGCTGTCCGGTGGTCCCAAGTGCCGCACCGGCTGCACCGGCTGCAGTCACCTGCAACAACAGCGCCCTTACCTCCTACGATGAACTGCTGATCATCGGCCCGCACCCCGATGACGAGGTGCTGGGCTTTGCCGGCCTGGCCCAGGAGTTCAAACGACTGGGCAAACCGGTGCGGATCGTGGTGGTCACCATCGGCGACGCCTACTGCGATGCCTGCTCGTTCTGGAAAAATGTGGGGGTTGAGCCATCCATGGCCAAATGGGCACAGTGCAACGAAGCCGACCTGAAGGTGTTTGCCGAACAGGTACGCCGCAACGAGACCCTCTCGGCCCAACAGGTGCTGGGTGGGCCGACCCCGGTCTTCTGGGACTATCCTGATACCGGGCTGGGTACGGCCTGGACCGCCATTAACACCAACATCGGCGTAAACACCAAACTGCGGCGTACCGATTGCACCAAGAGCGCGGTCTTCGGCACCGGCAGTGAGACTAACCTGACCCCGCAAGGCCTGTACAATCAGCTCTATACCCTGATTGCCACCGCCTCCCCCCTCACCCTGATCGGCACCACCCATCCCCTGGACGGACATCCTGATCATACCGGCCTGGGCAACCTGGTGCGCAAGGTCAATGCCGAACTGGCAGCCAAGAACGACCCGAACGTCAGACCCAAAAGCGTGGCCTTCACCGTTATCCATGCCAACACCACCCCGGCCGGCTATCCTGATCACGATGCCTGGTATCCCTACCCCGGCGCCGTGGACGGTCGCTGTATCGACCCGGTCAAGCAGCCCTGCTACCTGGGGGACACCACCTTGCTGACCCGGTTGCGTGACTGGCGCTACCGGCCGGAATGGTCCTTCCCGTTACCGGGAGACATCGACTATGTCAGCTCCATCCCTGGCGCGGTAGCGGTTCCTTTCTGCCTGAAGGCCGCCGACTACCAGGGCCCCACTGCCCTCAAGCTGCAGGCGGTGGAAAAATTCATCTCCCAGCAGGGCTACCTGGCCCGCACCGGCACCATACCGGCAGGTATGGCCGGCCTGGTGGACTGTAACGGCTATCAGAAGGGATTCATCAGATCGAACGAGATGTTCATACTGGAGCCGCTGTAGGGGATACGTGCAGATACGAACCGGCAACGCTCTGGCACCAGCATACCACCCACAAGGAGGAGCAGATCATGGTACGCATCATCACACGTTTCTGTATGTTCGTTTGTCTCGGCACGGCTCTGCTGCTGTCCGGCTGCGGTTCGGACAGTTCCACACCCCCTGCCGACCCCACCGGCTACCTGGTGGGCAGCCTGATCGAAAATATGCCCTACAAATGCGGCAGCATCAGCGGGAAAACCGGCAGGATCGGGCAGTTCAGCTACCAGGCGGGGCAGTCCTGCACCTTTACGCTGGGCAAGAACAGCTTTACCGTAGGGCCGGACAAACTGCAGAAGGGGTATATCTCCGCCTACGACCTGACCGCCACCCAGCAGGAGGCCTGGACCTTGATGGCACTGATCGATTCGATCTCCCACCGGCGTCCCAACAGTGATCTGATCCTGATCATCGACAACAATCTTGAGCGCCGGATTCCGGTGGTGGACCTTTCAAAAGGAGATACGGCAGTGACCGGCGCCCTGGCCACCTTCAAAGGCACAGTTGCCGCAGTTTCCGTGGATGCAGCTCGTCAGCGGCTGCGCAAGACCCTCTATGAGGACAACAAACTGGCTGTTTCTCGGGAACAATTGATCGCTCAGGGCAAGCAACTGCTTGACAGCCTTCGGCTTCATATCGTCTCAGGCCAGAAATGGGAAGGCTATGAGGTAACGGCCAGTGCCACAGCAAAAAAATCAATGACCAACCATGACAATAGGGTCAACCTGCGCTTTTATGACTATGAGGGTAACCCGTTAAGTCTCAGTTTCAATGACAACGACAGCTATCATACTGCAGGTGATGCGGATCAGTATCTCTGGGTCACCTCCGGCCAGAATCCCAACAGCAGCATCCCCCATCTCGGACTCACCCAGGGCGATATTACCGGTTCCAATATCCTGGGAATCGACCTGTATGTGGGACGTTCCGACTCGACCGATGTTGCCGATTCTTTCCGCAACTACGCCCAATGGCTCGGCACTGGTCAATTTGGCGGTTCGCCGGTGACGGTTTTTGCGCACGGCGCAAAAAACGATCAGCAGACCTCCAACGGTTTTCCCCAGCAGCTCAACTTCGGCTACATGATCGGTATGTACTCAGCAGCAATGCAGACAGGGGGGGCAGGAGTACCGCCCAGCAAGTATAGCGCCCCGGTTATACCACCTGCCATCTATGCTACCGGATTCTACTGCCCTGACGTGATGTTTGGGCAGGGTTCCACCAAGGCATCATGGACGCAATGGCTGGATGCCCTGAAGTCTTTGGGGGACGTTATCAGCGATGCAGCTGAAGCGGTATCGGAAGAGGGGGAAAACATTGTTGCAGATGCAAAAGTGTTTGGAAGTTTTGCTGAATTTGTAAAAAGTGCTGCCGACCTTGCCACACAAAACTGGTGGGTGATGACAACGGCCACCCGCACCCCTAATGCCCGCATCACCTTGAACGGTAACGACGGCGTGCTGACCAGATGTTATCCGACCTATACAAGCGGGTACCTTGGCAGCCTTCAATACTCGATCGACTATACAAGCCCGATGCCTGCCGTGTTCACCTCAACCTACGACGATCACACCTTTGATGTCCGTCTGGCCTTCCCCTGGCAGAAACTGCAAGGGGTGACGCTCAAGAACTGAATGAAGAGTTGCTCCGGTCGCTTCAGTCTCACCACTGAAGCGACCTCGCAGCATCGTATGAAATGTGTCATGGCAGCGATATTCAACTGCCTCTCAGCCTGATACAGAAAGAAACAGGAACCAGACAGGGACAACACAGCCACCTCGGGCGTACACGAGCGTAATACCTACCACCGTTTCTATTTGCCCCATACGCACCTGGAATCGGTTTTCGGCAATGACTGGTTTGCCCTGAAGGCCGGCCTGGTGGACTGCAACGGCTACCAGAAAAGGTTCATCCGCTCTAACGAGATGTTTGTGCTGGAAACACGATAGCAGATGACAACTACAGTGTTTTGGAGGTGCATCATGAGAACTTTATTGACCTGCTGCCTGCTGTCTGGCCTATTGCTTTCCGGCTGCAGCGATTCCGGCAATCCCCCCCCACTCCCCTCAAGCACCACCTACTATTCGGAGCAGCAGTACCACGCAGGTGTGGTCAGCTCCATGTCGGACAGCCACACCATCGTGGTCAACCTGGAGCCTTCCGGTAATTCTGCCGGTACCGGTGATACCGGTGGCATCGGGTATGATGAGTTCAACTGGATCCTGAAGGCCGCGACAACGGTAGACCTGTGCATGCTGGCCAGCAATCGCTCGTTCCTGTTGGAGCTGCTTGACGCGAAAAACGTGCTGCTCTCCTCCATGACTTCACAGGCACTGACCCACAACTGCGCAGCGGATACCGTGCAACCGGTGACCGTCCCTGCCGGTTCCTACAAGGTGCGCATCACCCATGACGGCATGAAGGACGCTTCCGAAACCCTGCTGGTAACGGTGAACTATAGCTCGAAGGCCGGCGCCCTGGCGGTAAAGAGTGCCGACACCACCGACAGCGCCACTGTGACCGTGACCCAGCCGCCCAAGTACGATCCCTCCGTGAACTACTCAAAAACCGGCACGCTTGTGCAGTACAGCGACAATCAGCTCTACACCAATGCCTGGTATGCCAGTGCCGGGCATTGCCCGGTGCAGGCCGACTGCTCGTCCGTATTCGAGGCCGGTCTCTGGAGCGTCTACGACCCCACGAAGCCGGTCACCTCGGACAAGCATGAATTCACCTATTACGATTACGCCGCAATCAAAGCATCCTACCCGGCAGTGAAAACCTGTACGGCAAGCGATTACAGCCAGGCTTCAGTTATCAGTACAATCGAACAAAGCATAGCAAGCGGCGACTTGAAACTGGCAAAACCGAAAGACGGCTACACTCAGCAGGACAAGGAGGCGCTGTACCGCGAGTACATGCTCCCCTGTATGCCCGATCTCACCGCCACCACTCCGGCCAACGTGGCAACTGTGATGAAGGTGATGCCCAAGGCAACCTGGGATACCCTTGCATCGCGCACCTATACCGGCGATGGATCCCTGACCTACACCGATGCCAATGGCAAGATCGTACCCTGGCCGGCAGAGAACGGCTTTAGTGCCAATACCTACAGCAACTTCCTGAGCGCCGTGGCCCGCTATCCGTTCTTCTGCGGCGAGAAGGGCTACTTCAGCTCGGTGGAGGAGGCCTGCAAGCGCGAGATCGCCTCGCTCTTTGCCCATGCCGCCCAGGAGACCGGCGAGACCCAGATCACCAAGTCCTACACCTGGCTGCGGGAATACGGCTGGGTGAATGGCGCGAGCTACTACAACACCGGCTGCGCCGATCCGTTCGACTGCACCAGCAACAGTTTTGCCCGTTACTACGGTCGTGGGCCGACACAGCTGACCTACTACTACAACTATGCCGGTTTCTCGGCGGCCTACTTCAATGGCGATTACAACTTCCTGCTGAAATGGCCCGACATGGTGGCCTATGACGGCAAGCTGTACTTTGCCTCGGTCATCTGGTTCGTGATGGCCCACCAGTCCCCCAAACCGTCTATCCACGATGTGATGCTGGGCAGATACCAGCCTGCGGACTGCAAGACATCAAGCGATTGCAACGGTCTGCAGTACGACCCGCTATCGGGCGTGCAGAACAACTTCAACGTAACCATCGAGGTGGTAAACGGCGGGCCTGAATGCCGGGGCAAAAATGCCCAGGCATCGGCAAACCGATCCAACGGTTTTACCCAGATGCTCGATCTGCTGAAGGCCGTCAAGGTGGGCAGTGAGCTGAACCCGGTGACCGGTTGTGATTTCATCGCAAACACGAATCCTGATCCGAACACATCGATCTTTGCTGCCCCCGCCAACCTTCCCAAGGCCGGATCGCAGCTGCAAGTCCTGCTGGATATGTCAGACAATACGTGTCTGGCCCAGAGCACAAACGGAACGGCGATGATCAGCGTCACGGCAACCGGGATTGTGACCGCCTGCAACAAGAGATTTACAAAGTAGCCGTTGTCTGACAACCGGGCCGGATGGTGAGAGAAGCTTTGCTCTGGGAACGAAACTAACGAGACAACTTCGATCCAAGGAGGATGGATATGAAACGATTGCTGTTTTTCTGCGCCGTTGCTGCAACCCTCGGCTTGCTGCAGGCCTGCAGCAGTGATCAGACAACTTCGGACAGTTCAGCGACCCTGTATGCAGCAATGCAAGACAACCCTTCGCTCGCAACCCAGATCCTGCCCATCTCACATCTTGATTCGATGGATAACTGGCAACCCCAGGCGGTCAGTGCTGTGGCGTATGCGGCGGCGGTAAAGACCGCAGCAACGGATGGCCCCCTGACTATTTCCGTGGCTGATCTGGAAAGAGCAACTAATGTCGCCGGACAGATCCTTTTCAGTTCAACGGTTGAAACTTCCGGGGCACCGACCAATTTCAGCAAGGTTATGATAGCATCAAAAGCTTGATGAAAAACCGGAATACGGAAATCAGGAGGTAGATACAATGAAAAGAATACTGATGATGGGTCAATTATTCATGCTGCTGACCTGTATCGGGCTGCTTGCCGCCTGTTCCGGTAATGACTCTCCTTCACAGCCCCAGGCAGAACGCAGCTGGTACTGGGAGCATGAGCTTGTCGGGGCCGGCTCCCGGATTGCTACCGAAAACCATACCGTTGTGCTGCGCCTGAAACCTGATGCTCAGGTCAGCAAGGCATCCGGCGAGGTTACTGCGCTCAAGACCATTCCCTATACCTACAAGAAGTCAGGCAGGTATGAATACTGCATCGAGGCCAACGACCCGTATTTTGTGGGAATGACGATCACCTCCGAAAGCACGGGCAAGCAGATTGCTGCCGTGCAGCAAGGGGCCTGCGTACAGGCGGAGATAGCTGCAGGTAAACACACGGTGGCGATTACCCACAAACGGCTTGCGGCCGGGGATAAGGAACGGTTGGCGTTCATCGGTGTGCCGAAGGCAATCAGGCTGACCGGTAAAACACCTGCTGCCGCTGCATCTGCCGTAGACCCGACCGAGATCGGCAAGCTGGCCATTACCGACAATAAAGGCAACCTGCTGACGCTCTCATCCAATCAGCCCGCAAGCGACGGTCACGAAAATTATTTTTTGACTACGGTCCCGATGCGAACGGTGACTGCTGACGATCTGTTCTCGTTTGCTATCGATCCAGACAATCCTGCGTCCGGTTATCACCTGATCTCTTCTAAGGGACCGCTTGGGGCGTTCTACGCTGAAAACCTGCCAATTCCCGTGTACCCTCCGGTAGTTGACCCGGGCTATGGAGACTGCCAGGTACAAACAGTCGGGGTTGGATCATACATAACGTATCTGCAGGGGCCTCTGTATACCTATTCCCAGAAGTATACCTACACACCGCCTGCAGCATTCTTCAGACTTAATGATTTGGGGGGGTACAATTTTTATCTGACGCTTGATCTCATCAGGCAGTCGTATGTAGGCATAGCCGGGCAAAATGCCGCCTGTACGTCAAACGCTTACAATGGCGACATGTACAAGACGGTCTTTACCGTCCTGTACAGATATTATGACGACAGTTCGCTGTTGCCACCCCTGCAACAGGGGGAGGTGGCCCTGTTTGAAAAAACCGGTTATGGCGGCAAGGCCTGGGTGTTTATGAAGGATCAGCCTGACCTTGCAAAGCTGACAGCCGCAGTGAGCGCAGCCAGATCGGTCAAGACCGGCCCGAATACCAAAGTTGCCTTGTATGACAATGCCTCCGGGCTCAGGAACACCTATGTTGGCTACAACATGGATGACCTTTCCAAAACAAGCATTACCGGCAGCCTGGCTTCCCTCCAGGTTTCACCCGATATTTCCAACATCAAGCTGTCGAGCAAATCCTGCCGGTACTGTGACTTGTCCGGATTTTCAATCGGCAGCACCGGCTCAGGAACCTGGCTTGATACCTACGATTTCACCGGGGCGAATTTTTCTAATGCCTCGTTTACCAATGTAACGGTCTTCAAATCTACTTTTACCGGTGCCAATTTGACTGGAAGCACTATTACAACAACTATTTACGACAACAATGGCGGTATCAGCAATTCTGATTTTACCGCTGCCCTGATGAATCAGATTACTATTTCCGGCAGCTACTTTTTTGGTATGAAGTATTCAACCTTTGACCGTGCCGATTTCACCGGCGCCAATATAACAAAAGCGTATATCTATAACTCTTCATTTATCGGCACAAAAATGGTGAATGCGTATATCGCCTCATCAGAAATATTCTGTGATAACGATCAGTTTGTCAGCGACAGCAGCAGGTGTTTTTCAAACAAACCGGGTGAACAGCTGGATCTTAGTAGTTCCTTCATCGTACGGGACAATCAGGCTGACTATTATTTTGTTGCCGACTGGATGGATCCAACCAATGTGTATGGTGGTGATCCGGCCAATTCGCAATATCTGGTCCTCAATCAGACCGTATTCATCCAGCCCTTTACCCTTTCCAGCAAAAAGAAACCAACTGACCTGAGTAACGCCAATTTTTCAGGTGCTATCTTTGCTGACGGCATGGTCGTGGAGAATGTGACGAAATCATGCGCTGATATGACTGCGCGGGCCGGTTGCGTAAATTTCAGCGGTGTCACCATCAAAGGGGCCGGCTTCAGTGATTCAATGTTGAAAGGAGGGCTGTTTGCCGGTGCAATCGCAACCGGCTCATCTTTCAACCGGGCCACTATGCCCTATGCCGACCTGAGCAACGCAAACTTTTCAGGTGCGGTATTCCAGGGGGCAACCCTTTCGTATGCAAATCTGAGCGGTTCAAGTTTCTTTCAGGCCAGGTTCAACAAAGACCCGGTCACCAATGCATCTGCAAAGCTGGACAACGCGTTTCTGTATAACGCCAACATGGCCAGTGCCGACCTGAGCGGCGCCTCCATGACCTATGTCAGTTTTCACTCCGTAAGTTCAGCCAACAAATGTCAACCCGCTGATGGCAGCACCATTCCCAGTACCTGCGCCAGCGCCTATCAGGCGATCATGGCCAACACCAACCTGACCGGGGCCTACCTGACATCGCTTGATCTTTCAGGCGCGACACTGAACGGGGCTATCTTTTCTGGAAGCTTTGCAATCGGTGCCAATTTTACCGGAACCCTGCTGAAGGTTGACCCGACATCAGGAATGTCCACCAATTTTAACCGGGCCGCCCTGTTCGGTACAGACTTCACCAATGCACAAACGGCAAGCACAGATTTCAGCAACGCCTATTTTGACGACCAGGTGAGCCCACCCTCCTTTAAAGGCACCTCTGTGGCGTACCTGGGCAACTCCTATACGGCGTTTGCAGGTGTTCAACCGGCCTACAGCGATCATGTCTGTGCCTGGTATGCAACCAGGCAGCTGACAGTCCAGAATATGCTGCCGGTCACCGATGCAAACATCACCTGTCCTGACTTTTCAAAAGGCCCCTGCAACGGCAGTCAGTGGCAAGCATCCACAGCTCTGGACCCCAGGCTGCTGGTTATGACCTACAAAAACGGTGCAGCCGGTGTACCGGCTGCATGTAACAACAGTTACACCATGTGGACGAATATGGCGCCGTCACCATAGTTACTGATACTTCCTTGAAGAAAAGTGCGCCCAAAAGACAATGATTGAGAGCCGGCAGCTGAATCCAAACCTAACCAAGGAGGAACAAGGATGAAAAACATGCCGAACAACCCAGCGGGCAAAGGGGTGTCACGTCGCGACTTCATGAAGACCATGGCGGTGCTTGGCGCCGTTGCGTCTACTCCCGGCCTGCTGCTCTCCTGCAGTAGTTCGTCAGGTACAACAAACAACGCCACGGAAACCAAAACCCTTTATTTTGACCATTCACATCTGAATGCCGCCAATCATGATTTTTACCCAGCAGTGTCCGGTTAAGGACTTGCATGTGCAGGTGGTCCGTTAAGTTTGGCCGTTATGCTACCAGAATCCAGTTCATCAGCTTCATCTGACATTTCGGCCAGTTCGTTCTTTATTTGTATCCGAAGCTCTCTGACACGATTAA
>DIUB01000086.1 GCA_002422265.1 Geobacter sp. UBA6169
TGACACCGTTGTCCTGCCATACCTCGTATCTGACGGTACCGTTGCCACGTTTGCGGGAGACAGCGAATGATCGGTCGATGATCTTGATCTCAGGCATGGCTTCTTATACCATGCCTGGGTATTGCTGACAATTATCAGATTTCATTACAGCCGTACCCTCCCAGTCAGCAGTTCCTGCAATCCCCTACAGGAATACATCCGCTGCAGTGGCAGCCAGAAAGGTCAGGCTGATGTAGCCATTCATGGTGAAGAAGGCGGCATCCAGCTCGGTCAGGTCACCGCCCCGCAGCAGCCAGTGTTCATACAGCAGCATGGCAGCCATTGCAGCACTGCCGATCCAGAACCAGCCCCCCAGCCCCAGCAGAACAATCAGCCAGACCAGCAGGCCAACGGTGATCAGGTGGAACAGACGGGAAAGCCAGAGCGTCCCGGTTACCCCGAATGCCACCGGAATGGAATACAGCCCCACGGAACGGTCATACTCAAGGTCCTGCAGGGCATAGAGCATGTCAAAGGCCGATACCCAGAACAACACGATCAGGCCCAGCACAATGGCAGGCAATTCGATCCTGCCTGTGAGCGCCACCCAGGCGCCGATCGGTGCGGCAGCCAGACAGATACCCAGCACCACATGGGCCAGGGCGGTGAACCGCTTGCAGTAAGAGTAGAGCACCAGAAAGAACAGGGCGATGGGAGAGAGCTTGAGGCAGAGCGGGTTCAGCATGGCGGCCGACCAAAGCAACAGTGCCACGGAGATGATAATCGCCCCGAACACCGCCCCTTTGGAGAGCAGCCCGGCCGGGATAGCGCGGGTGGCAGTGCGGGGATTTTTGGCATCAATATCAGCATCGATCAGCCGGTTCATGGCCATGGCAGCGGTGCGGGCACCCACCATAGCCAGGACGATAAACAGCAGCTGCCTTGCGCTGGGCAGGCCACGGATTGCCAGCAGCGCACCGGACAGGGCAAACGGCAGGGCAAAAATCGTGTGGGAAAACTTGATCATCTCCATGAAGATGGTGATCTTCTGCAGAACAGCGGTCATGGTGTAGCAGGCTCCTTGTCTTGTTGTGACGACTCCGATGCGCCCGGTGCAGTACCACCGTCAGCAGGTTCCGGCTGCGGCAGCAGTTCAGTACCGCCATGCCGGGAACAGTACTGCGCCGGCTCGGTACCAACGCCAAACAGTTCCTGCTGCCGGACCGGGCAGTCCGGTGTTGCCAGCTGCCCGGTTGCGGGGTCAATGCTGAGTGACAACACGGTATCCGGCATGGCAAACGGTACAGCCGGCTTTCCGGCCAGGGCCTGGCGCATGAACCGCTCCCAGAGCGGCGCAGCCACCGCACCGCCAGTAAAGCCCCGGCCGCCGGGACGCGGCTGGTCATGCCCCACCCAGACGCCGGTTACCAGGGTCGGGCTGTAGCCGATAA
The DNA here is from genome assembly GCA_002422265.1 of Geobacter sp. UBA6169. Classification (GTDB taxonomy): domain Bacteria; phylum Desulfobacterota; class Desulfuromonadia; order Geobacterales; family Pseudopelobacteraceae; genus Trichlorobacter. The sequence continues at coordinate 1,431 of DIUB01000086.1, forward strand.
ACCAGGCATCACGGTAGTCATTGGTGGTGCCGGTCTTGCCTGCAAGCGGATACTGTCCGGCAAACCGGTGCAGGCCTTTGGCGGTACCGCTGAGCAGTACATCCTTGAGCATATCGGTCATCAGAAAGGCGGTAGCTGGCGACATCACTGTGGTTGCCTGCTGCGGCGGCGCCTCGGCCCAGTTCTTGCGGTAAACATCATAGATCCTGATGATACTGCGCGGCTCTGGCCGCAGACCGTTGTTGGCAAAGGGGGTATAGGCCAGAGTCAGGTCATGCAGGCTGACCTCTTCACTGCCCAGTGCCACGGAAAGATCCCGCAGCTGCAGCCCCAGCCCGGCCCTGGCGCTCAGCTCAGCAACGGCCTGGAGACCAAGCCGGTCCAGCAGCTTGACCGCGATCACGTTGTTGGAAGATGACAGGGCCTGCCGCAGTGTCAGGCTACCGTGGCGTTTGCCGTCGTAGTTTCCGGGGGTCCAGGAACTACCTGCCAACCCGGCATAGCTGACCGGCGTGTCGTCCCAGGTGTCGGCAACAGTCATTCCCTGTTCCAGGGCAGCTGCATAGATAAACGGCTTAAAGGCAGAACCGGGCTGCCGGCGTCCCTGCAAAGCCCGGTTGAAGGGGGCTTTCAGGTAATCAGTACCGCCCGCTGCTGCCAACAGGTGGCCGTTGTGCGGATCAATCGCCACCAGCGCCCCCTGCAGCTGGGGATCCAGGCGCGGAACTCCTTCCCGGATGACCTGCTCAGCCTGCAGTTGCAGTGGCAGGTCCAAGGCAGCAGTCACCTCCAGCCCCCCCTGCTCGATAACACCGGCACCGTATCGTTCCTGCAGCGTACTGCGTACCAGGGCAAGGTACCAGAGTGCACGGTTGGGCGGCACCGGGGCAACGGTCTTTTTCTGCAGCTGCTGCAGCTGCCGTTGTGACAGGACCCCGGTCTCAACCATCCGCTGCAGCACAATCGCCCGGCGCCGGGCAACCTCAACGGTCTTGGCCAGCGGATTATAGCGGCCGGGATTCTTGGGAATGCCGGCCAGCAGTGCGCACTCAACCTCATTCAGCTCTTCAGGATTCTTGTCAAAATAGATCCGCGCTGCCTGGGCAATGCCCCAGGCACCGTTGCCGTAGTAGATCTCGTTCAGATACATCTCCAGTATCTGTTTTTTGCTGTACTTTTTTTCCAGCTCCAGGGCCAGCAGCCCTTCGTTGACCTTTCGATCAAAGGTCTTTTCCGCTGAAAGGTATTTGTTCTTGATCAGCTGCTGGGTGATGGTGGAGCCCCCTTCGGCCAGACGCCCTTTTACCACGTTCTTGATGGCTGCCCGGGCAATCCCCCGCAGGTCAACACCGCCGTGCTCGTAAAAACGGGCATCTTCCACCGCCACCACGGCCTGCTGCAGAAAGAGCGGAATCCGATCAATACTGACCCAGTAGCGTTTCTCCGGCAAGAGCCGCCCGACAAAGCGGCTCTGATGATCAAAGACCTTGATGGACCGGTAGCCGGTCGGCAGGTGCGGGTAGGCACCAAGCGGCTCCTGCGCCTGCAACGGCACAGCCAACAATACGAACAGGCCAATCAGCAACAGATAACGGATCACAGCAGACCATACTCCTTCCAGCGTTCTGACACCAGACGGCCAATCGGCCCTTCTTCCAGCAGCTCACCCGGCTGTTTGCGGGTTGCATCCAGGGCAAGACGTGCCCCGGTACTATCCGCCACCAGATCGGTCTGCCAGTCTGCCTCATTGACCACCTGCCAGGTCACCCGCAGCAGGTCACCAGGCGCAACCGCTGCCGCATCCACCAGTACCAGCAAACGAGCCGTGCTGAACCAGGGCAGCTGCCACAGCCGCCGGATGATGGTACGCACCTGCAGCGGATCAGAGGTTTCCAGCGCAATCACGGCGCTGTTGCGAAAGACCCAGGCCAGTGGCAGACAGAGATCCCGCACCCCCGGCACCAGTTGCCGCACCAGGGCAGCCAGCAAACGCTCCCACCCCAGCATCATCCAGCAATCTTCCTGTGGCGGCGGACCTACCACGGTAATGGGAATGATCGGCGCGTTGCGCCGGGTAATACGGGTTATGGTCACCCGGGCAGCACTGCCAACAGCAGCATAGCGACCGGTATGATTGCCAAACGGCCCTTCCAACAGGGTCTCGTCCGGTTCGGCAAACCCCTCCAGCACCAGCTCCGCATCGGCTGGTACCTGCAACGGGCCGTGCATACAGCCGGTTACGGCAATGGGCTGCCCTTGCAGCCAGCCGGCAAAGCAGAGTTCATCCAGCCCCGGCGGCAACGGCCAGGCAGCGGCCAGGGTCAGACAGGGGGGTCCGCCCAGCACAATCGCAATCGGCATCCGTTCCTTACGGGTCTTAAACAGCTGATGGTGCTGATCAGCACCGCTTCCGTGTCGCCAGCGGATTGCCATGGTACGGCGATCATGGATCTGGCAACGGTAGATACCGCAGTTGGGAGATGAGCCATCCGGTGCAGCAGTGAAGACCTGTCCCAGCGTAATATAGCGACCGGTACCGGCAAGGGCACCGTCACCGGGCCAGTTCTGCGGAAACGGCAACTGCAGCAGATCAACCTCTTTGCTTGCCTGCTCCCGGCAGGGCGGGTCGATAACAGTCACCGGCCGGCAGCTGATCAGGGCCGGATGTTGGTTGAGCTGCTCACCCAGGCTAACCAGGTCAACCTCCGGCAGTGTCTCCAGCAGCACCTCAAAGGCACCACCCAGATGTGCCGTACCCCGGGCACCCAGGACCGCCTCCATCCGTCTGACCGAACCGAACAGGTTGGCAGCCACCGGCAGCCCGGCAGCACCCGGCTGCTCAAACAAAAGCGCCGGCCCACCTGCCGGACCAGCGCTCACCCGCCTGACTATGGTGGCCAACTCACCTTCCAGCCGGACCGGAACCGCTACCCGCTGCAGCTCTCCCGTAGCCTCCAGCTGCCTGATCAAACCCTGCAGGGACGGCCGCATGGCTAACCCCGTTTCCGCACCAGGGCGTCAGCGTACAGCTGTTCATACCGGCAGGCCGCCTCCTGCCAGGTAAACCGCTTGGCCATACCGTTGCGACGCAGGGCAGCCAAACCGGTCTGATTGTTGTAGAAGGTCCAGGTGGCCCAGCCCACGGTATTGAACAGTGCCGAGGCCGTATGGCTCCAGAACTTGAAACCGTCGCCGGTCAGGGTTGCCTCATCAAAATTCTCAATACTATCGTCCAGTCCGCCGGTGGCCCGGACAATCGGCGGCGTGCCGTAGGCCAGGGAATACATCTGGTTCAGACCGCACGGTTCAAAGGCAGACGGCATCAGGAAAAAATCCGAGCCTGCCTCAACCAGGTGGGCCAGTGCGTTGTCATACCCGATAAAGCAGCCCACCTTGTCCGGGTGTCGGTGGGCCATGCCGCCAAAAAAGAAATGGGCCCAGGGCTCACCGTTACCCACCACCACCACCTGCAGATCCAGCTTGATCATCTCATGGATCGCCTCTGCCAAGAGATCAGTCCCTTTTTGGGAAACCATGCGCGACACCACCCCGAACAGCGGCACATCCAGTTCCGGCAGGTTAAACCGCCGCTGCAGCTCACGTTTACAGATCGCCTTGCCGGAGAGGTCATCAATGGTATAGGTGGCCGGCAGGTACCGATCCCTGGCCGGGTTCCACTCATCATAGTCCACCCCGTTCAGGATGCCGTACAGATCAGCAGCCCGCTGCGCCACAACACTCTCCAGCCCCCAGCCGTAGGCCGGTGTCTGAATCTCACGGGCATAGCCCTGACTTACCGTGTTCAGCAGGGTGGCGTGGCAGAGCCCCCCTTTCAGCAGGTTGACCTGATCATCCTGCTCCAGTTCAAGAAAGGTAAAATGGCCCCAGCCGACCCCCAGCACCTCCATCAGGCCGGGATAGAATGTGCCCTGGTGCTGCATGTTGTGGATGGTCAGGATTGAGGCGGCCTGGGCCAGGCAGGGATCGTTGCGGTAGAGTGTATTCAGAAACAATGGCATGGCAGCGGTGTGCCAGTCGTGAGCATGCAGGATGTCGGGCTTCCAGTCCAGCAGCTTGGGCAGCTCCATGGCAGCCCGGGAAAGGAAGACATAGCGGTTATCATTGTCCAGAAAACTGACGTTGTTGACCCCGTAGATGCCGTCCCTGCCGTAGAGCCCCTCATGTTCAAGCAAGTAGACCGGCACCTCGCTTTTGGGTAACCGCCCCTCCCAGACACCGCAATACATGTCGCCAATGATCCCCATCGGCACCACCAGGGTGCCGGGCAGCATCTTCAGGTCGTAGCGCTGCGGATCAATACTGTAGTAACGGGGCAGTACCACCCGCACATCGTGCCCCAGGTCATGCAGGTAGCGGGGCAGGTCACCCACCACCTCCCCCAGACCACCGGTTTTGGCATAGGGCGCCGCCTCTGAGGCGGCAAACAGGATATTGAGTGGTGCCTGCCGACTGGCGGTCAGCTCCTGCTTGCTCTGTCTACTCACGCTGACAACTCCCTTTCAATAACAGACGCCGTGCGTTGCAGCTGCAGTTCCAGCTCAGGCAGCAGGGCTCGGGCCTCGGTCAGATTTCCGGCACGGGCCGTCTTTTCCATGGCAGCGGCCACAGCCATGATGTCCCGCCCTCCCACTGAGCCCGACTCACCTTTCAGGCCGTGTGCCACACCTACCAGGGCTTCGGTATCACCCTGTTGCAGCAATTCCCTGATCCTGACCAGCTTTTGCGGGGCGCTCTCAAGATAAATCCGGTAGACATCCAGCAACACATCGCTACACCCCAGATCATGGTAATTCTTCTGCTGGTAATCGCGGTCCAACGGATCATCTGCGTTCGCCACCGCTACTGTTCTTGCAGGTATCATTGCTGTCTCCTCCTGGGCGTGTCCCGGCAGCAGGCGCTGCAAGACCTCCACCAGCTTATCAACTTCAATCGGTTTGGATAGGTACTCACTCATACCGGCAGCCAGACATTGCTCCCGATCGGTTGTCAGGGCATGGGCGGTCATGGCAACCACCGGAATTGCCGGGTCAACACCTGCATGACGGCCACTACGGATCTCGCGTACCGCCTGATAGCCGTCCATCACCGGCATGGATATATCGGTAATTACCAGATCATAGCCCTCTTTTGCCAGTTCAGCAAGCAACTGCCCGCCATGTTCAACCGTCGTAACCCGGTGCCCCATGGTCTCCAGCAGGCGGCTCAACACCAGACGATTGACCGGCTGATCTTCAGCCAGCAGGATCTTCAACCGCTGCTGAGCAGGCTTCAGACGGTTCTGCTCAACAGACAGGTTCTCCAGATCTTCAGGCGCCGCCGGCATGAACGGCAGCTCTACCCTGAAAGCGGAACCCTGGCCCGGTGCTGAAGTCACCCCGATGGTCCCCCCCATCAGTTCGGTCAGGCTTCTGCAGATGGTCAGCCCCAGTCCGGTACCGCCAAACTGGCGGGTGGTGGAGCTATCGGCCTGAATAAACATCTCAAAGATCCGGGCCTGCTTTTCAGGAGCAATGCCGATACCGGTATCATGCACCACAAAGGCGATCCTGACGGCACCGTCATCCTGATCAGGCAGCAGCCGTTCCACGGTTAGTGAGACCTCACCTTGCGGCGTGAATTTGATTGCGTTGTTCAACAGGTTGGCCAGTACCTGCCGCAGCCGGTCAGGATCGCCCACCACCATCTCAGGCAGGTGGGCCCCGGTGGTACAGTGCAGTTGCAGCCCTTGCTTCACGGCAACCGTGCGGTAGAGTGTTGCCAGCGAATCCAGCAGCCTGCGCAGACTGAAAGACACCGGGCTGAGTTCAAGACTGTGGGCCTCGATTTTGGAAAAATCCAGAATATCATTGATGATCAGTAACAGCGATTCAGCAGAGTCTGCGGCATGATCAAGCAGCAACTGCTGCTCATCCGTCAGCCCCGACTGTTTCAGCAGGGCATGGATCCCCATGATACCGTTCATCGGGGTGCGGATCTCATGGCTCATAACCGCCACAAAACGGCTTTTGGCCTCATTGGCCTCTTCGGCGGCCTGCTTTGCCTGCACCAGCTCCCGGGTCCGTTCTTCAATCCGCGTCTCAAGCTGCTCATTGAGCGTCTTCAGTTCGGTAAAGGCCTGGCCGAGACTTTCAGCCATCCCCCGGACGTTGGTACTCAGTTCACCAATTTCTCGCAGAAAAGTCGGCTTGGGCCAGACCGGCATATCCCCGCGGCTGATCTGCATGGGCAGCTGCTCGGTCACCTGCCGCAGCCGGAGGGTTGTCAGCGTCATTCCCCCGGTGGCAAGCCGGGTCGCCATGCAGACCAGCAGCATCAGGCCCAGAATCATACCCATCTCGCGGGCGGCCCGCTGATTCAGTTCTTTCAGCCCGGGCCGGTACGGCACCGTCACCTGCAAATCCCATTGCGCCGTGCCGGTCAGGGGAACCCGATTGCACAGCTCGGCCTGATCCATCACAGCCAGCCACGGCAGGCCCGGGCGCTTCTGCGGGTGACGTGTCGACAGCCCCTGCGACGCTGCCTTGAAAAGGCCGGTACCTGCAATCAGCGGCTGCCCGTCATTATCAATGACATGCACTGCAACCCCGCGTCGGGCACTGACAAATTCACTTCGTTTCTGCAAACGTTCCAGCGGTATCAGGCCGGTGGCAACACCAACCACACTGCCGTTGCGGATGATCGGCTGACCAACCGGGGCCACCGGTTCTCCCGGACCGTTGGCGGTCTCCATGCGGATCAGGTTGCCCAGATACGGCCTGCCGTTCTGCAACGGCATCTGAATGTGGGGTCGGTTGGAAAAACGGGCCGGCGTTATCAGCTTGCCCAAAACCTGCAGGTCAGGATCATGGGCTACCTCATGCCCCTGCTGGTCAAACAGCCCCACACGCCTCAATTCATGGTCCGTATTTCTGATCAGCGTCAGCAGATATCTGGTCTGGGGATCCTCCTGCAACGGCAGGGCCACCTCGGCAGCCAGGGATGCGACCGATCGCATCCTTTGCTGCAGCCATTCTCCCAACAAAAGCTGGGTGGCCTCGGTCACCTGGCTTGCGGTCCGGTGCAGCATGGCCTGATGCTGCTGTTCACCGGCACGCAGACCGAACAACAGCATCAGCATCGGAGGGATGTAGACTGCAGCGGTTACCAGCAAGGTCAACGCTTCAACAAATGATATCCGGTACTCAGGCAAACCGGTCCGCACAAAACAGCGGTAACGGATCGCCACAATCACCAGTGCTGCCAGCTGGGCATTAAACACACCGTTCAGGCCGCAGCGCAGGGCAATCACCAACGCCACATGCGTCGGCACCTCCAGGAGCAGCGTATAGCCTGCCAGCACCAGCGGTATGCCAAGCAGCAGCCAGTACAGCATCACTGCCTGGGTCAGACGCAGCTTTTTGCGCTGCAGCAGGGCGCCTACTACCAGCGGCTCAAGGCACAGCACCGTAAAAACAATGTATTCCTGGAGTAACAGCAGCATGCCGCAGGCTGCCAGCAGACCGGACATGATCCCGTAGCGGACACCCAACAGATTCATGACAACCAGGGGGAAGATTGAACCGAACAGCAGAGAAAGGTGGTAGTACAGCTCCAGCGGCAGGAACCGGTTACAGAGCAGACCGATCAGTCCCAGGGCAACCGACCACAGGCTGGCCTGCCGGGCAGACATGGCAAGGGGGGGGGGCAACATGGCGCAAGTGTAGTCAAAAAAGCAGGAAAAGCAAGGAATTCTCTGCACGCTGACAGACGGAAGCCAAACAGCTTTTGTACACCGGCCTCAGTGGGCGCTACGACAGCCCTTTTTGCTTCAGATGCCGGGCCAGCGACTTATCGATTTCCATGATATGCCGTGACAGCCAGCTGGTGAAAAACTGCAGCATCTTGTCGATGATGGCACTGTCTCCGGCAGCAAAGGCCTGCCGGTATTCTGAGACCTGACGCACCAGCTCCTGATGGCCTGCCTTGTGCTCCGCAGTGGCCGGGTAGCCGTGCTGCGCCATCAGCTGCTCCTCTAAAGCAAAATGCGTCTGGGTATACCGCACCAGCTCGTTAAAGATAGAGCCGAGCGGCTCAGGTCCTTTACCCTGCACCACCGCATCGGCCAGGGTATTGGCCAGGTCAAACAGGGTACGGTGCTGCCGGTCAATCTCCTGCACCCCCACTTCAAACATCGGTCCCCAGATCAGCAATCCCATGGGCTTCCCCTTTCCCCGCTACTTCAGGCTGCAGGGTGCCTTGTAGCCAAAACGGATGCCACCCCAATGCCTGCCGTTGATAAAGATCGGCACCGAGAGGTCATTCAGAATCTCGCCGGTATCGCGACGGTAGGTCTGCAGCAGGACACTTTCAGTGTTTCTGGCACAGCGCAGGCCGGTATGGTCGCCAAAGATCCGCTTGGTACGGTTATTGACCTTGTCGACTTCAGGATTACCGGTCAGCGGCTTGCTGAAGCGTAGGTTGTGGCAGGGCACGTAGGCTTGGTCATCAAAACAGATGGCGTAGGCCAGCTTGTCGTCACGGCTAATAATCGCCTCCTGCAACGGCGAGATGACCCGGTCAAAGAAGCTGTCATACCGGGTGGTAAATTTGGGCGGATCAGTTTTTTTCGAGTAGGGCTGGTAGTTGCGGTCAAACAGATCAGCCTCGCTGAGTGAACCGCTTTTAAGCGCCTCGGCAACGGCCTGCTGCACCCCTTCCTGCAGTTCTTTGGCGTATGCCTTGATCTGATCATGGTAATTACCGACCGAGAAGCGCCCTACGGTGCCGTAAATGCTCTCCACCGTATCGGCAAACCGGGCAAAGGTCTCCATATTAACCTTCATCATCTGGTTGGTGCCGTGGGCAGCATTGGAGATGTGGTGGATCTTGCCGGATATCTCACTGGTAACCGTGGTCTGCTCAGTGGCGGCAACGGCAATCAGCTCGCTCATCATGCGTGAACTTGAGGCGCAGTTCTTGATCTCCTCCAGCTGGCGGCGGGCCTCTTCGGCCTGGCGCAGGGCGTCCTGCACCAGACTGCTCTCCTTGCGCATACTTTCAGCTGCCCGGCGGCTTTCCTGCTGGATCTTGCCCACCACCCGCTCAATATCCTTGGTGGATTTGGTGGTCTTTTCCGCCAGAGAACGAACCTCGTCTGCCACCACCGCAAAGCCGCGGCCTGCCTCACCGGCCCGGGCTGCCTCAATGGCAGCGTTTAAGGCCAGCAGGTTGGTCTGGTCGGCAATATCCTCGATCAGCGAGAGCATATCGCCGATACTGGCAGACGAGCGCTCCAGCTCGGCAATGCCGGTCAGGCTCGATTCAACACTCTCAGTCACACTGGTCATGCAATGCCAGGTCTGCTTGACCACCTCCAGTCCGGCACTGGCAGCGGTATCCACGGTCGCGGCCAGACTGACCGACTGATTGGTGTTTTCAGCCACGTTCTGGATCGTGCTGCTCATCTCTTCGGCTGCGGTGGCTACGGTATCGGCATGCTCCATCTGTTCCTGCATCT
>DIUB01000145.1 GCA_002422265.1 Geobacter sp. UBA6169
CAAAGATGGCCGGAAGATGAGATGCAAGATGTTCATGTTATTATTGCTAGCCTCCTTAGAGACGTGGAATTTTTTCGAGTCCCTTATGTGCCGTCAACGCAGGGCCGGACCTGCCGAAACCCTGGCCGCAAAACAGTAGCCCACCCCATAGACCACATTCACCGGAACATCAGACCCGGTGCCTGCTTCAACCTTTTTGCGCAGCCGCTTGAGCAGTGTATCAAGACCCCGATCACTGCTCTCCTTGGGGCGGGGCAGTGCCGCAGCAATCCGCTCCCGTGCCACGACCTGGCCGGGAGTTTCCAGCAGCAGCGCCACAAACACCGCTTCAGAGGCGGTCAGTTTGACCGCCCTACCGTTGGGGGCCTGCAGCTGCCAGGAAAGCGGATCATAGCGCCAGAGCGGTTCCGATGGTTGTTGTCCGGCAAGACGCCGCAGGACCGAGCGGATGGTGGCCTCAATCTCGCGCAGGTCAGCATGCTTGACCAGGTAGGCATCAGCCCCGCAATCAAGGCCGGTCAACCGATCTTCCAGCGTGCCGCGACTGGTCAGCATGACCACACCGCAGGCAGCGCTTCCGCGCAGCTCACGGGCCAGCGCAAAGCCGTCACCATCCGGCAGATTGATGTCCAGCAGCACCAGGTCTGGCCTGCGCAACGCGCTCAACCGCCGGTATTCCGCCACTGATCCGGCACCAACCGCCGAGTAGCCGGATACCTCAAGATACTCGACCAGATCTTCCCGCAGGGTCGGCTCATCCTCTACAACAACAATATGTTCAAGGTTTTGGGTTGTTTTCATGACGCACCTTGTTTTTTATACCCAATCAGTACACACAACCGCAAAGCATCAATTATGGCGCAATCTGGCGAAATCAGGCTTTTCTGTTAGCGGTAGCAGCAGGCAGTGAGACCGTAATGCTGGTGCCTTCTGCAAGGGAGCTGCGGATGGTGAGCGACCCGTTGTGAAGCTGTGTAATCAGACGGGCGGTGTGCAAGCCGATACCGCTACCGGGAATCTGAGCGACATTGGAAGCCCGGCAGGTCTGTTTTCCCAGCTGATCAAGCTCTTCCGGCGGTATACCGATGCCGCTGTCGCTGACCGTGACCAGCAGTTCACCGGGTGCCTGACGAAGCTCCAGCAACACTGGCTTGGTCTCGTCTGAAAACTTGAGCGCATTGTCCAACAGATTTAAACTGAAGTTCTTTTGGTTTTGCCCTCAATAAAGCTAAATAGCTTCATATTATCAGGTGGTTGACTTTATTGAAGTCGTGAAATATGTAGCCATGTAAGTCCATTAAATATGTTGCATTTTAAATGTATTGCTGTATATTGCAGTCCATGCATATCGATATTGTACCCAACAGGACCTCTACCCCGGCTGTTTTGCTCCGTGAGTCATACCGGGAGGAGGGCAAAGTCAAGAAGCGGACTCTGGCGAATCTGACCACTTTGCCGATGGACCAGGTTGAGGCTATCCGTCGCGTCCTGCGCGGCGAGAAGCTTGTTTCACCGGATGAGTTGTTTGAGCAGGTGTCTTCCCGCCATCACGGCCATGTCCGTGCTGTACGCCTTGCCATGAAGCAGCTGGGGTTTGAACGGTTACTTTCCTCTGCATGTCGTGAACGGGATCTGGTGGTGGCTATGGTTGCAGCCAGGATTGTGGCTCCTGACAGCAAGCTTGCCACGACACGTTGGTGGCAGACGACGACCCTTCCGGAGGAGCTGGGTGTTGCCGATGCCGGCGAAACGGATCTGTACCGTGCCATGGATTGGCTGTTGTCGCGCCAGCAGAAGATTGAGCAGCGTCTGGCGGCCCGTCATCTGAAGTCAGGTGGTCTGGTGCTGTACGATTTGAGTTCCAGTTATATGGAGGGCACTTGTTGCCCTTTGGCAGCCCGAGGCTACAACCGTGACGGCAAGCAGGGGAAGCTCCAGATCAATTACGGTCTTTTGACTGATGCCGCCGGTTGTCCTGTTGCGGTATCGGTGTTCTCCGGCAATACCGCTGATCCAAAGACGCTCTTGCCCCAGGTTACCAAAGTCAGAGATGAGTTCGGTTTAACCTCCCTGGTACTGGTCGGTGATCGGGGCATGATCGCACAGCGCCAGATTGATGCTCTCAAGGGGTATGATGGTTTGAGTTGGATCACTGCTCTGAAATCAGGGGCCATAGAAAAATTGATCAACTCGGAGAGCCTGCAGCCTGGTCTGTTTGATGAACGCAACCTTTTTGAGTTCAGTTCGCCGGACTACCCTGACGAGCGTCTGATTGCCTGTCGTAATCCTGAGCTGGCCAGGCTGCGGGCGCATAAGCGTGAGTCACTTCTGCAGGCTACGGAAGCCGAGCTGCACAAGGTTCAGCAGATGGCTGCCAAGGGGAAGCTGATCGGTAAAGACAAGATCGGTGTACGGGTTGGCAGAGTGATCAACAAATACAAGATGGCCAAGCATCTGACCCTGGAGATTCAGGAGTCATCTGTAAGCTGGCAGCGCAAGCAGGAGCAGATCAATGCAGAAGCGGCCCTGGATGGTCTGTATGTGATTCGCACCAGTGTTGCCAAAGAGCGTCTCAGCAGTGATGACGCAGTGCGGAGCTACAAGAGTTTAAGTCAGGTTGAGCGGGCCTTCAGGTCGCTCAAGAGCATTGATCTGGAAGTTCGTCCCATCTGGCATCGGCTCGAGAACCGGGTCAGGGCACATATCTTCATCTGTATGCTGGCCTACTACGTGAAGTGGCATATGATGGAGGCCTGGCGGCCTCTGCTCTTTGCCGATGAAGATCAAAAGCAGAAAGAGACCCACGATCCTGTTGCACCAGCACAACGGTCACCAAGTGCCTTACAAAAGACGCACAGCAAACGATTGAGCACCGGCGAGGTGGTCCATAGTTTTTCAACCCTGATGGCTTCGCTGTCAACCATCGTACGCAGTGTATGCCGGAAGAAAGCAACGGAAGAATCCGGGGCCACCTTTACGATGGATACGATTGCAACCAAAGAGCAGCAGAGGGCGTACGATCTTGTAGCCACGATCAGATGTAGACAGTAACGAAAAACAGGTTCAAGCTTATCATGCTGATATTAATGAGCTTTGCTTGAAACAGAGAAAGAACTTCAGTTTAAAAAAAGCAGTGCTAACAGACGTTTATCACCGTTGAGATTGGGGACCCGTTCGGGCATCAGCAGCCGGATCTCACGATCCGGTCGGGCCTCTGCGCACTGCTCTCGAATCTCCTGCAACAGGTCAGGCAGCTGGATATCGGTACTGTTCAGCTGCAGCATCCCCTGGGCCAGCACCGCATCGTTCATGCAGTTGTCCAGCAGGCCGATCAGGTGAGCGGCGTTAGCTCGGATGACCCCCAGTCGCCTGGTCAGCGCCTCATCAGGATTGATCGCCCTGAAGGAGATCATCTGTGCCGAACGGTCAATCACCGCCAAAGGTGTCTTGAATTCGTGGGTCACCATGGCAAACAGTTCCCGTTGCTTTTCGGCAATGATCCGCGCCTGCTGCTGGGACTTCTGCAGCTCACTCTCCACTCGTTCGCTGGTAAGGGAGAGGCAGCTGTAGGTAACCAGTATGATGATGCTGTTGGCAAGGATGATGGCGGTCAGAAGATACTGATCACGGGCAGCCAGCTCGGCAAAATCACGCAGCCCCGGATTGGCAACAAAGTACGGCAGACGCATGAAGTGGAAAAACGACAAGGGCAGCATGCAGAGAGAAAGTAGCCACTGGATCGAATGGTGACGGGCAGGCGGGGCGAACAGGAGCGGTTCGGCAGCAGTCCGCAGGAAAAAAAGGCCATAGCCCAGCGAGATGATGATACCGCGCCAGGCAAGGCTGTCGTTGATAAACGTGGCGTAATGGAGGGCAGCAACGGCGATGAACAAAAGGGCCAGATTGAGCGGAAAACGACACCATCGGGCAGTCAGCCCGTAGAAACGGTTCACCCCTTCGTTGAACAGCACCGGCATGCTCAGCAGCAGACCGTTGCCCGCCACAATCACCCAGAACGGGTCGATCCTGCCTCGTAAAAGATAGCTGAGTACCCCCCCGCTGAACCAGCAGGCCATGCTGGCGATCCAGAACAGAAAACCGGGGTAGGTCTTGCGGGTGGCATAGGTGTGCAGCAGCATCAGCAGCATCACCAGGGCATTGGCAACCGTCAGCAGAATCGTGGTGACCGTATCAAGCTGCAGCAAAACGGCCTCCTTGAATAACGGCTGATGGCCGATCTCCACCGTCAGACCCGGCAACTGGCGCCTGAAGACGATATGCCGGTTTCCGGGCCGTTGTTGTCACGGGTGCATCACGTAAACGCAAAGAATGGCGAAACAAACAGCAGGATTCCGGCGGCAATGATGATATACAGCGCCGCCCCCTTGTAACGGTGCAGCTCCGGCACCCGGTAGACCAGATAGGCCGGGATCAGACAGCCGATCAGGGCAAAGATCGGGCTGCAGATTGAGGTGAAGGCCAGCACCGGAAAGTCCTGCAGCACCGCCCACCAGGCCAGCAGTACGGTAAAGACCAGGATCGCCGGTCCCACCAGGGTTTCGCTGACCCGTTCTTCCGGCATCATCCGGCGCAGCAGGTTCATGGCAATACCGCGACAGGCCTCGCTGAACCCCAGAAAGACGCTGAAAAAGGCGGTCATGACCGCAAAGATGTTGAGGATCAGGGACAGCACCTGCACCACCATGCTGTGACCGCCGCCGCTGCCGGTCATCATCGAGGCCACCATGGCCAGGGCCGAGATATTCTCCTTTGAGGCCCGTACTGCCGCATCATGCCCCATGGCAAGGGTGAATGACACGGCATAGAAGAAGACCGTTACAAACAGGATGCCGAAGGCGATATTCATGGCGCGCATGGCCCGGTAGCGGGCCACTTCGATGCAGTCGGTCTTGGCCCGGAACGATATCACCATCGGCGAGAGGCTCTGCAGGAACAGGATCGAGGTAAGGGTAAAGGGGAGCATGATGATCGCCTTTTTCAGCAACTCTCCCAGGGGCGTTAGTGCCGCCACATTGGCCAGGTTCCAGCTGGGCACCATGGCAGCCCCCAGAAAGGCCACCACGCAGAGCTTGGTCAGCACCAGAATGGTGGCAACCTTGAACAGCAGTTTTTCACCCCGTGAGGCAATGGCAACCAGAAAGATAATCAGGCCCAGGCCGTAGAGCGGATCATTGTTAAGCAGTTCCCTGCTCCAGCCAAAGGTGTGGATGAAGGAGGCGCTGTCGTTGGTGATCGCCTCGGCATAGACAAAGACCCAGATCAGCAGCATGGCAAAATAGAGCATCCCCAGCCCGATGCCCCAGTTCTTGCCCAGATAACTGGTGATGACCCCGGGATAGTCGCTGCACTCGCGGGAATCGGCCAGGGTGTTCACAAACAGGCGCTGGAACAGGTACATGGACGGATAGCCCACCGCCGACGAAAGCAGAAAGACCCACAGCCCGCTCAAGCCCACCTGTACCGGCAGAAACACGATTCCCGCGCCGATGGCCATGCCGATGCTCATGATCACCCAGCCCCAGTCGTCACTGGTAAAACGGATCGCCTCACGCCACTGCTGCTCGCTCATTTCCTCGGGCCTGCCTGTTTTTGTCACGGTGCCTCCATTTGGAAAATCGGTTCACGTAACGACGCTACACACTGCACACAAGATGGTATTCATGGTTTTCTCCGCGAGCTCCGCGGCTCTGCGTGAGTAACCGCCCCGGATCAGGCCATGCCGCTGCGGGGTGCCTTGTCCTGCAGGATATGCACCACCGTGGCATCCACCAGCTGCATCCCCTCCAGCGAGATCTTGCTCAGGTTTCTGATCGATTCCTCGGCGGTCCTGCCCAGCACACCATCGTCATTGGAGACGCCGTAACCGGCCAGGGCCATGAAGGCCGAGCGCATGGACGCCTCGGCACCGGTGACAATCTTCATCGAACAGCCCGACTTGGCGCCGTCACAGATGATACCGCACAGATCGCCGATCACATTGCCGATGGCGTGGCAGATCTTTTCCTCATCAATGCCGGCCTGCTGGTAGACAATGGCGATGGCGGCCGAGATACTGGCGGCAATGGCGCAGCCGCAGATCACCGACAATTCGCCGGTAAAGCTCTTGATGTAGGAGTTGACCGCATGGCTGACCGCAATGCTCTCCTGGATACGGGGCAGTTCCACCCCCCGTTCCCGTCCCACCAGATACGGGACCAGCACGGTCAGCGCCCCCTGGTTGCCGGAACCGCCGCTGGTCATGACCGGCTCTGCCATCCCTCCCATCCGGGCATCCACTGCCGAAGCCACCTTCTGCTTGACCCGGTAAAACAGGTCATCGGCCTTCAAGCCCTGTTTCATCATCTGCTGCAGCTGAAAGGCATTGCGCTTCAGATCCACCCCTTTCTCCGCAATGGCCAGGTTCATGTCAATGCCGCGCTGGATGTAGGCCCGGTCGTCATCATCCAGACCGCCGGTCACCTGCTGCAGCAACTCAACCAGCTTCATGGCCCGCATCTGTTCACGGTAGTGGTGGTCGTTGCCTGTTGCACCCGCTCCAATGCCGGGAGCTGTGCATGGCACGCCGTCCTTCTCCAGCAGCGAGATGGCCGTGTGGCCGCCGATAACGACACAACGGGCAGATGAACCGCCACCCGTCACCCTGGCCTCAATGAAAAATTCTTTCTCCTCTTCACGACAGCGGTAGACAACCGCGCCGTGGTTCAGCAGGGCCTGGGCCTGCTCCAGGATGGCCGGGGTCACCGCTTTCAGGATCTCCAGCTTCAGGTCAGGCCGGGCGATCAGCGCCCCCAGGGCCGCAGCAATCTGGTTCCCCTTTTGCCCCCGGCTGTTGGGGATGGTTACTGCCGCACCGTTCTTGAAGGTGCCGGGGTCAACAATCAGCTCAAGCCGCTCCACCGGCACTCCCAGCTGTTCAGCAGCGGCAGCAGCGGCAAAGGCACAGGAAATCGGCTCGGTGCAGCCCATGGCAGGAAAGACTTCGTGGACAAGGATCTGTTTCAGCAGGTTCATGGGGTCTCCGGTTGATCAAGGCAGTGCGTTCAGGCGATTGGCAACGATTGCATCGGTAAGAATACTGCTCTGCTACTGTCGTCACCTGGCATCATGCAGCTCACTTTGCATCTATTGGTGGTTGTAGAGGTGGGGCGGGCTGCCGGGCCGGACTGCCGCCGACCCCAATGGTCCAGGCACCGCTCGGACCGGTGAAGAGCCCGCCCGGCGGACCTTCTTCACGATAGTTATACGGCTCGCGCGGAGTGATGCCACTGCAGCCGGTCACCAGCAGCACCACCACCAGAAACATCAGCGCCCGCATCAAAACTTCACCCGTGCGCCAAAGGTGCTGACATTGACATTAAACACCGACGGTGCAGCTGACCGGTCCAGCGAGAAGAGTCGGTATTGCAGATACAACTCCGTGGCATAGCGGTCAAAGGCCTGCACCACCGCCCCGCCCATTGACCGTCCAGTATCCCCCAAGGCGGCCATATCGCGTGACTGGGCATAATCAACCCCGAAGGCCGTAGCCCCCTGACGGATCAGGTTGGCCAGCCAGCCCAGCTTGGCATAGGCAGCAGTTGCATCGCTGCCGGTGGTACGGTCCAGCAGACCACCGGCCAGGGTCAAATTCAGACCGCTTGCCGTGTGCAGCAAGGAAAACGAGCCGTCATACTGCAACGCGGCCCCCGACAGTTTCGGGTTGGCAAGACCGAAAGCAGCTGAAGCCTGAAACCCGTACCCCTCGCCATCCCAGGTCAGGGCAAGGTCAGAGCGCTGACCCGATGCCAGCGAACCGGACAGGACAAAGCCAAACAATGCAGGACTATCATAACGCAAGCGCGATGTATCCCCCAGACCATCCAGCGGATCAAAGGCCGTAGCCAGACTGGTACTACTGAGCAGACCATTTTTCTGTTTAAACAAGATACCGCCGGCTATGTCGGCAATGCTTGAGTACAACACGATATCGGTTCTTGAGAGATCCGCAGCGCTGGTATTATCAGATGCTGTCGAGCCTTTACCCAGAGAGAGCTTACCAAAGCGCTTGCTGCTCAATGACAGCTCTGCACCTTTGGTGCTGATATAATTACCCGGTGCCTGGCTGTTCTGAGACACCAGCGAAGAATCATCGGCGGTCATGACAAACTCAAGCCAGGAACCCAGGGTAAACTCTTCAGAGATACGCGCCGTACCCACCAGCCTGATACGGGTATTGTCGGCATTGTTATCTACGTGGTAAAGGCTGGTCCGGCCGCCGTCGTTGACCACGTTTACCGCCCGGTTGATATGCCCGGACAGTGCCAGGCTGATCTTGTCGTTACCGGAGGTCATCTCAGCAGGCGGTACCGGCGCGGGCTCTGCTTTAACCGTTACTGCGGCTGATGATAGCTGTGCCTGCGATTGTGACTGCAGTGTCCCAACCTGCTGCTCCAGCTGCCGCAACAGCTCCGCCTGGGCCTTGATCTGCTCCGCCTGCCGGGCCAGTTGCTGTTGCTGCTGCTGAATGGTCTCCTGAAGTCTCTGCAGCACCTTCGGTTCTACTGCCACAGGCTGAGCCAAAGCATCTGATTTGCAGCAGAGTAACGCCTCCAGCCACAGACAAATCAACCCTGCCCGTAGTATGCTCACAGCTGTTCCTGCATCTCTTCAGTGGTTCGGTAGCCGGTCCGGTCAATCAGCAGACCGCCCATATCAACGCCGGTAAACAGATTGCTGCCGGCTCCCGGCCCCATGTAGGTCGATAACGCCCCCTGCTCATCCTGCGGACCGCTGTTGTTCTGCATATCCTGCGTACCGTTCTGGTGCAGCTGCGGACTGGTGATGCTGGCCAGCACGGCAACAGGAGTTACGGCCTGAATGGTCAGGCTGCCGTCAGCATAGCTGATGGCGTAGTTACTGCTGTTCAAACCATTGGGCACGATGCTGTAGTTGCCAGGATTAAGTGCCCCCTGGCTACTGCCGCCATAGCCAAGCGCACCGCCCAGCACCGCTTCAGTCTCCCCTCCCACAAAGCCGGTATACTCCACGCCGTTGCCGCCGCTGTACGGAACCCCGTTGTACAGCTTGCTGTCGTTGTTGGCGGCAACGGTCAGGGCTGCCGGGTTGATGATCAGATTACCGTCCACAAAGCTCAGGTTGTAGTTACCGTCCATACCGGAGGCGGTGTGGGCGTAAGTTCCGGCGTTTTTGCCGGAACCGCCGGCGGTGGTGACGCCGGTGAGGACAGCGGTGGTTTCGCCACCTACCAGACCGCTGGCGGTGAAGCCGGTGACGGACTGGTTCAGCCCGTTGTAAGTAACGGTGTTGCTGTTGGCGGTAACGGTGGCATCGGCCTTGGCAATGGTAAGATCCGCATTGATTATGTTGACAGTGTAGTTGCCGGCATCACTGCCTGACACGCTCAAGGCCGAGGTGTAGGTGCCGGCATTGGTGCCGCTTGCCTCACCGGAAACGGTGATGGCATCGCCGGAGATGAATCCGTCGGTAGTGGCCGCATCCTGGGTCTGGATGACGCCGCTGTAGGTAGTCGTAGTGGCGGTGCCGGTAACAATGGCGGCTTTCGGGTTGATGATCAGGTTGCCGTCCACAAAGCTCAGGTTGTAGT
>DIUB01000113.1 GCA_002422265.1 Geobacter sp. UBA6169
CCCTCCCCCGCCAGGGGGGAGGGGATTTGATAGCGTTCAAGTATTAAGGATTACAGGGTACTTGTGCCTTGGAACATCTGTTGTTTTGCAGGCTCCCCCACCCCGTCCCTCCCCCTCCTGGGGAGGGAGACAAGCCCATACATCTCTGCAGGTGGGGGGGAATGGTTTCTGCTCCTCCCCCCGGCGGGGGGAGGCCGGGAGGGGGGAGAGGGGTGGATGGTTCAGCTGCAAAAAACAAGCTGTGTATGACAGGAGTGTACATGATGCGGTTCCTCCCACTGCCGGTTGTGCTGATCGTTCTGCTGCTGTCTGCCGCTGTGGCGCATGCCCGGCCGCAGCAGCCCCAGTTGCTGATCTACTGCGGCACCAGCATCCTGCGTCCGATGCAGGAGATCGCCCTGCTGTTTGAACAGCGTGAAAAGGTCAAGGTCAATTTTGTCCAGGGGGGATCGGTCGATCTGTACAAGAGCCTGGCCAAAAGCCGCCGGGGCGATCTTTACCTGCCGGGAGAGGCCTCGCTCCGTTACACCAACCTGAAAGGCGGGCTGCTGGGTGAGTACCGGGTGGTGGGCTCTAATCGTCTGGCCATGCTGGTGCAGAAGGGAAACCCGAAAAAAGTCCAGCCCGATCCCCACCAGCTGCTGCGCAAGGATCTGGATATACTGCTCAGTAACAGTGAATCATCAAGCTGCGGGCTTGTCACCAGGCGCCTTTATACAGAGCTGGGGATCTACGACAGGCTGCTGAAAAAAGCGATCATGATGCTGCCCGATTCCCGCACCATAGCTGCTGCAATGGCCCGGGGAGAGGCCGATGCGGTGGTTACCTGGCGTTCCACCATACATTTTAACGATACTGCAAAGCAGTTTGAACTTGTCGAGCTGCCGGACCGCTGGGCCAAACCGGAAGAACTTTTGCTGAATCTGCTCACCTTTTCCAGCCATCCGCAGCTGGCCCGCCGGTTCATGGAGCTGGCAGCCGGGCCGGAAGGTCAGGCCGTTTTTGCCCGCTACGGGTTCGGCAAGTAGAGGTCAATCGCCATGGAGCACACAACGGATACCCAGCATGCAACCCCCGACCTGCCCCGCGCCGGCCGTACCGTGCTGTTGCTGCTGCTCTTGTTCTGCATCGGTATCATTGCGATCACGGTCATCAACAGCGTTACGTCACGCCTGCTGAAACAGCTGGAACAGCAGGGGGCCAACGAGCGGGCCCGGCAGTTCATTGCGGAAGATATTTCCCGCACGGTTTCGGCCATGGAGCTGGATTTTCTGCGGATGGCCACCTCCACCAGCCTGCGGCGTCAGGCCATGATCCGGGAAGAGATCAACGGGCTGCTGAAACGGGTGCATCTTGCATTGGACGTACTGCAGCAGGGGGGCAGCTTTGACCGCCAGGTGGGTCTGAACCTGGAAGGGGTGGACCAGATGGAGCACCGGGTGGTCTACAAGGCTGATCCCGGCGACACCACCAATCTGCTGGCCGCCATAGAGCTGGGGCCGCATCTGGAGCTGATCGAAGCCAAGGCCGCACAGGTGGCGGTACTGCTGCAGCGCCGTGAACAGGCCCGCGAAACCGGCAGCATCCCCCGGCTTTCTGCGGCCGAGATGGAGACCAAGCTGTTTTTCAAAGAAACCTCCTCACTGTTTGTCAGGCTGCATGAAAACACCAACCGGATCTTTTACGAGAGCACCACCCGGATGCAGCAGGTTGAGGCAACCCTGGCCGCACAGCAGGAACGTTACCGTAACGCCCAGACGCTGCTGGTGGGGCTGGTGCTGCTGATCGTGCTGATTGTAGGGGGGCTGCTGGGACGTCAGATCAGCCGCATCAATTACCGTCTGCAGACATCCAACCTTGACCTGCAACGGGCTAACCGCGCGGCCGAGGCGGCTTTACGTCTCTCCCGTGCTGCCGAATACGAGATCTGCCTGCGTCTGGGGCGTGCTGCCGAGTTCCGCGATCTGGAGACCGGCCAGCACACCCGCCGGATCAGTGAAATGGCCGCCACCCTTGCCACCCTGGCCGGTCTGTCGCAGGAGATGACCGAGCTGGTCAGGCTGGCCTCGCCGTTGCATGATGTGGGCAAGGTGGGGATACCGGATCAGGTGCTGCTGAAGCCGGGGAAGCTGGACGAGCAGGAGATGCAGACCATCCGTCTGCATACGGTACTGGGAGAGAAACTGCTGGCAGAGGCAGGCAACTTTCCTTCGCTGGAGCTGGGACGTACCATCGCCCTGCAGCACCACGAAAAATGGGACGGCAGCGGCTACCCCAACGGCCTGCGCGGTGAGGATATCGACCTGACTGCCCGGATCGTCACCATTGTGGACATCTTTGATGCCCTGCTGTCGGAACGCCCCTACAAAAAGCCGTTCAGTATGGAGCAGGCTGTGGCAATCATGCAGGAGGGGCGCGGCACCTTCTTTGATCCGCAGCTGCTGGAGCTTTTCATGCAGCATCTGTCTACATTTGTGGCCATTCGCAACCGGTTGCAAGACAATCAGGAAGAGCGGGAGCTGGCCGGCAGGCTGCTGGCCGGTCGTGCATCGGAGGTACCGGCATGACCACACTCCTGCAACGTCCCGTTCTCCGCAGTCTGCTGATCGGACTTGGCTTCGGTCTGGCCGGGTTTGCCCTTAACTGGCTGAAGCTGCCGCTTTTTTTTGGAGTAGACCTGCTGTTCGGCTCTATTGCGGCATTGGTGGCGCTGCAGCTGTTCGGCCCCCTGGCCGGTATACCGGCCGCCCTGATTGCTGCAAGCGCCACCTGGTTCATCTGGCAGCATCCCTGGGCCATGCTGATCTTTACGGCTGAGGTGGTGGCGGTACACCTGCTGATGCAGCGTCGCAATGCAGGCCTGTTACCGGCAGATGCGCTCTACTGGGTTGCTGCTGCTCCGGCACTGATCTGGCTGTTGTATGGCGGCGTCATGGATTTTGAATCAGCGGCGGTATGGGTAATCGTGCTCAAACAGGGGGTCAACGGGGTGCTGAACGCCCTGCTGGCCCAGGGTATCTGTCTGCTGCCCCTGGTTGCGCAGCGGGCTGCCCGTCCACACAAGCCGACAATACGCCAACTGCTGTTTACCGGGGTGGCATCGCTGGTACTGATTCCGGCAGTCGGCTATGCCTGGTACAACCTTACCCGCAGTTTTGAGCAGGATCTGCAGACAGCACAGCAGAACACCATCCGCTTCAGCCGCGATATTGCCCGTGTCACTCTCGATCTCTGGTTTCAGGCCAGACAGCAGCAGGTAACAGATCTGGCGAACGTGCTGCCTGACCCTGCCCAGGCAGTACCGCAGCAGCTGCAGTCGCAGCTGGAGCGGCTCAAGCAGAGGCGGCAGTGCGTCAGCCGTCATATCATTGTGGACCGTAACAGTATAACCCGGGCCTTTACCCCGGCGTTTGATGAAAAAGGGCGCTCCACCATCGGCATTGATATGAGTGACCGCCCCTACCTGCAGAAGATCAGACAGCCCCCCTTCCGCAGCACGGTTGATTTTTTTGTCGGCAGGATCGGTCTGCCCGGCCCCCGCCTGACCGTAGCGGCGCCGATCCAGAGCGGAGGGCGCTACCAGGGGGCGCTCATTACGATCTTCAACCTGGATGATCTCCAGATATTGGCCCGGGAGCTGGTAAAAAACCGCCCGATCACGCTTACCCTGCTGGATCCCCAGCGCCGGGTGGTGTTCAGCACCGACCAGGGGTGGCAGCCGATGCAGCAGTTTTATCTGCCTGCTGACGGCACCCTGCAGACCCTTCAGGAGGGGCTGCAGCTCTGGAATCCGGCCCCCAGGCCGGGTGTAGGGGCACTGAAACGCCGGCTTGATTCGTTCTATTACCGTGAAGAGCCCCTTGCCGGACTGCCGGACTGGACCCTGGCCGTGCAGTGGTCGCTTAAGCCGCTGCTGCTTGAAGCCGGCAACCGGGTCACCGGGACCCTGCTGTTCATTGCCCCGCTGCTGCTGGCGGGCCTGCTGCTTTCCCACTGGCTGTCCGGCCGTTTTTCGCGGGTTGTTGAACAGCTGGTGGAGGTGACCCGTACCCTGCCACAGCGTCTGCAACAGGGAGAGCCGGTGACCTGGCCCGTTGCGCCGATTCATGAGCTGGAGGGGCTGACCGCCAATTTCCAGCAGATGGCGGTCAGCCTGCAGCATCAATCCCTTGAGCTGCAGCGTCTGAACGAACAGCTGGAGTTGCGGGTCCAGGAACGGACCATTCTGCTGGATGCGGTGATGTCTTCAACCGGCGACATCATCTTTTTCAAGGATCTTGAGGGGGTCTACCTGGGGTGCAACCCGGCCTTTGCCGAACTGGTTGCCCGGAGCCGCGAAGAGATTGTGGGGGCCCGCGACAACGACCTGTTTGACCCGGTGACCGCCGGTTTCTTCCGGCAGCAGGATCAGCAGACCCTGCAGTCGGGAAAACCGCGTCATAATGAGGAATGGGTTACCTATCCTGATGGTCGCCAGGTGCTGCTGGATACCCTGAAGGCACCGCTTATGGACAGCAACGGCACCGTGCGGGGGGTCGTGGGGGTCAGTCGTGATATTACCGCATCACGCACCAACGAGCGTGCCCTGCGCAATTCTGAAGAACGGCTGCGTGAGCTGATCGACCTGATCCCCGATATTATCTGCCTGAAAGACGGCGAGGGGCGCTGGTTGCTGGCAAATCGCTGCAATCTGCAACTGTTCCGTCTGGAAGGGGTGGCCTACCAGGGCAAGACCGATGCCGAGCTGGCCCGGTTCAGCCCGTTCTATTACGATGCCTTCATGGCCTGTGGCGCTTCAGATGAGGCAGCCTGGCAGCACGGAGATACCTTTTTCTGTGAGGAGACCATACCGCTGCCGGAAGGGGGCAGCCGCACCTATGCCGTCACCAAGCTGCCCTGCTTTGAGCAGGACGGGCGTCGTCGCCGGCTGGTGGTGGTGGGCCGTGACATATCGATTGAAAAACAGGCCATGCAGACACTTAAAGAGGCGGCCGAGGCAAAGATGCAGTTTCTGGCCAACATGAGCCATGAGATCCGCACACCGATGAACGGGGTGATCGGCATGGCCGGGTTGCTGGCCGAGACCCCGCTTTCCGAAGAGCAACAGCGCTATCTGGATACCATCACGGCCAGCGGTCAGCTGCTGATGGGCATTATCAACGATATCCTTGACTTTTCCAGAATTGATTCCGGCAAGGTTGAACTTGAGCAGCTTCCGTTTAACCCGGCAGCGGCCCTGGAAGAGCTGCTTGAGCTGATGACGCCCCAGGCCGATGCCAAGGGGCTGCTGCTGGTCCGCCGTTTTGAGCAGCTGGAACCTGTCTGTCTGACCGGAGACCTGACCCGGCTGCGGCAGATCCTGCTGAACCTGCTCAGTAACGCAGTCAAGTTTACCGAACGAGGCACCATTACCCTGAAGGCCTGGACCGAGCCCCTGGATGACGGCCGGATGCTGCTGCGCTGCAAGGTGCAGGATACCGGTATCGGCATCTCGCGTACCCAGCTTGATCGGCTGTTTGAGCCTTTTACCCAGGCCGACAGCTCCATTACCCGCAAATTCGGCGGCACCGGGCTGGGGTTGGCCATATCCCTTCGCCTGGCCAAGCTGATGGATGGCGCCATCACGGTGGTCAGCTGGCCCGGACAGGGCAGCTCCTTTACTGTGGCGATCCCCTTTGGCCGCTGCAGTGATGAACAGCAGCACCAGCTGGCCGTATCCGGTGAACCGCCGCAGGAACCGGCGCTTAAGTGCCGGGCCCGTATACTGGTGGTGGAAGATAATGCCGTCAATATGCTGGTGGCGCGCGG
>DIUB01000054.1:0-21552 GCA_002422265.1 Geobacter sp. UBA6169
GCCCAGGAACGACTGCGCCGCCAACTGGTCTCCAATGCGGCCCACGAGCTGCGCACACCACTGATGGTGATCAAAGGCGAACTGGAGGGGATGATGGACGGCCTGCTACCCACCACGCCTGAGGCGCTGCAGTCGCTGCATGATGAAACCACCCGGCTGACCGCCATTCTGGACGGTGTTGATGAACTGACCCGTGCCCAGGCCGCCGGACTGCGCCTGAACCTGCAGCCCATCGGTCTGACGGCTTTCTTCAGGCAGGTGGTTGCCCGCTTTGAACGCCAGGCCGCAGAACAGCAGGTACGGATCACCATTGAAGGAGACACGGCACTGCAAGGGCTGATCGACCCTGACCAGTTCACCCGCATCATCATCAACCTGACCAGCAACGCCCTGCGGGCCATGCCGAACGGCGGACAGTTTGATATCGTGGTAACCAGACCGGCATCCCACACCATTGCCATTGACATCATGGATACCGGCCACGGCATTTCCCCTGACCAGCTGCCCCATATCTTTGAACGGTTCTACAAGGGCAAGCATGGCGGGCTGGGGTTGGGACTGGCCATTGTCAAGGAGCTGGTGGAGGCCCACGGTGGCAGTATTGACGTTACCAGTACTCCGGGCAAAGGGGCCTGTTTTCTGATCCAGCTGCCATATCCGGCGGCACAAGCCACGGTATCCTGACAGAAATGTCAGAATACCTTCAGTTGCCATCAGCAGACCTTCCTGCTACAAACAGCCTCAAGCGGGGGCAGGCCATGCGTGTACTGGTGGTGGAAGACGAACGAAAGATT
Source organism: Geobacter sp. UBA6169 (assembly GCA_002422265.1). GTDB lineage: Bacteria > Desulfobacterota > Desulfuromonadia > Geobacterales > Pseudopelobacteraceae > Trichlorobacter. The sequence goes on from DIUB01000054.1 coordinate 795, forward strand.
GCTGACGCCCTCAAGCTGGGGCTTGAGGCTGAAGGATACCAGGTGGTGCTGGCCGCCACTGGTGAAGAGGGATTCTTCTGTCTGAACAGTGAGTCGTTTGATCTGCTGCTGCTGGATCGGATGCTGCCGGGCCGTGATGGCCTTGAAATTCTCAAGACCATGCGTGCCAAGGGCTTTACCCTGCCGGTGCTGGTGCTGACCGGTCGCGATACGGTTGAAGACCGGGTAGTGGGGCTGGACAGCGGTGCTGATGATTATCTGGTCAAACCGTTTGCCTTTCCGGAGCTGCTGGCCCGGATGCGGCTGTTGCTGCGACGGGGCAAGCCGGAAAACACGATGCGGCTCACCCTGGCCGACCTGGAACTCAACCTGTCCACCCGCCAGGCCCTGCGCAGCGACCAACACCTGGACCTGACCTCCCGCGAATTCGAGCTGCTGGAATACCTGTTACGGCATCAGGGCCATGTGGTCTCACGGGAAATGCTGGCCCATGATGTCTGGAAGGTACGGGAGCGCTCCACGCCGCTTGACAATGTCATCGACGTCAACATCGCCCGCCTGCGCCGCAAGGTAGACGGCCCCTTTCCCCACAAGCTGATCCGCACCATCCGTGGTGTCGGTTTCATGGCAACTGCCCACGACGATGAAACTGCGCCGACTGAGTAACCTGCGCCTCAAATTCACCCTGTTGTACGGTGTTGCCCTGATCGTCATCGTGCTGCTGTTCTCTATCGGCATCTACACCTTTGTCCAGCGACTGTTGATCAGCCAGATAGACAACCATCTGCGCCGCGACCTTGCCACCGTGTCCGAATACCTGCGTAACGATCCGGCCGGACTGCAGAAGCTGGCCAATTTCGGGGCGGTGCACCTGTTCAGGATTCGGGACGGCAACCGCACCCTGATCACATCACAGGAGTGGGTCATTGCAGGACTTGACACGCAGGTATCCGGTGGTGATCTTGCCCCGTCCCCCATACTGCTTACCACCAAAAACAAACAGCTCTACCGGGTACAAAGCAGCCTGCTGCCGCTGCAGGACAAGCTCTACCAGATTGTGGTTGCCCATGAACAGAGTAACTACCAGCGCACCCTCAACACCCTGGCCCTGATCATCCTGCTGATTTTGCCGGTTTCTGTCGCCCTCTCACTGGTGGTGGGCTACCTGATTGCCGGACGGGTGCTGGCACCGGTGGCCGCCATTACGGCCAAGGCCCGGGAGATCAACGCCGAAAACCTGGCGGCACGGTTGCCGGTAACGGATGAGGACAACGAGTTCAACAACCTGGCACAGGTCTTCAACCAGACATTCAGCCGACTGGAGGACTCTTTCGAACGTCTGCGCCACTTTACCAGCGACGCCTCCCACGAACTGCGTACCCCTCTGACCGCCATCCGCAGCATCGGCGAGGCCGCTCTCCAGCAGCAACGGATAACCCCGGAGTCTGCCGAGACCATCGGCAGCATGCTGGAAGAGACCGACCGTCTGGTACAGACTGTGGAATCATTACTGCTGTTGAGTCGGGCCGACAGCCATGCACTGTTGAAGGAACCGGTGGAGGTGGGTGATCTGCTGGCTGATGTGGTCGAGTTTCTGTCCGTGCTGGCCGAAGAAAAACAGCAGCAGATCCTGTTTGAACGTCAGACAACGCTTCAGCTTGAGGCAGACAGCTGTATGTTGCGCCGTGCATTCCTCAACCTGGTTGACAATGCGGTGAAGTACTCACCTGAGCGTGCCACGGTTACGGTGCGGTTCTTCCGTCAACAGGACGGCACCACCCTTGTGGAGGTAGCAGACCAGGGACCGGGCATCCCGGATCAGGACAAGCTGCGGGTCTTTGACCGCTTCTACCGGATCGACAACGGCCGTTGTCGAGAAAAAGGGGGCACCGGACTGGGTCTAGCCATCACCAGGGCATCGGTAGAGGCCCACGGCGGCGAAGTCAGTGTCCACGACAACCCGGACGGCGGCACGCTGTTCCGGGTACGGTTTGCACCTGTTCAGGCAGAACCATAACCAACCGGCGATAATTCGTGCTATAACCCTGCCATGCCAGCCACCGCCACCTCACCATTACTGCAGCTTGAACAACTGACCAGTGTCAGACCGGGTTCCCAGGGGCAGACCATACCGGTACTGGAGGGGCTCACCTGTTCGTTTCATCAGGGGTCACTCACCGCCCTGATCGGTCCCTCCGGCAGCGGCAAGAGCTCATTGATCCGCCTGATCAACCGCCTGGATGATCCCCTGCAGGGCCGTATCCTGCTGGAGGGGCTGGATATCCGGGAGCTGTCCCCTCCCCTGCTGCGGCAGCGGATCGGCATGATGCTGCAAAAAACCCATCTGTTTGAAGGCACGGTGCTGGACAACCTGCAGCTGCCGTTTTCTTACCGCAAAAAACCGCTGCCCGGCCCTGATGATCCCGAAGTAATCCGCTGTCTTACCCTGGCAAGGCTCACACCGGATTTTCTGCAGCGGGATGCCCGCACCCTGTCCGGCGGTCAGCAACAACGGGTCAGCCTGGCACGGGCCCTGATCAGCCGGCCCCAGGCCCTGCTGCTGGATGAACCCACCAGTGCCCTGGATCGACCCGCCACCGACAGCCTGGGCCAAACCTTGCAGGAGCTGTGTCGTTCAGAACAGCTGGCAGTCATTCTGGTGACCCACGACCTGCGGCTGGCAGAACGGATCAGCGATCAGACCATTTACCTTGAAGCCGGACGGATTGTTGAGGCAGGCAGAACTGCAGAGCTGTTTGCACAGCCGCAGAGTGAGGGGTTGCAGAAATTCCTGGCTGAACCGGAAGACGAAAGGCATTGACTCACGCAACGGCGCGACGACGCCACGAAAACCAAAACAAAGAGGCATAATACCGCTCCGACAGTTACTACCTTCAACGGTTGTCCCCCCTTTACAAAGGGGGGCAGGGGGGATTTGATCGGCAACGTCAACGGCACATCAAGGGGACTTGCAGAACACAGGGATCACCCATAAAAAGTAGCAAATATAAATAGTAGATTCATATAGTTCAAAAACATCTGGTCTATTCTCTACTGCACTCATTCTTACGGTTGTTTTTTCGTTGCGTCGTTGCGGCGTTGCGTGAAACCTGATGTTCAAGGACTACTCACCATGCACGAAAATGAACTTGCCGCAAAAGTCATGGATGCAGCTTTTCTGATTCACCGTGAGCTTGGTCCCGGTCTGCTGGAAAGCGTCTATGAAACGGTATTGATAAAGCTTTTAACTGACAATGGACTGTCTGTTGAGCGGCAGGTGGCGGTTCCGATCATCTTCCAAGGTATTTCGTTTGATGAAGGATTTCGTGCTGATCTTATTGTGGAAAGCAAACTGATTATCGAATTGAAGTCTGTTGAGCGCCTACAGCCAGTTCATAGCAAACAGCTTCTGACATATCTTCGGCTGACCGGCTGCAAACTGGGGCTCCTGATCAATTTTGGGGAAAATCTTCTGAAAGACGGCATCAAGCGGGTAGCAAACGGTATGCCTGCTGTTTAGCCTTTCGTTGCGCCGTTGCGGCGTTGCGTGATACTGCCTTTAGAGGTCTGACCATGTCTGACAATGCATTGATACACCTGGACCTGCTGCAGCTGGTCTACGCCTACGCCCTGATCCTGCTCTCAATCAGCCTGGCCCGCTTCCGGCAGATCGGCCAGGAACGCCAGATGCTCTGGGCCTCGCTGCGGATGGTGGTGCAGTTGCTGGCGGTGGGCTACCTGTTGCAGCTGGTCTTTACGGTCCGCTCACCGCTGCTGGTAATCCTGATCCTGCTGACCATGACCGGCTTTTCGCTGCAAATCATCGGTTCCCGCATCAAGCAGCGCATGCCCGGTTTTTACCGGATCATGGGCAGTTCCATCATCATCGGCTGCGGCGGGGTTACCTTTTACTTCTGTCTGCTGGTGGTGGGCTATACCCCCTGGTATGATCCCCGTTACCTGATCCCCCTGGCCGGTATGATTATCGGCAACTCCATGAATGGCGCCAGCCTGGCGGCCGAGCGTCTGGCAGCCGAGATGCAGCAGCGCCATGACGAGCTGGAGACCGCCCTCTGCCTGGGTGCTACCGCCCGTCAGGCAGCAGAACCGATCCTGCGTACCGCCTACAAGGCCGCCCTGATCCCCACCATCAACACCATGGCTGCCACCGGTATTGTGGCCCTGCCCGGCATGATGACCGGCCAGATTCTTTCCGGTACCGCGCCGATGCTGGCGGTGCGCTATCAGATCGCCATTATGTGCGCCATTACCGCTGCGGTTGCCATCACCGCCCTCCTGATCCTGCTGCAGGGCTACCGGGGCTATTTCACCCCGGCTGATCAACTGCAACGCCCGCACTCCTCTTCCTGATTTAAAGTTCCCCTTTCCTGACAAAGATGTCAGGAAAGCGTCAGTTGCCTTTTGCTGCCCATCTCGACAATCATGACCATAACGAGTTTGATCTATCAAGCATGGTATCCGTAGACCGCATCTGACAAAGGAGGAACCGTATGTACAAAATCGTATTGGCTTCAGTTGCAACCCTGCTGCTGGCAATAGCACCAGCGATGGCAACAGAGTACCCGGACCAGAAACAGGCAGAAATTGCCAAGACCGGCAGCTATGTGGGGGCAAACAGCTGCAAAATGTGCCACAGTGACGTACACAACAGTTGGGCCGATTCCCGTCACACCAAAAAATCCCGCAAAGGCCCGGCCTTTGGCAAGGAGCATCTGAAGAACGTCTACGAGTATGTCCAAAAAGACTGGGACAAGTTTGAGACCCACATGATCCTTGACCAGAAGGACAAGAGCACCAACTACGTCACCGTTAAAAAGTATGCACTGGAAGAGGTGGGCTACTCGGTCGGCTCGGTTCGCAAGCAGCGTTATGCGGTCTACTATGACGGTTCACCCATGGATGCCTACCTGCAGACCACTAAAGACGGCGGCATCTCCTGGACCATTGACAAGAGCCAGGTAGTGAAATACCCCGGCAACAAAGAGCGGGCCGGCTGGAAGTTTCTGGCTCTGGAGTTTAAGCCCAAAGAGCAGAACAAAAACAACTACGGCGAGTTCTATTCCTGGCAGGAGCGTTGTATCTCCTGTCATACCACCGGCTTTGACCCCAAGGCCTGGAGTGCTGCCAAGGCTGACTTTGTGGCCGGCAAGCGCAAGGACCTGAAAGACCTGTTTGTGGCTGACCACCTGATCAGCTGCGAGGCCTGCCACGGCCCCGGCTCTGTACATGCCAAGGCACCTTCCAAGGGCAACATCATCAACCCAACCAAGATCACCAATGTTGAGGCCCGCAAGATGGTCTGTGAGCAGTGCCATACCCGTACTGCCAAGAACCTGCACCACAAGGGGGCCAACGACCTGCGCGGCTACCGGATCGGTGATCAGTACATGGACCATGCCGACTATGTGCGTCCGGCCTGGGGCAAGGGAAGCCGGGCAGTATCAGCAGACGGCAAGGGCCGTCGCGACCACCAGATGGATATGGATATGCGGCTCTCTGAAACCATTCATGGCACCCACAGCGTGCATGCCGCCATGTCCTGCCTGGATTGCCATGACTCCCACAAGGTGGGCGCCAGCGGTGCCGGCAAGAGTAAAACCCTGAAGAAGCCGGCCCTTGAGACCTGCGCAGCCTGCCATAAGGGCGGGGCCGAGAAGGTGCTGACCGTGCTGGACGGCATGAAAGGCTGGCCCAAGTACAAGTATGGCGAGTGGGGCGGTGAAGGCGGTCGTGCAGCTCCCCGGTCACATGTCTTCAACTTCGACGAGCAGGGTCGCTCTTACGCCCTCAGTCCTTCCCAGTACCACTGGGCACTGAAGAAGGACGGCGATGCCAAGAAAGAGGCCGACTGGGCAGCCATCTGGCCCTGGGAAAAGGCCGCCTTTGAGAAGAAGGGGATGACCGTGAAGATCGGTGCCAAACCCTGGGAAATGTAACCTGACACTGAACGAAATCTTCATCAATTGAAACAGCCGCTCCGGATCACCGGGGCGGCTGTTTTCGTGTCGGCCCGCAGGACGGAATTGCCTGCAGAGCGTAAAGCAGGTAGACTGCCCCATCGTCTGCCCATTACACGCTTTTACAGGACCCTGCCATGCTTCCGGCACTGCTGAATGCCCTGCTCGACATCTTTCTGCCGCCCCGCTGCCATATCTGCCGCACTTTGATCCCCGGTAGCGGCCCCCTGCATATCTGCGACAGCTGTTATGCAGGGCTGCCGATCATCAGCCCGCCGTTCTGCTCTGTCTGCGGCATACCACTGCAGGGAACAGGCGAATGCCATCCCTGCGGCCGCTGCATCACGGCACCGCCCCCCTACCGGGCAGCCCGGGCAGCCCTGCGCCATGAAGGGGCCTGCCGTGACCTGATCCACGCCTTCAAATATCGCGGAAAAAGCCAGCTGCGTCGTCCGCTGGGGCTTTTGACCGCACGGCTGTTAGCTGATTTCAGCCAATCCTGCCAGCCCGACCTGCTGGTGCCGGTACCACTGCACCGTTCACGTCTGCGCAGCCGTGGTTTCAACCAGTCGGTACTTTTAGCCGAGCTGCTGGCCAAACAGTGGCAGATTCAGCTGCAGCGGCAGCTGCTGCAGCGCACCCGCGCCACCACTCCCCAGATGGAGTTGACCCGCACCGAACGTCTGACCAATCTGCAGGGAGCCTTCAAGGTACGTGACAACACCCTGGTTTCAGACCGTCGCATCATGCTGGTGGATGATGTCTTTACCACCGGCAGCACCCTGGCCGCCTGTGCCACAGCACTGCTGCAGGCCGGTTGCCGAGAGGTGACAGCCGTAACCGTTGCCCACGCCCCCTGAAAGAGCCGCAAAACTACAGTGCAACACTCGTAAAACCTGTTGACAGCTGCCCGGAGCTGACATATACCGTTTTTCGTATACATTCTTAAGGAGGAATCTCTGCATGCGTCTGTCAACCAAGAGCCGTTACGGGCTGCGCGCCCTGTTTGATATCGCCTACAACAACGACAGCCAGCCGGCCCAGGTCCATGAAATCTCCAGGCGGCAGGAAATCTCGCCGCGCTACCTGGAACAGATCTTCCAGAACCTGAAGAAATCAGGCATTCTGAAGAGCAAGCGCGGCCCCCAGGGCGGCTACACCCTGGCCCGGCGGCCGGACCAGATCACCCTGCTTGAGATCATCAAGGCCACTGAACAGGATGCCCTGATGGTTGAATGTGCCGGTGAGGCCAAGAAAAAAAAGCGGCGCAAGAACGAATGCCCGTTTGAAGGCAACTGCGTTGCCCAGACCGTCTGGAAAGAGGCCAGTGATCTCCTTGACGGACTGTTCAGCAGCCTGACCCTTGAAACCCTCTGCCAGCGCGGCTCAGCCATGGGGGTGGCAAAGGAAAGTTTCTCCCGCCAGCATGCCGACCGTTAGTCGCCCCGGCTCCGAATCAGTCAACTGATCAGTGCTCTGTTCTCCAGCCTATCAACACCTGCAGCTGCTGCTGCAGGAACGGGCACCGCTGGCGGTGGCCTTTTCAGGCGGCGTAGACTCCACGCTGTTGCTGAAGGTTGCGAGCGACACCCTTGGCAGCAACTGCTGCGCCATAACGGTTGATGCCCCCTACCACTTCCGTCAGGAATTGGCTGACGCCGCCCGGTTTGCCGAACAGCTGGGCGTTCGCCACCTGATTATTCCCTTTGACCCACACGCCGTGCCCGGCCTGCTGCACAACCCGCCCAACCGCTGCTACCTCTGCAAAAAGGCGCTGCTCAGTCTCTGCCTTACCACTCTTGCCTCCTGTTCACGGTCCCCGGCCCCCGGTCCCTGGACCCTGGCCGATGGCAGTACCCTGGATGACCAGACCGCCCACCGCCCCGGACGTAAGGCCCTGCAGGAACTGGAGGTCCGCAGCCCCCTGGCTGAGGCTGGTTTTACCAAAGCCGCTATCCGCACCCTTAGTAAAGAACTGGGACTGGCAACCTGGGATAAACCGGCCCAGAGCTGCCTGCTGACCCGTTTCCCCCACGAGTATCCGGTTACCCCTTCAGAACTTGAGCGGGTTGAACGGTCTGAAGCAGCACTGCAGCAATTGGGATTCACGCTGGTGCGGGTCCGCAGCCTGGGAAACCTGGCCCGGATAGAAACAGACAACGGGGAGCGGGCACGTGCCCTGCTCCCCGCGATTGAGGCTGCCTGCAGAACTGCAGGCTTTGAACAGATAGAACTTGATCCTGTTGGCTACCGCTGCGGCAGTATGGATCAGAACTGATACAGCACCAGCAACCCGCCGCCAACCGCCGGACTGTCATCAGTAAAGCCGGCCAGGGCATAGACCTCCCAGGCTACCCGCCGCGACTGCAGGAAGTTGGCCTTCAGACGCCCCTCAAACGGCGCATCAGCCCCTTCAGCCCGTGCCGTGGAACCCCTAGCATACAGGGAGACAAACAGGCGATCCGTTGCCTGCAGACCGCCCCCGGCGCTGTAGCTTACGTAGTTCTTGCCCTGGTAGCTTTTGGTACGATCCTGCAGGATATAGGAGCTGTCGGCAAACAGCTGGAAATCACCGAGCCACTTGGACACGGACAGACCAGGCCCGCCCTCAAAGGTACCGGTACCCAGCCCGCGATCCTTATCACCGCTGGGCAGTTTCAGATAGATTGTAGGCCTGATGCGTGGCGTCCGGTCACGGTCCGCCAGTACTGTCCACCCTGCTGAAAGACTGATATCCCCCAGCCCTGCTTCTGTGGCTGTACTACTGACGCTGGTGGTGGTGGTCGTGGCGGTGCTGCTGGTGCTGCCGCCCCTGCGCCCCCGGCCTCCGCCGCCTGACTGTGTTACCACAACATCACTGCCGGTCTTGCTGGTCAGAAAGACCATCGGCAGCTCCAGGGTCAAGTCAAGCGACTCTGTCGGATTAAATGCCAGAAGTACCGGCAGCGTTACCACGGTGGCATCGGCATTGCTGCCGTAATCACCATGGGATATCTCGGCGCCGATGCCGGCGGCAAAGGAGACTCCCTGCCCCAGACGGTGCTCCGTATCCTCTGCCCTGACCGGCATCGCAGCCAACAGAACTGCCAGACAGACCAGCAAGCGGCTCAGTATCCTCGCTCGCTGACGTCTCCCTTCGGCTCCGGTTTCGACTCCGCTCAACCTGCGGATCAGGGAACTGCTTTTATCAGTATGTATCACACAACCCTCCTTCATCGCCCTTTACGCATGCCACCAGCTCCACCATTACCGCCACGTTGCGACGCCCCGCCTGCTCCCTGGACACCCTGCTGTCCGCTTTGACGACCACCTGCCCAGGAGGCGCGCCCGGTGTCGCTGCGCAGCATCAAGGTTCCACCGGACGGCATGCTGATCCATTGCGTCAACAGGTAGGTCTGCCCGTCCCTGCCCTGGGCCTTGGAACCCCGCACCGTCACCGGGCTGCCCACTTTCCAGTCCAGATCGTCATCCTGCAGATACCAGCGGGGACCCAGCACCAGCGTCACCTTTTCAGCCCCCACCAGCAGATCCAGCATCACCGGATCACTGGCTGGATCAGGGCGTGCCGCAACATGGCCGGTCAGCGTCACCACCGTGTTGCGGTCATACCCCTGCAGCAGGTCAAGTCCGCTGGCGCTGTTATCCCGTGAGCTGCCAAAGCCCCAGAACGCATCGGCAGGCGCCTGCAGCAGAACCACCACCAGCACTGCTGCTATGGCTACGAAAAAGCGTTGCACAATCTTCCCCCACGGCAGGGGCGAACAGCGTTCGCCCACATCAGCCTGAGACACCTGAAATGTTCATACCCTAGCGCACAAAGCCGGCCTGAATCCGGTCACGCATGGTTGTACGGAACGCTGCCTGAACAGCCGGTTCTGCCGTAACATTTTGATACAACTGCTGCATATTCTGACTCATGGTCTGGACCATGGAACGGTATTTAAGCGGATCAACACCGGTACCGTTGGCATTTTGCATGATCTGGGACCGCTGCTCCATCATCAGCCGCACCATCTCCTGCGCCATGGTGTGGAGCTGTGCATTGGCGTTGGCTCCCTGAAGATAGTTGCCCAGCGGATTTGCCCCGGCCGGAAGACCCAGTTCAGAACGCACCAGGGCAACGGCAGCTTCAAGGGTCAAGGCAGGATCAGCAGCCATCCGCTCCTGCACCAAGGTAGAGATCGGACTGATAAAATTGGAATCAACCGTACCGGACAGACCGCTTTCAGTGGTCACCAGAGAGGCGGCCGGCATGCAGAGCAGATAACTGTCTGCAACCGTTTTGGTGGGGTCGTCCAGATCAATCGTTGTACCGGCTTTTGCCAGGGCAACAACCGGATACTTGCCAATATCGGCTGTGGCGACAACCAGAGTATACTTTCCGGCGCCATCGGTGGTTGCGTATGGCTCCTCAGGGTCCTGCACAAAATCACGGTCTTTGTCCAGAAACACGGTCGCGTTGACCAGATACCCATCTGCCACCGAACCGCTGACTGAGGCTGTTGTTGCGGTCGGAGCTGGTGTTGTCCCGCTGCTGCCACATCCGGCCAATGCGGCCACCAGACTGCATACTGCCACTATCTGTAAAGTTTTCATGGTGTTTTCCTTTCGTGTCAAGGCCGCTGCCAGCCCCTGGGGCTGGTCAGCGGCTTCAGTCCGGTGTGCTACTGGGCAACCGGTGCGGTCGGGGCTGGTGCATTGACACCAGTGCCGTCCATCACGCCACGCCCCTTGCCGGGACGGCTGGTGGCGCCGCTGGCGGTGGTGCCGGTCTGCAGAAAGGTGCCGTCACGGCGTTGCGACCCTTCTGGCCGGACCTGGGTTGTGGACGGTGCTGCAGACTGGCCACGGTACTGGCCTCCCTGTCCACCACCCATGCCGCCACCGCCACCACGGGCAAATGACTCTCCATTAAACGCCAAAACTGCGGTCAGGACCGCTGCACAGATCAGCATACTCCGTGTCTTCATGGTTACTACTCCTTCACAAGCTGGATTTGATATGAGACGCGCTCTCGTACCCACACCATTTCCATCAAGTGTGCCAATTGCAGCACAAAAGAGTAACTACCTGTCATTACAATGAATATACTGGCTTTACCAACAACAGCAGACCACCTGTGGTGCAAGGTTTGCACCCTCGTGCTGCAAACACTGCACCTGCCGCCTACTCCACCAGACCGTACTCCTTCAGCCGGTACTGCAGGGTCCGTTTGGCTATACCCAGCTTTTCAGCAGCCAGACGACGGTTGTTACCACACTGGGCCAGGGCATCCATGATGGCATCCCGCTCCAGATCCCGCAGACCCTTGCCTTCCCGGTCTGCAGCCAAAGCAACAGGCAGAACGGCAGGGATCAGATCAGGCAGATGTGCCAGGGTAATCGCCCCCCGGCTGAGAATAACCGCCCGTTCCAGCACATTCTGCAGCTCGCGGATATTACCGGGCCAATCGTACCGGATCAGCACCTGCAAGGCATCGGGCATGATCTCGGGCGCTGCACGACCAATCTGTTCGGCAGCCTTGCCCAGCAGATACTCCACCAGCAACGGCAAGCCGTCACCACGCTCACGCAACGGGGGAAGGGCCAGCGGAAAGACGTTCAGGCGGTAGAACAGGTCTTCGCGGAAACGCCGCTCACGCACTTCAGCACCAAGGTCGCGATTGGTGGCAGCTACAATTCTGACATCGGCCCGTTGCTCCCTGCTCCCTCCCACCCGTTCAAAGACCCGTTCCTGCAGGACGCGCAGGAACTTGGCCTGCAGCATCAACGGCAACTCACCGATCTCATCCAGAAACAGGGTGCCCCCGGCAGCCAGCTCAAACTTGCCCTGTCGCACCTGGGTGGCACCGGTGAAGGCCCCCTTCTCATGACCGAACAGTTCACTCTCCAGCAATGTTTCCGGGATGGCGGCACAGTTCAGGGCCACAAACGGACCCAGTGCACGCTGACTGCTCTGATGGATCGCCCGGGCCGCCAGTTCCTTGCCGGTACCTGACTCGCCGCTGATCAGCACCGTTGCCGGAGTCGGCGCCACATCAGCAATCAACCGCCGTAACGGCTCCATCACCGCACCGGCAAACAGCACCTCATCCGGCGGCAGTCCGGCAGCCTCCCGCTCCTGCAGCACCTGCAACCTCCGGCTGCGTCCGGCTTCAGCAAGAATGCGACGTACCAGCACCCGCAGGGAGTCCGGGGTCTTCAGCGGTTTGGTCAGAAAATCCGCCACCCCTTCCTTGATGGCATCCACCGCCTCCTCCACCGTGCCAAAGGCGGTCAACAACACAAACGGAGGGGCAATCCCCTGGGCCGTAACCGCACGAAACAGCTCCAGACCGTTCAGACCGGGCAGCCGCAGGTCGGACAACACCAGATCAAAGGACTGGCGCTGCAACGCCATCAGCCCGGCCTTGCCATCCTCACGTTCCACCACATCATACCCTTCACCCTCAAGGATGGCGACCATCAGCTCCCGAAAGGTGGCATCATCCTCAACCAGCAGTATCCGTGCAGCGCTGCTCATACCTGCTCCCTTACCAACGGCAACGTCAGGCAGACTTCTGCTCCGCCAGCATCACCGTTACGCAACATGATTGCTCCCCCGTATCCTTCAGCCAGTTTGCGGCAGATAGCAAGCCCCAGACCACTGCCGTTGGCCCGCGTTGTAAAAAAAGGGGTGCCGGCTCGTTCAAGCGCCGCTTCAGAAAAACCGGAACCGCTATCGGCAATCGTCAGTTGTGCCATCCGACGGTCATCAGCCAGCATCACCCGCACAATACCACCATCAGGCATCGCCTGCAGGGCGTTGGTGAACAGATTCATCACCAGCTGACGCAACCGGTCGGCCGGACAGGCCACCGGTCGCGCAATCGTTCCAGCCACCACCAATTCAACTCCTGATAACGCTGCCGCTGCGGCAAGCCCTTCCCGTACCTCGTGCACAACCGCTGCCGGATCAGACTGCCCCGGCGCAAACGGTTCCTGACGGGCATAGGTCAGCAGGTCATTCACCAACCCCTCCAGCCGCTCCGACTCAGCCACAATCCGCGCTGCATGCCGCTGTTGCCTCGGATCAACCAGCTGTTCTCCCAGCAGCTGGGCAAAGCCCTTGATGCCGGCCAGCGGGGTGCGCACCTCATGGGCCATCACCGCCCCCAGTGAACCCAGCTGGGCCAGCTGTTCCTGTCGGGCCAGTTCTTCACTGCGACGCTGGTCACGCCGCACCAGCCGATAGCTGGCCACCCCCAGCAGCCAGGCAACAGACAGCAAGACCAGAACCGTAGTCAAACCGGTGCGGGCACGCTGAATAATCTGGTCAGCCTGCCAGGTGTGCAGCGCCAGCCGCAACACCAGTATCTCTCCCGGCAGATGCAGCTGCTGTTGTGTCTCGTAAATCAGCTCGCCGGTACCCAGCTGAATGCGTTCTTCAGCCAGCTCCGGCACCTCAAAAAGCCGTGCAAAACGCTGATCATCAGCATGTTCGCCAATCAGGTCCGGGTTTGAATGAAAACGGAAGCGCCCCTGCCGATCCAGCACCGCAAAATAGGCAATGTCGCGAGACCGGAATTCAGTCAGCTGCTGCAATGAAGCATCCCGCATTGCCACTGATTCAATAGCCTGCCCCAGCGACAGTGCCAGCCCCTGCAGGATGGCCCGCGCCACCGGATCGGCACTGCGATAGGCAGCCACGGCAAACCACAGCACCGCAGCACTCAACAGCAGTGAACAGAGGAGTATGATCGTGAGTAGACGGAAGCGTTTCATGGGAAGCCTACTATTGACCTGCCATAAAGTCCCGTCAAGCAGGAAACGCTACGGCCAGAACAGCCTTTAACCTGCAGGGAGCACTGTAACCGACCGCATGAACATACCTGCCAGAATATCAACCAGTTATACATTTCTGTGACCGCAACAGTGAGCAAACTACACTTCATGAGGCAAGATTTAATTCTTCACCCTGTTGACATGGCGCTGCTTGCAGCTACACTTGAAAGCAACCTTGTATAAAATAGATAGTACGTCAGCATACCAGGAGCCTGCGCCATGTTCCGATTCTCCATTGTCTGCTGTACCATTATTTCCTGCCTCCTGCTCCGCAGTTTTTCAGCGGATGCTGTTGAGTCCGCACGACGTGCGCCTGTTGTTTCCCACACCATTACCTACGCCTATTTTCCGCTGGCAGTACCGGTTGCCGTGGTGGCTGAGATATTCAAACGGGACCGGATCCTGGCGAGCAACCTGGCAAAGCAGGGGATAACCCTGCAGTTTCAGCCGTTGGCCAAGGGAAAGGAAGTTGTAGCACTGCTCAGCCAGGGAAAGGTTGATGCGTTCTGCATTTCAGATTCCCCGTTGATGGAGGCTGCACAGGCGGTTGACCTGGCCGTGCTCGGCATGGTCAAACAGAGTTACGCAGCCGTGGTGGCCCCAACCGGCACCCGAATGAGCGAACTGCGGCAAAAGCGGGTCGGTTCAGTTGCCGGTTCAACCAGCCACCAGGCACTGTTGCAGGGAATGGCTGCCGCCGGCCTGACCGAAAAGGATCTGACCCTGGTGATGATGGAGGTGAATGCCCTGCCTGAGGCACTGCTGCAGAAAAGGGTAGACGCCATCGCTGCCTGGGAGCCTACCCCGTCCGCCCTGCTGGCGCAGCACCCCCGGCGCTTCAAACGGATCTACCAGCAGGCCAGCTACTCTTACTTTGTTGTCACCCGCCAGCTGTTTGAGCAGCAGCCGGAGGTGGCCCGCGAGCTTTCTGCTGCACTGTTGCGGGGGGTACGCTGGCTGAAACGGGATCCTGCCAACCTGGCTCTGGCCAGCCGCTGGACCGTGGACAGCATGGCCGCCTTTACCGGCAAGCCGGCCATGCTCACCCCTCAGGAGGTGGCACGGGTTACCACGTTGGATCTGCTGGATGTGCCGGGGCTACCGTTGCTGCGAACCGGCAGTAATGACGCGGAAACCCTGAAACGCCTGTTTGATTTTATGTACCGGCAGCAGCAGCTGCCTCCCCGGTCATCCTGGAAGGCACTGCAGGCTGGCCTCAAGCCTGCTTACCTGCGCCGGGTCGCAGCTGAGCCCAAACGTCACCAGCTGCAGCAGTTTTCCTACAGCACAGGAGCCGCACCATGAAGCTGTCTGCAAAGAAAACGGCCACTGCCCTTGAGGCATCCACACCATGAGCACTGACCAGGAGCCACGCCCCCCCTGGAGACACAGCATCCGGCTGCAAATGGTCGTGGCCTTCAGCCTGCTGTTCTGTCTGGTGCTGGCAGCTATCCAGCTGGCACTGCTGTACGGCATCCCGTTCACCGGTTTCAAGGGAAGCGTCCGCAGCACCATCAGTCACGAATTCGAGATGTTGGGAAGCGTTGCCGACTCACGCAAGCAGCTGATACAGAACTGGCTGAAAGGGCGCCGCAACAATGCCCGGGTGGTGGCCGAGATACCGGCCGTCAAGACAGACAAGCTGCGACGCGATCCGATGGTACGGCAACAGGTCAGCCACTGGTTTGAGCAGCTGCGGTCCACCTATCAGCTGGAATCGGTTCGGATCATTGTGCCCCAGACCGGGCGGCCGGTTGTGGCTGCCCAGGCTCCGGACTACACCGGCTCAGAACTCTCACAGGCTCAACTCAACCTGGCTGCAGCACCGGGGATGGATGAAAGCCTGCACCTGATCCCCACCCCTGATCAAAGCAGCGCCCGCCTGCATATCATCCGCCAGGTCGGTCAGGAGCTTACTGATGACGGCTCACCGCTCCTGCTGGTCGAGATCGAGTGCGACCTGGACATCCTGCTGAAACCGGAACTTGCGGAGCATGATCACGGCATGCTGGGCAAAAGCGGTGAAATCCTGCTGGTGGACGCAGCAGGACAGTTTTTGACCACCCCCCGCTATGACCTGTCCGACGGCACGCCGGTGCTGCCGCTTCAGACCGTCAACCGCTCGAAGCATGTCAAACTTGCCGTTACCGGCGGTGAAGGGGCGCTCACCACTGCTGACTACCGGGGAGTGCCGGTGCTGGCCGCCTACCGCCATATCCAGATCACGCCGGAGGTGGCCTGGGGCCTGCTGGTGGAGAAGGATCGCAGCGAGGTGCTGGCCCCGATCAAATACCAGCGCAGGGCCTACCTGCTGCTGGGACTGGCCGGCCTGCTGGTCACCATCCTGCTGACAATCCTGATTGCCCACCGCATCAGCCGGCCGCTGCGCAGCATGGTGACCGTCTCGCGCAATATCAGCAACGGCGAGCTGGACGCACGGGCAGCCGTTACGGGGCAGGCTGAAGTCGTAGAACTGGCCGGCTCCTTCAACCTGATGCTGGATCAGCTGCAGCAGTGGCATAACGAACTGGATCATCGAGTGCAGGAGCGGACGGCACAGCTATCAAG
Organism: Geobacter sp. UBA6169; assembly: GCA_002422265.1. Classification (GTDB taxonomy): domain Bacteria; phylum Desulfobacterota; class Desulfuromonadia; order Geobacterales; family Pseudopelobacteraceae; genus Trichlorobacter. The sequence goes on from DIUB01000054.1 coordinate 17,164, forward strand.
CGCCATCCAGGAACTGCAGCATGAAGTGACGGAGCGGACCAGGGCGGAAGAATTGCTGCATGAAAAGACCATCCAGCTGGAAGAAGAGATCGGAGAGCGCCAGAAGGCACAGGAGGCGCTGGAACAGCTGAACACAACGCTGGAGGAGCGGATACGACAGGCCATTGCCGAGCTGCGCACCAAAGACGATCTGCTGATCCACCAGAACCGTCTGGCAGCCATGGGAGAGCTTTTGACCAGTATCGCCCACCAGTGGCGGCAGCCGCTCAACAACATCGCCATCTGCATCCAGACCCTGCAGTTTCTGCATCAGCGTCAGGAGCTGACTGAAGAGGAGCTGAACCAGCAGATTGAGACGGTGATGGATCTGCTGACCTACATGTCCCACACCATTGATGACTTCAGGAAGTTTTTCCGGGAAGACCGGGAGGCACAGGAGTTTGTGCTGCGCGAAGTGGTTGAGCGGAGCCTGAACCTGATCAGGGCGGCCCTGGCGTCCAGCGATATCCAGGTAACGGTAGAAGGGGATGAATCGGTGCGGGCCGTGGGTCACCCCAACGAATACTCCCACGCCCTGATGAACATCCTGCACAATGCCCGCGACATCCTGCTGGAGCGCAAGGTCAGCAACCCCCGGATCAGGATTGCCATCAAGAGCGAAGAGGGCCATACCGTGGTAACGGTACAGGATAACGGCGGCGGCATACCAGATGCCATCCTGCCGCAGATCTTTGATCCCTACTTCACCACCAAGGGGCCGGCCGTCGGCACCGGTATCGGCCTCTACATGGCCCGCACCCTGATTGAGCGCAACATGGGGGGCAGGCTTACCGCCCGCAACGTGAATGGTGGTGCCGAGTTCAGGGTCGAACTATAGATCCAGGATCATGGCGTTTTCATCACAATCAGGAAACTTGGGACACTTGATGCAGTCGCCCCAGACCTTGTGGGGCAGGGTGGATTTGTCCACCAGCACAAACCCCAGCTTGCCGAAGAACTCCGGCTTGTAGGTCAGGCAGAAGATCCGCTTCAACCCCAGTTGACGGGCCTCATCGATACAGGCTGTGACCAGGGTGCTGCCGATCCCCTTGCGGCCGGCATCCTCGGCCACTGCCACGGAACGGACCTCGGCCAGGTCTTCCCAGACAATATGCAGTGCCGCTGTTCCCAGCAGCCGTCCGTCATCCCCCACCTCAACATAGAAATCACGCAACGCCTCATACAGTTCCGACAATGAACGGGAGAGCATATCTCCCTTACTGGCGTAAACGGTCAGCAGCTTCTGAATCTCTTTCACATCCTTAATCTGGGCCTTGCGTAGCATGACGCTCTCCTTCTGGCTGATACTGACAATATGATTTCGTGCCCAACACCATCACTGCTGTTTTTGCTTTGCAGTTTCGGGGTTGATACAAACTTCTCTCTGCCGTCTGTCCCCATGACATAACTGAAAATGAGGATTACGAAATTTCGATGCACAAGTACTTCAAATAATCCCGGCCTTTGGCGGTCAGGCGGTATTTTTGGCGGCTGCTGTTCGGCTTATCAGGAATCGTCAGTTCTACAAAACCTTCTTCCAATGCCGGATGAAGGTAGTTTTGCCGAAATGTCGGGCGGTGGGACAGCTTTAATCGATCGCGAAGTTCACCTGATGAGAGCGGTGTGTTTTTCAGCTCAACAAGCAATCTCACAACCGGGCCGAAGGACTGGGTCGGTGACTGGGTCGGTGACTGGCCCCCGTCATGGGCCTCTGACTGCTGAGTACTTTCCTTACGGTAAATAGTAGTTACCCATACACCGCCATCCAGCCGTATTTCCGGTTCAGGCAAGCCAGCCTGACGGCAACGGTCAAGCATATCTCGAATACCGGTACCCATGCGCTCGATGTATTTCGTCAAGTACAACGACTCGGCAATCAAAGGATTGGCAGGGACAGAGTGATGGGGTTCTTTCAGCTTTTCCAGAGTAAGGGTTGGCGGTAATGAGCCCGGATTCCAGACTTCCAGGCGATCCTTGAACAGCATCACCTGGACGCTTGCGTTGCTGGTGTAATCTCGATGGCAAACGGCATTGACAATGGCCTCGGATACCACCTCCTGCGGGATTTCATAGACGGTTGAGACTTGGACCCCCTGGGATCGATCACCGGTCCAGAGATCAATTTTGGAGAGTACAAAGTCTTTTGCCTGATCAACAAGATCAAAAACGGTACCTTTGTATACTTGATACGAAGGTATCGGCTTTTCAACATGAAACCCATGAAAATGGGCACATTTCACCTCGGAAGTAATCAGAAAACGTTGTGGCTTTTTGCCAAAGAGCAGGATTGCGGCATGGGTTGGTCGTCCGTTATCGAGCAGGTTGAGATGAATCAGTACTTCTTGCGGCGTGGTGTCTTCCGGCAGAGGAAAACTGCGTCCACGACGCGCCAGTCCGAGAAAACGGGTGATCTTATCGTTCTCAAGATCATCAAGCGTGGCGTTACGGCAGTAACTGGCATCAAACGGGCTGAAACGGATCAGTTCTCGTTCCTCAAGCAACCTGACGAGACTGACGTAGACGGCGGATATCAACTCTTCCGATGAGTTGAAGCGGCGACGGATCAGAGATGCGCCGGCCTCGCTGATCAAAACCTTCATCTTTGGGTGTCTGACCTCGTCATCAACCCCCTTGACATAAATGAGGCGATATTTCCCCAGCTCTGTTGCCCGGTTAAACTCATAGTGGGTGGGTGAAACCCCCGTTTCATCCTCCCAGCCGTATTGATACGCAAAAATACCGAGGTAAAGATCGCACTTCTGCACTTCCTCCAGATAACAGGCATCGGCTCTTTGATCAGCTGCGGGCATATCCTCAAACAGAAACACCTCAAAGAAACGACGCAAGAGCGCATCGCCTTGAAGATAATCCCGCAGGGCAAGCCGCTCTTCTGCCAGTTCCTTCTGAACACTGCTGATAAAGATTCGTATCGAGGTCATTGTTTCAGTTGTTGTTTAACGGTGAGGCTTGTGTGAGCAGCATGCTGCCGACCCACTGGTTGGCAAACTGCAGGGCGATCCGGCCGCTGTTGTCCCCCTTCTGACGGCACCAGCGGATGGCAGCCAGGCGTGCCTCGTCATCCCACGGCTGCTGCAGGCCCCGAGCGCCAGCCAGCCGCTCGACCCACTGCCGGGCCACCTCCAGAAACTGATCCTGGGTAAAGGGGTGAAACCCGACCCACAGACCAAAGCGACCGGAGAGGGAGATCTTCTCCTCCACCGCCTCACCGTGGTGGATCTCGTTGTTGACCAGCATGGCGCCACGGTTGTCGCTCTCATACTCCGGCAGCAGGTGACGCCGGTTAGAGGTGACGTAGATCAGCACGTTGTCCGGCGGCGCATAGACCGAGCCGTCCAGGGCGCTTTTGAGCATCTTGTAGCTTGATTCACCGGTTTCAAAGGAGACGTCGTCGGAAAACAGGATAAAACGGTACGGCTCACGCTTGATCATCGCCACCATCTCTGGCAGATGTACCAGATCATCCTTGTCCACCTGGATCACCCGCAACCCCTGACCGGCATAGGCGTGCAGCAGCGCCCGCACCAGCGACGACTTGCCGGTGCCACGGGTACCCCACAACAGCACGTTGTTGGCCGGGTAGCCGGCCAGAAACTGACGGGTGTTCTGCTCCACCACCCGCTTCTGCTCATCAATCCCCAGCAGATCATCCAGCTGCATTGATTCGATCTCCGGCACCGGGTCAAAATAGCCGCTGGCAGCACGGCGGTGCCAGTTGGCAGCATGCACCTCGTTCCAGTCAAGCCTCGGGATCGGCTTGGGCAGCAGCTGTTCCACCGCATCCAGCACCCGCTTCAGTTGGTCCACCAGCTCAGGATCGAGCTTTACACGAGAGATCATCGCTTCTTCGCTCCATACATGTTATTTCGCGTACCCCGCCTGCACCGCTGTCGGCTGCAGCAGGGCGGCCAGATCAGCCGGAGCCATCCCCACCAGGTAGCCGCGCTTGCCGCCGTTGATGTAGATCCGCTCCAGTTCAAGGATGCTCTGCTCGATGTAGACCGGCAGCTGTTTTCTGGTGCCGAAGGGGGAGGTACCGCCGGTCAGGTAGCCGGTATGCTTCTGGGCGGCCTCCGGACGGCAGGGTTCGACACTGCGTGCGCCGATCTGACGGGCCAGCTCTTTGGTGGAGACCTGCAGATCGCCGTGCATCAGCACCAGCAGCGGCTCCTTCCGGTCATCTTCCATCACCAGGGTCTTGATCACGCAATGTTCATCAACCCCCAGCTCTCGTGAGGAGACCGCAGTACCGCCCTTTTCCTCATAGGCATAGGGATGATCCGTAAAACTGATCCCTGCTGCACGCAGGGCCCGTACTGCCGGTGTGACCGG
>DIUB01000054.1:21569-31937 GCA_002422265.1 Geobacter sp. UBA6169
GTCCGCATCCGCACCCGGCCCGGCTCGCCTTCCTCCACCGTGCCGATGATGGCGGCCTGCGCGCCCAGCGGATGCTGCTGCATCGCTTCAAGCAGCGGCTCGGCAGCTTCGGGTGCCACCACTGCCAGCAGCTTGCCTTCATTGGCTACATAGAACGGATCAAGCCCCAGGATGTCGCAGACCGCCCGCACCTGGGGCGCAACCGGCACCTGTTCTTCCTCCAGCTGGATCGTCACACCGGACTGCTGTGCAATCTCCTTCAGGGTAGTGGCTACACCACCCCGGGTTGGGTCACGCAACACCCGCACCCCTGCTCCGGCGCAGGCAAGCATCTGATCCACCAATCCCCACAGCGCTGCGGAGTCACTGCACAAGCCGGCTACCGGCAGTCCTTCGCGGGCCGCCATCACCGCAATGCCATGATCACCCATACTGCCGGAGAGGATTACCCGGTCACCGGGACGGGCGTTAGCGCCGTGTATGGAGAGGTCATGCTCCAGCACCCCCACCCCGGAGGTGGTGATGAAGATCTTATCTGCCTTGCCCCGGGGTACCACCTTGGTATCGCCGGTCACAATCCGCACCTGGGCGCTGTCTGCAGCCTGCCGCATATCGGTCAGGATCTCGGCTAACAGACTGCGGCTGAAACCCTCTTCAATAATCAGGGCGCAGGAAAGCCACAGGGGACGGGCCCCCATCATGGCCAGATCGTTGACCGTGCCGTGTACGGCCAGTGAACCGATGCTGCCACCGGGGAACCGGGGCGGGTCCACCACATAGCCGTCAGTGGTAAAGGCCAGCCGGGTACTGCCTGCCGCCAGCAGGGCGGCATCATTCTGCTCGTTCGGGCCACGGCCCGAGAGGGTGGCAACAATCAGCTCGTCCAGCAGCCGGTGGGACAGCGTGCCGCCACTCCCATGGCCCAGCAGGATCAGATCATCGGTCTTCATGCTCATGGCTGTTCTCTCCCCAGGTGGACAGAAAACTAGCACCAATAGTCCTGCTTGTCATCATCCGGGATCACGGAACAGGTTTTCTGTTTCCAACCTGCCGGCAATCGTGATAAAAAAACCAACTTCTCATTACCTGCAAGGAGTCTGCACCCTATGGCTGATTATTGCCCTATGACGTCCCTACCGCCTGTTGCCGCCTATAAGGCCGGCGATGTTCTGGTGCTGATCGGTGAGCTGTTTGGCCGCGGCTACGCCAACGGCCTGCTGGAAGAGGCAACCAGGCTGGGTATGACCGTAATCGGCACCACCGTGGGACGACGCGACAGCGACGGTACCCTGCGGCCGCTGACACCGGAAGAACTGGCCGAGGCCGAATCTGTGCTGGGGGGGAAAATTATCAACCTGCCGCTGGAAGCCGGGTTTGATCTGGAGACCCCGGACGGTGCCCCTTCGGTTGCTGATCGGCTGAAAAAGGCCAAGCCGGACGACTGGGAGCAGATCAGCTTTGAGCCGGACTTCATTGAGCAGGCCCGGGCCGCCGGTCAGGCCCGTTTCTGCGCTAATCTGCGACTGGTGCTGGCAGAACTGGAACAGCTGATTCCACCATCGGCCAACCTGGTACTGGCCCACACCATGGCCGGCGGCATCCCCCGCGCCCGGTTCTTCATGCCGCTGTTAAACCGTGTCTTCAAGGGGAGCGGCGACAAATACCTGGCCTCTGAGCCGTTCTGGAGCAGCGGGATCGGGCAGCTCTGCGATGCCAGCTTCAACGAAGTGACTGCCGACACCTTCAGCCACCTGATCGAGGCATCCGCCCCGCTACGTCAACGACAGGAGCAGGCCGGGGCACGGGTGGCCTACACCGCCTACGGCTACCACGGCACTGGCGTGCTGGTGAAGGGTGGGTACCACTGGCAGTCCTACACCCCCTATCTGCAAGGCTATGCCAAGATCAGGCTTGAAGACCACGCCGTTGCAGCCCGCACGCAGGGCATCAACGCCACGGTCTTTAACTGCCCGGAGATACTGACCAACTCCAGCGCCCTGTTTCTGGGGGTGGAGCTGTCACTGTACCCGCTCCTGACCTCGCTGCAGCAGACCGCCGGAAATCGCGCGCAGCCGCTTGTTGACCGGTGCGCTGCCCTGCTGGCGGACGACAGCAGCCTGGATGACCTGCTGCAGACTGCCGGTTCATATCTGGCAGCCCCGCTGATCACCGAGGCGTTGGCCTTTGATACCTGGCCCCAGCACTCCACCCGTGAGCAGATGGAGCTGATGCTGGCCACCTCTGCAGGATTGATGGCGATGCACCGTGATCAGAAGCAGCTGGTCTGCGCCGAGCTGTCCCGGGTGGTCTTCCGTGCCACCGGCAGGCTGATGCTGCAGGCATCGTTCAGCTGTACTGAACCGGCACTCTGGCTGAATCACGACATCATTGCCGCCCTGGCTGCCGCCCCTGCCGGCAGCGACCTGCTGGACTAATNNGAAACGCGCTTCGATTACTTCGACTTCGCTCAGTACTGGCCTGCTCAGCGCACAAACTGTTCCCTGAGCGGAGTCGAAGGGAACTTACCCAGAAGGATTGATCATGAAACTGACTCGTGCTGTCCTGTTGTGTATCCCTGCCCTGCTGTTGTTCCTGCAGGGGTGCGCCAGCACCCCCAAGGCAGACCCGACCCCTGAAGAGCTGTACGCCCAGGGGGAGGTTGCCTTTCAGAAGAGCCGCTATGAGACGGCTGTTGAACTATGGAAACGGGTACGGGAGACCTTCCCTGAGCCGGAACTGGCTGCCAAGGCGGAGATCGGCATTGCCAACGCCTATTTTCTCAATCACGATTACATTGAAGCAGGAGCTGCCTACGAAGATTTCCGCAAGCTGCACCCGGCCCATGACCTGGCCCAGTTTGCCCTCTACCGTCAGGGGCTGGCCAGCTTCAACCTGATCACCGGCATCGACACCGACCAGACCCCCACCAAAAATGCCCTGACCCTGTTTGAGAGCTTTATACGGCAGTACCCCACCTCTCAATATGTGGCCCGGGTGCAGGAAAAGATTGCCGATTGCCGTGGCAAACTGGCCCAGTACGAGATCTATGTCGGTCGCTTCTACTACCGCACCGATGCCTATCCGGCCGCCATCGGCCGCTTTGAGCGGGTGCTGGTTGATTACCCCGATTACACCGGCCACGACGAGACCCTGTACTACCTGGGCAAGGCCGCCCTTGAGATACGGGACCGCGAAAAGGGCCAATCCGCACTGACTCGACTGGTACGGGAATACCCGTCCAGCAAGTACCTGGGGGACGCCCGTTCCCTGCTCAGCAAGTTGTGATCACGGCTCTGGCCTGGATACTGGGAGCCTACCTGCTGGGTTCCATCCCCACCGGGCTGCTGCTGGGCAAGCTGTACGGCATTGACGTACGCAAGGAAGGCAGCGGCAACATCGGTGCCACCAACCTCTATCGCACCATGGGCCGCAAGGTGGGGATCATAACCCTGATCGGCGATTGCCTGAAGGGACTGCTGCCGGTACTGCTGGCCTGGCAGCTGGGCATGGGGGAACCGCTGCAGGCCTGGATCGGCCTGGCCGCCTTCTGCGGCCACGTCTTCTCCATCTTCCTGCTGTTCAAGGGGGGGAAAGGGGTAGCCACTGCCCTGGGGGTCTACCTGGCATTGGCACCGCTGGCGGTGCTGGCAGCACTGGGGGTCTTCATCCTGCTGGTGGCTATCTGGCGCTACATCTCGCTGGGCTCCATTGCAGCGGCAGCCGCCATGCCGCTGATCATCTGGTTCAGCCCCCACAGTCAGGAACTGCTGATCGCCACGGCGGTCATCTCAGCCATTGTCATCATCAAACATCACGCCAATATCAGCCGCCTGGTTGCCGGGACCGAGAGTAAATTCAAGGCCTGAGACCAGGCTTTCCAACAAACGCATCAGTCCGGATCGGCTGAAAGCAAAGGAACCTCCCCTGCTATGAAAATGTTCGCCATCACGCTGCCTGGTCTTTTGCTGGCGCTTTTCCTCTCCGGATGTGCCTCCACCACCCTGGTTTCCTCACAGACAACACCCGGAATCACGCCCCGCCCCTATAACACGCTACTGGTTGTCGGGCTGTCGGAGGCCGCTGAAACTCGTCAGACCTTTGAAGAGATCTTTGCTACTGGGCTACGCAACCGCAGTATCCGGGCCATCCCCAGCTACACGGTGCCGGGCCTGAAAGACCGGGCCTCACGGGAGGCCCTTGCCGAGGCGGTACGGCTCCACCACGCGAATGCCGTATTAATGACCCGTTTCCTGTCCGTTAAAAACAAGCGCGATACAAAAACCGGTTTTGTCATGACGGACCGTGGTGTCGACTTTGTGGACTACTACGATTATTACGGTAATTACTGGGAAGGGCTCGGCAGCTATGCCAGTTTTGACGCAAAACCGGTTGACGAGATCATCTCATCAGTGACCAGCCTTGAAATCACACTCTTTGATGCCGCAACCGGTACCAAGGTCTGGTCAGGCAGGTCAGAGGAATCCCATGCAGAGCGGCTGATCAGCTCCACACAAGAGCTGACAGACCTGGTCATCAAGGCCCTTGTCCAACAAGGTTTCATCTCTTCAAAGTAATCAGATCGGAGCGCTCCATGCCTGTCAGGTTTCTCTTTCTGCTGTGTCTCTGCCTGTCGGCAACCCTGCTTGCGGGAGGATGTTCTACCGTAACGATACAGGAAAGCTGGCGCAGCTCTGCAGCCGCTGCCGCAACCCCGCACCAAAAACTGCTGATCGTCAACCTGAACCTTGATCAGCAGGTACGCACCATGTCTGAAAACATCATAGCCGGTGAAATGCGTGACAGCGGCATTGCTGCCGTTGCCGGCCACAGCTATGTATCGATCAGGGAGCAGTATACCAAAGAAGAACTGCAGACTGCGGTCAGCAGATCCGGCTGTGACGGGATCCTGACCATCCGGGGCATCTCCACCGGCAATCAGAACCTGCACCAGCAGGGCCAGGGTGCCGTACTGTACAGTGAAGGACTATTACCCTCATCATGGGACGACCGGCAGATAGCCACCCTGCAGGTCAACCTCTACCATGCGGAAAGCGGTCAGCTGCTCTGGACTGCAACCGTCAAGGCTTCCGATGACGACAACAAGTTCATCGAAAGTCGCGACCTGGGCTATCTGCTGGTGAAACGCCTGCGGCAGGACGGTATGGTTGCTAATTAAAGCGGCAGTTCGTATGGCAACGGATGCACCTCGCCGGAATCAAGCAGCTCCCTGAACTGGCTCACCAGCCGGTAGGTGATCCCCCACAGCACCATCTTGCCCGGCAGCCCCAGATCAATGGCCGGGGCCTGCAGTTCCCGCTCACCAAAACGAACCGTCGCAATGATCTGGCGATGGGGGGCCTGTAACGCCTCCAGCTGATACCAGAAGGCGTCATGCACCTCATCTGAAAGCTGCGGTGCAATGGTCTGATGCAGCCCGTAGACAAAGCAGGAGACCCGTACCGGCAGGTTGGCACCGACAATGTCGGACAACCGCCCCAGGCAGACGGCCGATCCGAGATCAATCCCCACCTCTTCCCGTGTCTCCCGCTCTGCTGTGTGACGCAGGGTTGCGTCATCCGGATCGCGGCGACCACCGGGAAACCCGATATTGCCGGACCAGGGATCATCGGGGTGATGGGCCCGCTCAATAAAAAACAGCTCCGGGCCGCTGCCGTTCATCCGCAGCAGCAAGGCCACGGCAGCAGGCCGCCGGTCATCGGGCGGGGAGATTGCCGGCAGCTGGACCCGGCCCAGCCGCTGCGCAACAAGATGGTACCAGTCATGGGTGTACATAGCCCGCACTGTACACCGGAGCCGCAGCTGTCTGCAAGCAGCTGTCATACCTGCTTGTGAATCCCGCCAAAACCGGTATACTTGCTGCCTGTTGAGCCTATTTTATTCCGGTGTCACTACCATGTCCCTCCGTTTGCAACTGTTTCTGCTGGTGCTGGTTCCCCTGCTCTGTGCTGTCGGCGCTGCAGGCGGGCTGTTTTACGGCCATCGCCTGGAGGCAGCAACCGCCAGGGGGATTGCACAGACCCGGCCGCTGGCTGATGAGCTGCAGGATTTTATCCTGTTTCTCGGTGATCCCCCCAGCGGCTCGGGCAGATCTGCTCAGTTCCACCTGCAGGCCACCCGCAACCGGATCAGCAATCTGAGCGTCAATCTCCAGCCTGTTTTAGATACGCCGGCAGAGCGTGCGCTGCTGGATCAGCTCCGGTCGTTTCCCGTCCGGCTGTCACAGCAGTTCGAACCGTCTGTCCGCGGCAGTGCCACCCTTTCCAGCCGCGCTGCCAACCAGCTTATCGAGCAGCTGAAAGAGGGCCGCCCCCAGATCGAGCAGGTACACAGCTTGTACACTCTGGTTCGGCAACAGGGGCAGCAGCGTATCAATCAGCTGAATCTGTTGCTGCTTGCCGTTGCGGTCTTCTGGCCGCTGTTGATGGCATGGTTGCTCTACCGCAGCCAGCCCCGCCATGCAAGCCAGGCGCAGCAAGGAGTGGCAACCCTCTCCCGCACAGCACCGTTACTGCAGACAACACCACCCCCCTCGGAAAAAACGGATTGGCTGAACGCTGCGATTGAAGATGAGCTCAGGCAGGACAATCGGCATCTGCATGAGACCAATCGGTCGTGTGAACAGCGGATAACTGAACTGACCAGCGAACTGGCCACGCTTGGCCGGGAACTGCAGCAGGCCCGGGATGCGGCCGATGCTGCCAACTCCTCAAAGTCTGAGTTTCTGGCCAACATGAGCCACGAAATCCGTACCCCGCTGAACGCCATTCTGGGGCTGCTGCATCTCTCCCTGCAGACCGAACTGTCACCCAAACAGCGTGAATATCTGCAGACCGTCAACAGCTCGGCACAGTCACTGCTGGGAATCATCAACGATATCCTGGATGTGTCGCGGATAGAGGCCGGCAGCCTGCAGATGGAACAGATCGATTTTTCTCTGGATGAGGTGGTACGCCGCGTGGTCTCGCTACTGGCCATGAAGACCCGCAGCAAGGGGATTACGCTTGAACTCCGGCTGGCACCTGATCTGCCTGACGCCCTGGTGGGGGATCCGCTGCGTCTTGAGCAGGTACTGATGAACCTGCTGGGCAATGCAATCAAGTTTACCGAACAGGGCAGCGTTACGCTGGAGATTACCGGGACGCAGCCGGAGCGGAACGGGCAGCTCCAGCTGGAGGTGGCGGTCAGCGACACCGGCATCGGCATGGATCAGGCCACCCTGGCACGGCTGTTTAAACCGTTTTCACAGGGAGATGCCTCCACCACCCGCACCCATGGCGGCACCGGTCTGGGACTGACCATCTGCCGCAGTCTGGTCGAAATGATGGGCGGCACCATTACCGTTACCAGCAGTCCCGGCGCTGGCAGCTGCTTCAGGTTTACCGCCCGGTTCGGCATCAGCCCGGCCCCTGCGGCTGCCAAAGGACGCACGCAGGACCGTAACAGGCTGATCCGGCAGTACCGCAGCCTGCAAGGCCTGCAGCTGCTGGTGGCTGAAGATCATCCGGTCAACCGGTTGATCGCTCAGGAACTGCTGGAGGCGGTCGGTGCCAGGGTTGACACGGTCACCAACGGCCAGGAAGCGGTGGCATTCATGCAGAGCCACGGCGAATCGGTGGATCTGATCCTGATGGATATCCAGATGCCCCAGATGGACGGCTATGAGGCCACCCGGGAGATCCGCCGCCGCTTCAGCCGTAACCGGCTGCCGATCATCGCCATGACCGCCCATGCCCAGGCTGAGGAACGGGAACGCTGTCTGGCAAACGGCATGAATGAGCACCTTCCCAAACCGATTGCCGTTGATCAGCTGTACGGCCTGGTTGCGCGACTGACCAATCGTCCGCCACTCCCCACGGAGACCGGCGGTTCCGCTGAAAATTTGCCGGACGCCACCCCCGCCCTGCAGCTGCCCGGCATCAACCTTACGCAGGCCCTGCAGCGGCTAAACGGCAACACCAGTCTGCTCCTGCAGCTGGTGCACCTCTTCGGCCAGGAGCAGCAGGGCACTGCCGAAGAACTGAGACACCTGCTGGCTGAAGATGATACCGCCGCAGCCGCACGCATGGTCCATGGCCTGAAAGGGGTAGCCGGCAACCTTGCGGCTGATCGCCTGCATCTGGCTGCCCGCAGCCTTGAAACAGCACTCAAAAACAGAGAGCATACGGCAATCGGTGCGCTTATGCCGTTGTTCGAGTCTGCACTTCAGGAGATACTGACCACGGCAGGCACTCTGGCAACACCCGCACCGGACCTCTGTGCAGCGCAGCCTGCAGAGCCTCCGGGTGAAACCGGACACCTGTTGAGCGAGCTGCAGCACCTGCTTGAGATACACTCACTGGAGGTGGCTGGGCCGCTGAGCCGTCTACGCAGCCTGGTGACAGCAGACAACACCCGCGCCGATATTGACGCACTTTGCGATGCGGTCCAGCGCCTTGACTACCAGCAGGGGTTAATGCTACTGTATACCCTGGCTGAAAAAACCGGTACCGGTAAGGAGAACCGATGACGTCGCCCGATTGCGATGGAAAGCTGATGATTCTGCTGGTGGATGATGCCCCCACCAACATCCAGATGCTGAACGAGACCTTAAAGGACGGCTACCACCTCTTTTTTGCCACCAACGGCCGCGATGCCCTGCGGATTGCAGCCGAATCACTGCCGGACCTGATCCTGCTGGATATCATCATGCCGGACATGGATGGCTATGAGGTCTGCCGTACTCTCAAGGCCGATCCGGTGCTGCGGGATATCCCGATCATCTTTATCACCGCCATGTGCATGCAGGAAGATGAGGCCATCGGCCTGGAGCTTGGGGCGGTGGACTACATCACCAAGCCGTTCAATCCCACCATTGTCCGTCTGCGGATCCGCAACCAGATTGAACTCAAGCGCCAACGGGATCTGCTGGCCCGCCTCTCGCACCTGGACGGCCTGACCGGCATTCCCAACCGTCGCGCCCTGAACGAGGCCCTGGATCGGGAATGGCGGCGGGGGAGCAGGTCACTGAAGCCGTTATCGCTGTTGATGATGGATATCGATTATTTCAAGGCCTACAATGACAGCTGCGGCCACCTGGCGGGTGACGACTGCCTGCGCACCATTGCCGGATGCCTGAAGGGACAGCTGAGCAGGGCTGCCGATGTGCTGGGGCGCTACGGAGGTGAGGAGTTTCTGGCTCTGCTGCCGGAAACCGATGTGGAAGGGGCGCTGACCGTGGCCCAGGATATCCTGCAGGCCGTTGAGCAACTGGCTCTGCCCCACCCGGCCACGCCGCTGGGTGATCGGGTAACGCTGAGTATCGGCATTGCCACTGCCATAGCCCAGCGCGATCAGACCATCACCTGCCTGCAGGAGGCAGCCGACAAAGCCCTCTACCTGGCCAAGCAACAGGGCCGTAACCGGATCGTGGCCACCCCCCGCCTGCACTGCTAAGCTCCCACCCATGCCCAAGGAACTGACCCACTGGTGGCTGGCGGCACACGCCGTGCAACAACTGCCTGCGGACAGCCTCGTCAGGAAACTGCTGCACCAGGAACAGCAGCTCTATCTGACCGGTGCGGTCCTGCCGGACACCCTGCTGCACCTGGTGGCCGACCGCTGGAGCGCAGCGGCCCTTGCATCAGCGGACCGCTTTCATGATCCCCCCGGCAGCAGTTACCAGCCGCTGATCCGTTTTCTTGAGGGTCAAGGGTCAAGGGTCAAGGGTCAGGGGGGGAACGATAGTCCGGTTGTTGCCCCTTGCCCCTTGACCCCTGACCCTGCCGTTATCGCCTGCCTGCTGGGAGTGGCGGCCCACATCGAGGCGGACATCGTCTGCCATCCGTTTGTCTACGCCCTGTCCGGCAACGACATGACGCGCCATTACGCCGTTGAGACCGGACTGGATCTCTGGTTACTTGCAACGCACCACAAACCGCCGGTGCTGCGATTGCGGGATCTGGTTGATCAGCGGGTACAGGATACCGCTGTCACCGTACTGGGCGGTCTCTTTGACCCGTCCGGCACCCTGCCGGAGCAGGCGCTGCGTCAAGCTGTGGCACTGCATGTTCTGATTCAGGGGATGTACGGAGCGCCCGGCTGGCAGCTGGCAGCCGGATTACTGGCGCTGTTGCCGGTGCCGTTTTTGCGGAGCAGACACAAACTGTTCTATCCATTCGGGTGGAAGCGGGGCCGCAAGGGAGTATGGCCGGACAGCTGGCAACATCCGGTGACCGGTGAAACGAGCACCAAAGGGCCGCAGGAGCTTATGGACAACGCCGTTGCGAGAATCGTCCGGATGCTTGTACAAGTGGAGGTGTTGGGAATCAAGGAGGCCTTTGCAGCACAGGCCGGTGAAAATCTGCTGAC
>DIUB01000156.1:0-1442 GCA_002422265.1 Geobacter sp. UBA6169
CTCTTGATTGTTTTTCTTTGATGATTTGAGCTTCTTGAATGCCTCTGCCTGTTGTTCCAGCAGTTGCTGCTGTTCAGCCTCAAGTCGGGCACGCTCTTCTTCTTCCCTTTGAGCACGCTCTTCAATCACCTTCTGCAGCGCCTCTTCTTTCAGACGGATACGCTGTTGTTCAAGCTCGCTCCGCAGCAACAGTCCCTTCTGATAGGCAAGCAGAAACTGGCGGTCAGCCTGTTCGTCATCCCCGTCTTCAACAGCAATCTGCTCCCCCTGCTGGAAGGTAGAGCAGACACTGTCGTAGTCATCAGGTAGTATCGTTTCAGCCTGCTCCTGCTGCAGCTGCAGCAGCATGAGCTGCGCCTTCATCCGCCAGAGCGGATCATGGCTGCCGCAGCCTGTCAGCACCAGCAGCAGCAACAGTAACAGCAGAGGAAGGCGCAGCTGCATGAAACAGCTACGCAGCTGACGGTACAGCAGGTGTTGCCAGGCGGACACCCAGCTCTCGCAGCTGCTTGGTATCAACCGGTGAAGGAGCCTCCGACATCAGACAGGTNNAGCATGATCAGGCGATCCATACCAAAGGCAATGCCGCCGTGGGGCGGAGTGCCATACTCCAGGGCATCCAGCAGAAATCCGAACTTGGCTCGCTTGTCTTCTTCCGAATGGCCCAGCATCTTGAACATCAATGACTGCACCTGTTCTTGATGGATACGGATCGAACCGCCGCCGATCTCATTACCGTTCAGCACCAGGTCATAGGCCTTGGCCCGGCAACGGCCAGGATCTGACTCTACAAAGTCAACATCCTCGTCCATTGGTGCGGTAAAGGGGTGATGCACGGCACACCAGCGTTTGTCTTCTTCATCCCACTCAAACAGCGGGAAATCGGTGATCCAGACAAAACGGAACTCATCCGGGCTGGTCAGCTTCAGAATCGAGGCCAGCTGATTGCGCAGCTTGCCCAGCGAGTCATTCACCACCTTGGGCTTGTCAGCCACAAACAGCAGCAGGTCGCCCTCCTCTGCCCCAAAAGCGTTATTCATGGCCGTGATCTCGGCCTCATTGAAAAACTTGGTGATCGGTGATTGCCAGCCCTCGGCGGTCACCTTGACATAGGCCAGCCCTTTGGCACCATAGATCGCTACAAAGTTGGTCAACTCATCGATCTCTTTGCGGGAGAACGTGGCGCACCCCTTGGCGTTGATCCCTTTGATAATACCTCCACCAGCTGCCACATCGACAAAGACCTTGAACCCGGAACCCTTGACGATATCGGTCAGTTCCACCAGCTCCAGACCAAAACGCAGATCCGGGTTGTCAACTCCGAAACGCCGGATCGCCTCCTGGTAGGTCATCCGCTGGATCGGCAGCTGCACCTGCACCCCTTTGGCCTCACTGAAGATGCGGGCCATCAGTCCCTCCATCACCGTGATGATATCTTCACG